>NZ_VOZY01000014.1:0-90866 GCF_013419525.1 Acinetobacter sp. YH12076 | reverse complement strand
GATCCATGCACGTGTAGCAGTCCTTAACAGATTTACGGAATTAGGTCGCCCACTTACCCAAGTTACGCCTTAAATTTGGATCAATTAGGGGCGCTTTGCATTTCAAATCTTTGTGCAACAAAGCCAATCAATACTAAAAACAAGAATATTGAAAATTCAACCTATTTTTCTATGTCTAAAGGACATAAAAATTCTTTATCAAAACCAATCAATATTAAATCTCACCCTATTTCCATGGAAAAATTAAATCATTTTGAACAGATTTTTTATAAAGATACCCCTCATTTATTGAAAAAAAATTTAGCTGATGAGCCATATTTAATAAATATATTCATGTTCCATGCAGCAATAAATGATTTTGATGATATGAATGATTTTTTCCAAAATGCGATAAAGAACCTGACACAGAAAAATGATATTGATAATTATGAAAAAGCCAAAAATTTGTATCTTGAATATTTAAATTTTGGTGAAAACAATGAATTTTATGATACCACCTTAATTATGGCGGCTATCGAGCACACAGATATTTCTTTAATCAAAAAAATGAAGCTGAGAAAAATAAATGAACTTGTAGTAGATGAAGTTGAACCACAAACATATTATTTCACTAGATGCTCCCCATTAGGTAAAGCTATCCGCCTAAATCAATATCAGATAATTTCTTATTTACTTGAAAAAGGCGCTTCAACCGAAATCGTGTGTATTTCTAAATTTAATGAAGAACAATCAGCATTAGCTCTTGCAGAACAATATAAAAATAAAAAAGTTATTAAATTAATTAATTCAACTTTGAAGCCCAAATAGGACTTGTAATGAATTAAGAGATCTTCTTTATATAAAGTCTTTCCAGTTCAAATCAGTGCCATTTAAGGCTATAATTGCACTAAATTTTTGTATATTTCCCGTTTTTTCATTATGAGCAAACACGATTCTTCGCTTTCAAAAGATCAGTACAACCTACTGAAATCTTTTAAAAAGCAAATTACGAATCCACATTCCTCAACGATTGCTAAACAGCCTGAGCCAACGCCAAAGACTGTTGAACAAGAGCAGGAAGAAGACTTCGCGCTTTTCCAAAAGCAAATGCAAGGTGTTCAAAAAATGAATGCAGGAAATATTGCAAAAATGGAAAAAGTGGGTCGTAAAAAACCTGATGCGCAAACGTTGGCTAAACGTGCTGCTGCAATTGGTCCTATGGAAACAGATGATGCATTACTTTCTGATACGCAAGCGATGCTCAACCCTGTTGCCAGTCAAGCTGCTTTAAGCTATCGCATTGCAACCTTACAACATAAAGTTTTTGAAGATTTGAAAGCTGGTAATCTACGTTGGTTTGAAGCTGTCGACTTACACGGTTGCACTGTTGAAGAAGCCCGTTCTGCCGTGCTGCAAATTATTCAAATGGCGAAAGATGACAATCAAAACGTCATTAAAATTGTGCATGGCAAAGGTCCAGAAGCAATTTTAAAAACTTATGTAAATAGTTGGTTACGTCAACATCGTGATGTATTGGCATTCGTGAGCGCCCCAGAAAAACAAGGCGGCACAGGTGCTGTACTGGTTCTGCTTAAACGTGCAGAAAAGAACCCACAGTTTAAACAATAATCGGATTTAACTCCAAAAGAAGGCATTGTAATAGTTTTCTGCTACAATGCCGTCCTTGTTCAATCTCTCAGTGTAAGTGAACACGTCTTATGTCTATGCAGCAATCCTACGCAAATATCCTAACTGCCGTTGGTGAAGATCTGAATCGCCCGGGTCTTAAAGATACGCCTATGCGTGCTGCTAAAGCTTTTTCATATCTTACTTCTGGTTATAGCCAGACACTTGAAGAAGTGACCAACAATGCGGTTTTCCCATCCGATAACCGTGAAATGGTCTTAGTTAAGAATATTGAATTCTATTCATTGTGTGAGCACCATTTATTACCTTTTTATGGTCGTGTACATATTGCTTATCTCCCAGAAGGCAATGTTTTAGGTTTATCAAAATTCGCACGTATTACAGAAATGTTTGCCCGTCGCTTACAAATTCAGGAAAACCTTACTCAGCAGATTGCTGAAGCAGTGGCTGAAGTGACTGGTGCGCGTGGTGTTGCTGTGGTGATTGATTCAGCTCACATGTGCATGATGATGCGTGGTGTAGGTAAACAAGAGTCTACAACACGTACCGTTTCTTTTGTCGGTGACTTTAAAACCAATAAAGAAGAACGTCGTGAATTTTTAAGTGCAGTTCCAGAAAGCTATTAATAGAACATTCAGCGTTAGCACTCATAAAAAAAGCCTCGAGCTCTTGAGGCTTTTTTTATTTGTGTTTTAATGTCGAAAATCGTTTGCTTTGATAGCAAAGCACTATTTTCAGGATGAATCATGTCAGATGTATATATTGCCGGTCAGGGTTTAGCACAAGCCGAACACAGCATAGACTTCCCTCGCCCAGACCGTTTGGTTCAAGGCAATCCTAAACGTGAAACCGCAAGCCTGTATGTACACCCCAATATGGACTGCGGGATCTGGCAATGTGAAGTTGGTGCATGGAATATTGTCTTTGCACCGAACAAACAAGAGTTTTTTACAATCCTTGAAGGTTTAGTACGTATTCATGATCAACAAGGCGGATATATCGAAGTTTCTGCTGGCCATGCGGGCATTATTCCCCCATCGTTTCAGGGCAAGTTTGAAGTTGTCGAAGCCGTCAAAAAATACTATGTGGTTGTAGAAGTTTAATCGCCCAAAATATTTATTTTGAAAAAATATCTTTTAAAAATATTGTTTGTAACCGTGCTGTAAGACTTGTAACTCAAAACTACAGCATAAAATTGATATCAATTACTTAATGTATTTCTGTTCATAAATTAAACATTTCATAACATGATTTCACCCCCCATATTCAAGATTAGTCCGTACATTGAAAACAAGATGAATCCTTTAGATTCATTGCTATTTTCTTTTTTTTACTAACTAAGGGTGATCACTATGGTAGCCGCAAAAAAGACAACTGAAAAAGATGAGAAAAAGACAGCGAAAACTACGGCAAAAACTGCAAAAAAGAATGAGGATAAAGTAAAAAAATCAGCTAAAGCATCGAGTAAAGATTCAAACAAAGCAACAAAGAAAACTGCTGAAAAAAAATCTAAGGACAGCACTTCTAAAAAAGAAGCTGCAACTAAAGATGAAAAAGTAAAAGCTAAAAAATCTGCGTCAACTAAAAGTTCGCCGAAATCTAAAGCTGACAAAAAAGAGGCCCCTAAAAAAGCCAGCACATCAAAAACAAGCACTAAAGTTAAAGATGAAAAGCCAAAAGCTGAGAAGAAAGCAACAAAAAAATCTTCAACGGCAAAGAAAACGGATGCTAAGGCAAGCAAGTCTAAGGGAGAAAGAACCAAGACGACCAAAGCCAAATCCACCAGCAAAAAGACAAAATAAAAAGTAGCCCCAACTGGGGCTACTTTTTTAGCTTAAGCTTGAAATAGAGTAAGGTTATAATGGAGTGAATATGAATAATAAATCCATTCCCATACCTAAGCGTGTATCACGCGTTCATTCCAATAGTTTTGATTACAGTTTAGATTTTAAAAAGATAAATTTTCGCGAACACCCTGAACTTTATAGAATTGGACGTGGTGAACAAGGTGTATTACTCGTAGAGCCTTATAAATCTGAAATTTTGCCTTATTGGCGATTTGCTAATGAAGAAAAAGCCATCGAAAGCAGTACCAAAATTTGGCAACTTTTTGAAGAGTATTTAGACGCTGAAGATTTTGTCGGTGCAGATATGGCACGTAAATTTTTGCAGATGGGTTTTACACGTGCACGTCGCTATGCCAACCATAAAGGTGGTAAAAAATATGAGGGTCCAGTCCCTAATGATAAAAAGGGATTAAGTGGTGCACATGGACGCGAAGAGCTTCCAAGACAAAAAGAGGATCCCGTCAAAGCTGCTGCTGCACGAGTATTTAAACAAAAATGGGATGAAGCTAAAGTTCATCCCAAGTATGTAGAGCAAAAAGCAAAATTTTTAGATTTTCTACAAAGCAAAATTAAGTGAATATCCATTTAGGATGAAGATGATGTTGTTTGCTGATCAGTTTTAGCAACGTAAATACGGTTACGACCTGTATTCTTGGCAGCATAGAGTGCCATATCGGCAGCATCTAGTAAACGTTGATAGTCAGGATGACCGTTATACTGCACACAACCAACGCTAACAGTTAAACTAAATTGCTGACCTTGTACTGTTCGGATCACTCCATTTTCAATATATTGGCGAATATTTTCTGCAACTTTCATCACACGGTTTACATTGGTGTCCACCAAGAGTAACAAGAACTCTTCGCCACCAATACGGAATGCATAATCGCTACCTTGGCTGTAACGCTGCAAAGCTTCGGCAATAAATTTCAGTGCAAGATCACCTGCCGCATGCCCAAACTTATCATTGATCATTTTAAAGTAATCCGCGTCAAAGGCTAGCAAAGACAAAGGCGTTTGATTTTGACGTGCCAAAGTAATTTCACGTGAAATAATAGTACTAAGATAACGACGGTTTAGGAGTTGCGTCAAAGAATCATTGCCTGACTCAATATATTCAGCCACCTGAAATAATTGATCGACTAAATGCTGAATTTCACGATTTAAGTCTCGAATCTGTTGAATCAAATGTTGCAGTTGATCTTTATCCGTTATTTGTGTGGTTTGCTGCGTTAGCTCATCCACTTGATAAATTCGATCAATAATTAATTGAACCTGATCTGAACCCGAAAAAGCATATGCCGCTTTATGAATAAACCACAATCCAAATTCTGATTTTGAAAGTAAGGAATGATAAAAACTGACATTTCCCGAAAAGATTTTAAACATCAATTCATTTTCCCAATTGAGCAATGAACCACGTTGTTTATCTTTATGCACTGCAACATCTTGCATCGCTGAAAATAAGCGATAATTATGCTTGGTTTCTTGCTTTTTTTCCGTATTGATCTCATAAGATCGGCACATAATTTCAGTGCTAAATCCCATAATTTGCACAATATAACTACACATATGGAGAATATTTTGAGTTTGGTTTAGCTCTAAAATTTCAAATATTTTACGTTCTATTTCACGTACACCACGCATAATCAACCATGACGGAATGCCGACACGCGCGTGCACCATTCCAACTTTTTGCTGCCTTTTAACCGAAATTTCAAAATCATTATTTAGTGCAACATTAAATGTTTCTAATAACCATTTTCTTAAGGTGTCGATGAGCCTTTTTTGAATAATATCGTCTTTAAAAAATTCAGCTGACGCTGGTTCTCTCGACATTTGTTCATAAAAAACAGTAACTAAATGCTCAACATGCTTCTGGATAAATTGCAAAGCTGCAAGATGTTCATTTTCAGTATATTGATCACAAATATCTTTCCAAGTCTGACTTAGACCTGTAATACATTCTTGATTCATTCGGTGACACAAACCACAGCGATTACAAAGCTAGCAATCATACCTTGCTTTACTTACATAAAAAAACAAATTTATTTGATATTTCACATTTTATCTATCTTAAAAATTAATAGAAAAATACATAACTCAATTTCAATTTATTCCAATCTTGATCATCTTGTTGCTGGTATTCGTATCCTAGTCTTAAAGCATTTTGTTGGTTGACGATATATTGTAATTCAGCATCGAGTTTCAGATTCCATTGATGTGTATCTTCCCAATACGGAAGCTCTACCTGAATCAAACTATTGAATCTTTCTGACCAAATATTTTGGCAACCCAGTGCCGGCCCAAGGCCCACTCGCCATCCCTGATCAAGTGACTTGCCTCCCTGCACCTGCATTTGAGACTGCACATAACACAAATGTGTACGTTCCTGATTGGCCCAGCTATAACCAGATTGTGCTTTGAATTCAGCAACGCCATGTTGTTTCGTTTCGCTAAATTGACCTGCATCTACAGACACTTGCTGCCAGCCAAAATTAAACCCCCAAGTTAGCGGTGTTTTAAATGGCGTGATCGGATTGTAGGAGTTGACCGATAAAAAATCAAAATAATTGAGTTTGAGTTGGTCGTCACGATATTGAATCGAGCCATCCCAAAACATCAACTGCGTACCAATCCGAAAGCCACCTTGCGGATCGATCAAATCATGATAAGCCTGACGATGACCGAGTTCGATGTATTTTTCACCTTGAACTTCGCCTACTGTAGCTGAAAAATTTCGCGCATGATGTCCATTGACTGGGTCTAAACTTGGCTGCTTAGGTTCAGTCCGTTGTTTTGGTTGCGAAGATTGACTACGTAAGGCCAAGATTTGACGTAATTTAGGCTGCGTTTCTTCCGCACTCACCTTTCTCCCAATCAGTAATAAATACAGATGGTCATACGCCATTTCTAATATTTTCGCTTGCTCTACTTCATTAAACTGAGCGAGTGCTGTCGACATGTTCTCAGGTTCAATTTCAGCGAGCTTATGCGCTTCGCGTGCTAAACGATATCCATGTTGCTGCGCTTGTGACAAAAGCTGCGTTTCTAATGCAGGACGATAAACCGCTGCTTGAATCAGTTGTTCATCATTGATCGCTTTGATCGTCTCAACGGGAATGGAAGCGACTTTAAATTTCTGTGTTAAATTCAGTGTCGGGCGAACCAAATCCATTAGGCCCAATAATCGATAGGCACAGTTATCGCTGGCAAAATAATAGGGAAAACTGACATTTTGCATTTCCCAAATATGTTTAACCAAATAACTGGTTTCTTGCTCGGTCAGTGCTAGCTCATATTCCCACAAATCACGACTTTCAAAATCGCCATATTCTTTCACCTTCCGGTAGTACGGCATCAAGGAATATTCGCCAGGATACTGCCCTGTTAAGCCTTTCCATGCATAAGACCAGTTATCTTCACCTGCAACTGTGGCTGCATAATTAATGGCATAGGACACCAAATTTAGTTCTTTTTGATCTTTCGGATCGAGACGCAATAAGGTATGTCCAAACATAGAACTTGGATTACCCATAAAGTCTGTGGCGTAGATTAATGTCGCTTTATAAGGCTTAATTTTTCCAAACCATTCATCAAACTCAGGGCAACTTACCGCAGGTAACTGCTCTGAACGGATGGATAACTCTTGCATCAGCCACTGACTACGCGCAGGGAAACGACAACGAAAGGCTTGATTAGGTTCGGCGGTTTGAAATAGTGCAGCGACATCTGCCTCTAATTCGGCTTGGGCATTTTGACGGCCATTTTCAGCTAGAAAGTAACCTGAAAAAGCAACTTCACTTTGTCCTTTATGATCTGTATATAAAAGTCGTTGCCAACTGATGTGTTCAGACAGTTTTTTTGATTGTGCAAGTTCAATATATCGCTGTAACTCTACGGTTTTAGAAGGAGTAGAATCTACAACTTGCTGAGCATATATGATGCTCGGAATCATAAAAGTACAAAATAAAGCAATTGATTTCATTCAGTTATATTCAAATCCATTTTTATATATTTTAGATAATAAAAAACCCTGCCGAGAGACAGGGTTTTAAAAGCATCGATTAAACGTAAGCTTTAAGTACTTCGTCTTTCGCCATTACGCTTTGTAATGAAGCAAGTACTTGTAGAGAAGACTGGTTTTCAGCTGAATAGATTTCAGCAAAATTTGCTTTAGACACAGCAAAGAAACGTGCTTTATCTGTCGATTGAATGTTTAAAAGCTCAGCCAAAACATTCAGGCTCTCACCTTGACCAACCGCCATATCACGAGCAAGTGATTCAGCATTTTCATTGGTAAATGTTACTGCTTGAGCAGTCACTGTACCTGTACCGCTACAACCTAAAGTACCAAAGGTGATACCAAGTAACTGGTTAGTAAAAATACCGTTGGTAGTCGCAGCTAAAATTTTAGGAATTTTACCTGATTGACCAGCCCAAACTTGAGAACCAACACCACAACCTACGTCACGGTCAGCAAAAGCAGCTGTAGAACCTAGTGCAACGACTGCAACTAAAGCTAATTTTTTTAACATAGCACTTCTCCAGGGAATTTTATTCCATTGTTTTTAATTATTAAAACATGTGTAATTTTGATTACACACCTGTAGATTAACTTGATCTTTCAGATAAGGCAAAACATTTTCATCTAAAACTTTTGGCTAAAAATAATACGTTCTTATTCACTATTTTTTGAGCAACCAAGTACCATTTTCATCACGTTTTCCAAGGATTTTGAGCACTAAAACCAAACTGAGTAATAGCAACAAATACCAAGAACCGAGTTTCCCCCAACCGACCATATGCCATGCATCGACCTGACTTGGATATAACCAAATTTGATAGAAGGTACTGATATTTTCTGCGATCCAAATCAAAAATGCCAAAATCAACAGTACAGGTAACATCGGCAACTGAATCACATGATTTTGTAATTGAAAACTGAGCTTGGTTTTCCAAAAGATCACCACACTCCAAGCAAACAAAAACATACGAATATCTGGCACAAAAAATTTGGTCATAAAATTAAGATATGACAAAACGGCTAAGCACAGCATATTGCCAAAACGCGGTAAGTTACTGAACAACACCTGATATAGACGTAACGAACGTGCAAAGAAACTCCCCACCGCCGAATACATAAAACCTGCAAATAATGGCACAGTCAGCAGTTTAAAAACCGCAGGCTGCGGATATTGCCATGAGGCAATATGTGGATGGGTCAGAAATATTTCCATCCCCATTGCAAGGATATGAAACAGTGCTATGACTTTGGCTTCCGCCCAAGACTCGAGTTTCAGGTAGAGTAAACACACTTGAATAATCAGTGCATAAAACAATAAATAATCATAACGGAAAAAGCCAAAATATTCCTGACTTCCCATTGCTGCAGTTAATGCAAAAGCGATCAGCAGTAATATCCCAAATAAGGCAGCCGAAGCTGCCTTATAAGAGAACTCAAAACATGATTTTATAATCTTGACCACGGTTGAATCCTAAACCAATTTCCCTAAAGCCTTATAAATACTTGGCACTATATTCGTGTACCGTATCAATAAAAGCTTTTGGATTGGCTGGATCTACCCACTGGGTAATACCATGACCTAAGTTCGCCACATAACCGGTTTTTTCACCGTTGGCATATGCGTCATCTAACATGGCACGCGTCGCTTTCGCAATCGCTTCAGGAGAACCATACAAGGTTGCTGGATCTAAGTTACCTTGCAAAGCTGCACGGCCTGCGACTGTTTGACGTGCTACATTTAATGGCGTAGTCCAATCTAAACCAAAAGCATCTGCACCCGTTGCAATCATTGGCTCTAACCATTGACCACCACCTTTGGTAAACAAAATCACAGGGACTTTGCGTCCATCTTTTTCACGCTGTAAACCTGCCACGATTTTTTGCATGTAGTTCAGTGAAAATTCAATGTATTCACGGTGTGCTAATGCCCCACCCCAACTATCAAAGATTTGTACGGCTTGCGCACCTGCATCAATCTGCGCATTGAGATATTCAGTCACCGCCACAGCCAAACGGTCTAATAAGGCATGCAGCACTTCAGGTTGTGCATACATCATTTGTTTTGTAAAACGGAAATCTTTGCTTGAACCGCCTTCCACCATATAGGTTGCCAGTGTCCAAGGACTGCCTGAGAAGCCAATCAAAGGAACTTGTCCGCCCAAAGCTGAACGAATCGTAGTCACGGCATTCATGACATAATCTAGGTCTGATTTGGCATTAAATTTAGGTAAATTCAGTACATCTTGTTCGGTACGTACGGTTTTATGAAACTTCGGACCTTCACCTGCTTCAAAATACAATCCTAAACCCAACGCATCAGGTACAGTCAAAATGTCTGAAAATAAAATGGCAGCGTCTAAGTCATAACGACGCAAAGGTTGTAAAGTAACTTCACAAGCAAATTCTGTATTTTTACAAAGGGATAGGAAATCACCTGCTTTGGCACGTGTTTCACGATACTCTGGTAAATAACGGCCAGCCTGACGCATCATCCAAACCGGAGTTGCATCTACCGGTTCACGTAATAAGGCACGCAAGAAACGATCATTTTTTAAGGTCGTCATTCACTTTCCCAACTTAATTCGATATTCGCATCATCATATCAAAAAGGTTGTAAATATAATAACTTCTCAAGCATTTAAAAACCGATCATGTTGAGTGCCAAAAATGATATTTACACAAAACAACTACTGCATCTCCACTTTTTTTCTGTAATACTTAGCCAGTTTTTAATACACAGTAAATGAATAATTCTTAAGGTTGAATTACATGTTCGTTCGCACCATGCTCGCACTGAGCCTAAGTTGCATATTTGCTGGTACAGCTATTGCCGCATCTACTGCTGAACAACCATTAACGCCAAAAAAAGTGACTAATGTTGCAGTTCAGGATCCCATTGATCCGTTAGCGACTGAAGCTTCATCTGCAACTAGCCAGATTAGCGCTCAAGAACAAGAAGATCTGAACCAAGCATCGCAAACTTTAGACAGCCTGCAACAATCAGAAGATGTTAAAGCCGACATCGGTTCTGCACCTGCTATAGCGACTGCTACAACTCCAACATCAACTTCGCCTGCTGCCAAAGTTGCTTGGGGTTTAAATGACCTAAATAATGCGCAGTGGTATGACAATATTGGTAAAGGTCAGTTCCCTGTTTATGCACGTGCACATGTCATGCTCAATAATGCACATGCTTCACCGGGTGCAATTGATGGGACCAGTGGTAAAAATACCCTAAAGGCGATCGCTTCATTCCAACAAATGAATGGGTTGAAACCTACAGGAACGTTAACCAAAGAAACTTGGGATTCATTGATTGCAAAACAAGGTTCTAAACCTGCATTCATTGAATACACGTTGACTGATGCAGACTTGAAAGGTCCTTATGCAGCATCAATTCCACACGACTATGCATTACAAGCAAAAATGAAAGGCTTGTACTACACACGTGTGACTGAAATGTTGGGTGAAAAATTCCACATGGATGAAGACTTTTTGAAAAAGTTGAATCCAAAAGCGACATTTAAAAAAGCTGGTGAAAAAATCTTAGTTGCGAATATTCGTAACGAAGTTCCTGAAGATATTCACTTAATCGTTGCACATAAAGGCGCGAAACAACTTTACTTGTTTAATAACCGCAACCAAATGATCGGTTCATTCCCGGCAACGATTGGTAGTTCAGATACACCATCACCTACAGGTACATACAAAGTCACAGGTGTTGCACCAAACCCTTGGTACAGCTACTCACCGTCTAACTTTGTTCAAGGCAACAACAGAAAACCATTGTCTTTACCACCTGGTCCAAATGGTCCTGTTGGTAATATCTGGATTGGCTTGAGCAAAAAATCATTCGGTATTCACGGTACACCGAACCCATCTGCTATCTCTAAAACTGCGTCACACGGTTGTATTCGTTTGACCAACTGGGATGCAAATGACTTAGGTAAGAAAGTGAAATCTGGTGTGACTGTTAAATTCTTAGAATAATTTTAGTCATATTCAAAAAAGCCTGCTTCGTGCAGGCTTTTTTATAGTTGCGCCTTTATGCATAACAAAAGACTCAATCTTGGCTGAGCGTTGCAAAAATAGGATGAATTGTCGCTAAAAAACTATATATCCCGATTTAGTTCAATCCTAAAATAGGCATATGTTCAATAATTAAGATAAGGATGAATGCCATGAATGCTTTTTTACATCCAAGTGAAAACCGTGGTCACGTAAAAATGGGCTGGCTTGAGTCTAAACACAGCTTTTCTTTTGGTAACTGGTATGACCCGAAATACATGGGCGTTAGTGCGCTTCGTGTAATTAATGATGACTTAATTGCAGCCCATGAAGGTTTTGGTCAACACCCACATGACAATATGGAAATTTTAACGTGTGTGTTAAAAGGCACCATTACGCATAAAGACAGTATGGGCAACCATGGTGGCATTTCTGCGGGTGAATGGCAGCTCATGAGCGCAGGTACAGGTGTGCGCCATAGCGAAATGAACCAAGGTGATGAAGATGTACATTTACTACAAATTTGGATCGTTCCAAATGAACGTGATGCTGAACCGACCTATCAACAAATTAAATGTGATCCACGTGATCAACCCAATCAATGGCATTTAATTGTCGGTCCAAATGACAATGCAGCTATGCATATTCGTCAGCAGGCGGAAGTTAAATCTGCATTTTTGACGAATGGTCAAGCTTTAGACATCCATGCAACGCAGCATATCAACTATATTCATGTTATTTCAGGTTCAGTGCAAATTGCTGAACATAAAGTTGAAGCTGGTGGTGCAATTGCGTTCTTAGAAGATAGCCAAATTGAAGCGCTTGAAGATGCTCAAGTGATTTGGTTTGATTTACCCGAAGTAAAATAATTAAAAGCCCTCAAATGTGAGGGCTTTTTTTATGCAGCTTGGCTAAGGTGTTCACTGCGTTTATATAACCACATCAACACTAAAGACGGAATGATAAATCCAGCAGCAAGCATGGCTATATGTTTTATTGGAAATGTGCATGGTGACATTTGTAGTGCCAGTAAAGCGAAGAAACTGGGCTGCCAAGTTATGTTTTCACCTTTTTGAGCATGCTTTTTATATTCATAAGCCAATATATGGCAGCAAATCCAATGTCAAAGACCTAAGATCAAGTACCCCATTCCCCCATAAGTCTAAACCAAAGACAATTTTGCAAAAATATAAGTTCATATCTGCATAATACTGAAGGATATCGTCGAAAAATGCAGAAAACATGACAAGACTCTAATTGTCGCAATATGCTTATCTTTAGCCCCAAATATGTATTTTAAAGAATAAAGCAAATTACCTCCCTCACGAGAGAGTGATCCAAATCTATAAAAGTTAAATTAAAATATAAGTATGGAAATGTTTGAAGATTTGAATTTACTTGTAAAAGGCGAAATTACCCGTTTACCTTATAAAAATTAGTAACACAAAATGCCATTAAATCATCTGACCTTGCGTACCAAAGCCTGAATAAAGTTTTTGCTATAGCCATGCTCTGCAATAGCAGCAAGCCATTATCGAGGAGATTTTGACAATTTTCTAAATTTTGATCTGCTTAGGACATGGTTTAACTAAGATAAACTGAGAGTTAAATGAACAGATGCTCAGTTAATTCATAAACGATTTTTTTTATTTTTAGTAAATCTTAAATTTAATACGCCATAGCCCTGATTTAATTTAAAACAAAGACATAAAATATGAAGATTAAATACATCTGAATGCATCTTAAGTGTTCCAATAAAAAAACCTCGATCAAAGCCATTTTGCTTTAACAGAGGTTTTAGCTTGTTGGATATCGATCAGAAGTTAAAGCCAATATTTAAATTGACGCGATACAGCCATTTATCGCTATTTTCAGATGTTGCTGAAGTAAAGCCTGTGCCATTGGTTGCCCCACCAATAATATTGGCATTTTTGCCCCAAGTATAATCTGCCCACACCATAAATGGTGTAGCGATAAACATTGCACCTGTGGTATTCATTTGCGAAGCTGACCAGTCACTGCGTTCTTTGTTTAAATAACTGTAGTCATTGTAAAAACGAATGGCTTTGAGTTTACCCATATTTTGAACAGGTAATGTATATGCCAAATTGACGCTTGAAACTGTACCTTCAGAGGCAATGAAATAGGCTGGTGTTAAACCATTTGCGCCCATCAAGGTCATGTCATTACTTACACCTTCAGGGTTTTCAGCATCATATTGATAATGAATCACCGAAGACTGTAAATTCCAACGTTGGTAGTTGCTGTTGGTATGAATCCCAGCGGCATAATAACTACCTTCATCGCGGGTCGTTTTGTTATGCAATTGTGCGGCAGATCCAGATATACCGACCTCGTGTTTCCCGATTTGATCATTACCGAATTTACGTACAATACGAGTATTCAGCTGATTGTGCTTTTCGTTTTGATAAGCAGCTTGAAAGGGTAAATGATTCTCTGAAAGATCATCATAAGTTGCAGATTCAGGTGAATAGCGTAAATTGGTTTCCAACATACGTGGGTAGTAACCAACTTTCACATCCCATTCAGGATTATTGTAATTCCAGTTAATCCCCGGCGCGATGTTGTTGCCATAGCCCAAGAAGAACGGGATATGATAGGTCCAACCATTTTGCGGATATGGATAAAGCGCAAATGGCTTATAGACAAAACCTGCTTCGATGCTGTTGTTTTTGTCTAGGTTATAACCCACATAGGCTTTTTCAATTGAGGTTTTTTCCTGATCTTGAATTAAATAGCTCGCATTCAAATAGGCATCACCCGATTTGCCTTTTAAGTCGATACGGAAAATATCAAAATCCAGTTTGCCTATGCCGCGTTTATCACTTGGCTCCCACTGTTCATAACGATGATTAAAACGTAAAGCTCCACCCAATTTAAACGATTGTGTGCCATCGTCGCTTTTCCACTCTAATGGATCCTCTTTGGCTTGAACGCTAGCGGCAGCTGCGCTCAAAGACAGCATCATCGCTGTTATCAATATGGTTTTATTCATCTCAAGCACCTGTCCTTATTTTGTTTTGCATGCAAAACTTTGTTTATTTCCATATTTAACTAAAAAAATTTATTTAGCAGTCACTGCGAACTTCATTTGCAATTAAGCAATGTCTTGCAGCGGTGCTTCGAAGTTTCGAACTTCCGAGATTAAATTTTCAAAAGAAAAGACTTCTTTCAATTGCTCTTCCGTCATCAATCCCTGAGACAGCACCACTTCTTGAATGGTTTTGTTTTCAGCAATACATTGTTTACCAATGGCATCACAGCGGTCATGTCCAAGAATTGGATCAAGCAAAGTCACAATGCCAACACTACGCATGACCATGTCATAGGCTTGTTGTTCATTGACTTGAATGCCTGAAAAACATTTTTCATTCAAGGTATGAATGCCTTCCACCAATAATTGAATCGACTCGTTGAGTGACAATGCGATGACCGGCTCCATGACATTTAACTGAAGTTGCCCTGCCTCTGCTGCCATGGTGATGGTTAAATCATTGCCCATGACCTTAAAGGCGATTTGGTTCACGACTTCAGGAATAACTGGATTGACTTTGGCTGGCATGATCGATGAACCTGCCTGCAGTTCTGGCAGTCGGATTTCAGCCAAACCTGTACGTGGCCCTGAACTCAATAAACGTAAGTCATTACAAATTTTTGATAGCTTACAAGCCAAGCGTTTCAAGGTACTTGAAATAATAATAAATACGCCGCAATCACTGGTCGCTTCGATATAATCTTCCGCGCCTTTAAACGATAAACCAGTCAATTTGCTGAGGTTTTCGGTAATACGATGGGCGTATCCGACTGGGGAATTCACACCTGTACCAATCGCTGTTGCGCCCAGATTAATTTCCAAGAGCAACTGACGCATCTGATCAATCAAACGTAGATCTTCATTTAATAATGTGGCAAAGGCACTGAACTCTTGCCCAACTGTCATCGGCACTGCATCTTGCAATTGGGTACGGCCCATTTTCAACACATGTTTAAAATCAGCTACCTTCGCACGAATGGTTTGAATCAATTTATCCAGTGCTAAAAGCAGGTCTTCTATACGGTGATATAAACTGATTCGTAACGCTGTCGGATAAACATCATTGGTCGATTGTGATTTATTTACATGATCGTTAGGATGTAACTCACGATAATTGCCTTTGTTCAGTCCCAAGAACTCCAAACCAATATTGGCAATCACCTCGTTACAGTTCATGTTGACCGAGGTACCTGCTCCTCCCTGATAAACATCAATGGGAAAGGATTCCGCCCATTTTTCAGGATGTTCAATCAATTGATCTGCACCGTATTCGATGGCAGCAAGTTGCTGTGCGGTAATACGCCGAAAATTAAAGTTGGTTTGAGCTGCCGCTTTTTTAACAAAACCTAAGGCACGAATAAAGTGCGGTAACTGTCCAATTTTCACATTGGAGATTTGAAAATTTTCGATGGCTCTGAGGGTATGAATACCATAATACGCATCTACAGGAACTTCTTTCGCTCCTAATAAATCATGCTCTATCCTTGTTTGCATTTGCTCGCACCTATATGGCCTGAATTGGGTTCATTCTGATTCAAACTTTGTGCAATCCTCCCTTTTTGGAAAATTGCACCCTCTATGCTTCGTTATGGCTTAAAACGCTTTATCTTAATTAGTAAAGTTTTTCCTGCGGTGGACCTGCAAATTTCAATGGACCAATGGCGTTCATATCCAGTTCAATCACTGCTGGGCCATTCAGATCAATAGCTTCTTGAATCGCAGTTTTGAACTCGTCTGCACTACCTACTTTCCAGCTCTTCACACCCATTGAATCACCAAGCAATTTGTAGTCTGGAGTGTGCAATTCATTGAAGTACTGACGACCGCCAAAGTAGTTATTTTGAATGCCACGCATCACGCCATAACCACCATCATTCATAATCATCAGCACCATATCGGTGTTTTCTTGCGCCATCGTCGCAATTTCACCAATACCCAGCATCAAGCCACCATCACCCACTAAGCCCACAACTTTTTTGTCTGGGTTAGCAATCGATGAACCAATCGCGTGTGCAAGACCCAAGCCGATTGCACCAGCCAATGAGTGGATGTTTTTGTTCGGTGTTTGTACTGGGAACAAACGGCTACCCCAAGTACTGCCTGACATGGTGATGTCACGAACAAAAATACCGTCTTCTGGTAATGCTGCACGTAAGTGATCACAAATTAATGCGTATTGATCCATTTGCGTACGTAGTGCATCTACCGCATGTTCACGCGCAGCCTTAACATCTGCATCATATGCAGCATCAATTTTGCTTAGGCCATTCAATGCGCTAATGACACGTGCAAAAGTATCTTTGGTATCTGCACATACAAATTGTGAAATCTTGTAGTTACGTTGCTGTGCAACTGGATTTGCATCAATTTGGATGATGTTTTCAGGGAATTCAACTGAGTAAGTCTTGGTTTCATTACTGCGTAAACGTGAGCCTGCAACAATCAATAAGTCCGCCTCTTTCATCAGTTTTTCAACGGCTGCAGAGTTATGGAATGCACGTAAGCTACGTGGATGATCATCTGCCAATACACCGCGTGCATGCGTAGATGAAACAACTGGAATACCTAAGTCAGCCAGCGCTTTCACTTCTTCTACTGCATTTAAAGTACCGCCGCCAATCCAAATTAGTGGACGCTTCGCCTTTTTCAATGCATCTGCAATCATGTCAATTTCAGCATCATTCGCTTGCGGCAATAGCATAGCTTTTACTGGGCCAAGATTGGCTGGTAAATCAATTTCAGCGGCTTGTACATCAATTGGAATTTCTACACTTACCGGCCCCATAGGAACAGTAGTCGCAACGCGAATCGCTTCACGAATTACACCTACTGCATTGTCTGGGCTGGTAATACGAAAAGCAGCTTTACTCGATGCTTTTAAGAAGGTTAACTGGTCTTTGGTTTCATGAATAAAGCTTGCATCGCGGTCTAAATATTCACGTTCGACTTGACCGGTTAAATGCAGCACTGGGCTGCCAGCATTCATTGCTTCGATCAGTGAACCCACAGCATTACCTGCACCTGCACCTGTACTTGTCAAAGCCACACCTAAACCTTTAAAACGCGCATGCGCATCTGCCATTGTGACAGAACCAGCTTCACCACGCGCGGCTACAAAACGCATCTTTTCACGGCGGCCAACAGCATCGGCAATAGGTAAGTTATGAATAGAAATCACACCATACATACTGTCTACATTATGCTGTTCTAATACTCGAGCGATTGCTTCGCCTACATTTACACGTTCAGTCATTGTTCTTTCCTTAATTTTTTCAATTCGTTGTTTATGGGTGTTTAGCTGCTAGTCCGACCATGGATTAGCTTGCTCGTTTAACCCCAAATAAATACTTTTTTGCTGCATATAAGACAGAATGCCGAGGCGCCCTTTTTCACGGCCAATGCCGCTGTCTTTAAAACCACCAAAAGGTGCGCTGATGGAGAATTTTTTATAGGTGTTAATCCACACCGTACCGACTTCCAGCAAACGGGCAATTTTCCATGCTTTACGGTAGCTTTCTGTCCAAATCCCTGCCGCTAAACCAAAACAGCTATCGTTGGCTTGCTCGAATAAATCTTTTTCATTGTCGTATGGCATAACGACCAACACAGGGCCAAAAATTTCTTCTTGGCAGGTTTGCGCGCTGTTGCTCAAACCCGTGATGATCGTCGGTTTGTAGAAACTGCCTTTGGCAAATTCACCTTCAGTGATCGCTTCACCACCCGTAACAACCGTACCGCCTTCAGCTTTGGCTAATTCCACATACCGATGCACAGATTCCAAATGCTTTTGGTTAATGAGTGAACCCATATGTACATTTGGCTGTTCAGGATGGCCCACACGTAAACCTTCAGTGATTTCCACCAAACGCTTTAAAAATTCGTCATAAATGGAAGCGTGAATAAATAAACGTGAACCCGCAATACACGCCTGTCCTGCCGAACTGAAAATACCGTAAGCAATGCCTTTGGCTGCGATTTCAATATCTGCATCTGGCAATACAATCGTTGGCGATTTTCCACCTAACTCTAAAGACGTGGTAATCAACTTTTCTGCGGCAATATGTGCCAAGTGACGGCCCGTCGATGTACCGCCGGTAAAGGAAATTTTTCGAACTAATGGATGTTGGGCAATAGCATCACCAATCACTGAACCGCGTCCAACCAGCACACTCAAAATCCCTTTTGGCAATCCTGCTTCTTCAAAGATTTTAGCCAGTTCCAAAGCAATTAATGATGTCGCTTCGGCTGGTTTTAAAATCACTGCGTTGCCTGCAGCAATGGCTGGCGCCAATTTTTGCACTTCACTGGCAATTGGCGAATTCCAAGGGGTAATCGCTGCCACTACACCCACAGGCTCATGCACGCTCATGGTCAAAAAGTCAGATGCACGCTGCGTGGTCAATTCTTCATTAAATGTTTCACAAGCTGCGGCATTAAAGCGCGCCGTTGCTGCTGCACTCATCACCAAAGCACGTGTTTCGGCTAAAGGCTTCCCGTTGTCACGAGTTTGCAATTTAGATAATTCATCTGCGCGGGCTTCAATAATATCGGCGACACGGTACAAAATTTTTGCGCGCTCATGCGGCAAAGAATTACGCCACGCTGGCTTACGCCAAGCTTGATCAGCCTTTGTAATCGCTTCTTCAACATCGTCCAACGTTGCGGTAGAAATTTCCGCATTGACTGAATTGTCTGCTGGAAAAACACTTTGAATCACGTTGCCGCGGCCTAAACGCCATTCACCTGCAATATAAATTTCTTTAACCATGGCACTCACCAAATTCCTTTTAAATCTGAATCGCATCTACGCTGTTGCGGCATGCACGGATCACGCTCAATGCTGCCAATGTTGATGTTTTGGGATTGCTCTCCAAAGGCACACCAATCATTTCAATACTCATTTGACCAAACCGCCCTTGGGCAATAATGGTATGTTTGTTTTGGTTAATATGTGGATCGACCGTTAGCTCAACCATGGTTTCATCCATGCCGATACCCGCCAATGCAATGGTGGCAGCCACGTTGGCATTGGCTGGAAAATGCAATGCCGCTTCACGCGCAGTACCGGTATAAAAAACGGTGGCTTCAGTCACTTGATCTAAATCAATGAGCTTTTCTGCATAACTGCCACGCCAACTGTTTGGACTTTTGCAGCCTTTATAAGTGACCTTTTCCAATCCACCTTCTTTGGCCGCTGAAATGCCGTCAATTCCTGCAATCGCACCTGCCAGTAAATGAATGTGTGCACCCGAATGTTCAGCGGTATTTTGCAACTCTTCAAAGAAAGCGCTGTCAGCCAAAGTGCCCACAGAGATCAGGCCAATGTTCCAGCCTTTTGCTAAAACTTTCGTGGCATGTTCTTTCACCGCAGCTTGGCCTGCCACTTCAATCACATAGTCGGGCGTGCCATCACAATCGTCGATATCGGAAATGACCTGCACATCTGCGGCAAGCGCGTCCTGTACACTGGCAATACTGCGCTCTGGTACCACCACCCATTTCAATTTAAGGTCTTTGGGCAAATGGCTGCGAACCTCATTGGCCATTGCGCCAAAACCAATCATCATCAGCTGTTTCATATGCCCACCTTATAAATGCTTGTTAAAGCCGCCAGAAACATCGATTGCGGAACCTGTGGTATATGACGCCATTGGCGATGCCAAGAAAACCAAAGCGCGCGCGGGCTCTTCAGGTTTGCCTAATCTCTCCATTGGAATACCTCGTTTTTTAGCGATATTGCCAATCCATTCTTCCCACGTTTGATTTTGATCAGAACGGGCTGCAAAACGGCGTTTCCACTGTGCAGATTCCACCATGCCCAATAGGATTGAGTTGACACGAATACCGTATTGAGAAAATTCATGCGCCAATGAATGGGTTAAATTCAACAATGCTGCACGTGCAGATGAGGTCGCTATCATGTGCGGTTCAGGCTGCAACGCTAGTAATGAATTGACATTGGTAATCGATGCACACTCTGACTGCTGCAATGCCGGCAAAAATGCGCGGATAGGATGCAGCACACTGAAATATTTCAATTCAACTTCTTTCAGCCAATCTTCATCCGCAGTATTTTCGAAGTTTGAAACACGACCTTGGCCTGCGTTATTAATTAAAATGTCCACGCCACCAAATTCTTTTTGAACTTGATCTGCAAATTTTTTCACATCAACTTTATCTAAAACGTTGCAAGTTGAGGTAAAGACTTTGGCATTTGGGTACCGTGATAAAACCTGTGCTTTTGACTCATTCAAACGCTGTTCGTCACGACCACACCAAGCAACTTGTGCGCCTTCGGCTACCAAAAGCTCAACCGTTGCCAAGCCAATACCAGACGAGCCACCGGTGACTACTGCTTTTTTGCCTTCTAATTGGAAGCTCATTTTCCTATCTCACATCCGTGCGTCATGTAGCGACAATAAAATTTGGTTAAATTGCGCTGCTTGATCCAAATAACTCAAGTGGCCTGCAGCGGCAATTTCGTAGCATGGATTCAACTGAAACTGATCCGCCAATGCTTGAATATCCTGTGGAGGCGTTATGCCATCCGCCATGCCTTTAATCACATGAATATTGTACTGTTCTGGGTTTAAATAACTTTGAATCGCGTCATAGGCCAAAAGATACGATGCATCAGTAAAGCCTTCTAATTGAATGTTTTGCATCACTGTTTCAATCAGCGCTAATGCCTCTGCTGAAGCATTAGCAACCAAATGCGGCCCACGTGATTGCGCCATGCCTGATGCGCCTAAGGTCTGCAGCATTTTTGGACGCTTTTCAAAGACATCCTGCTGCTTTTGTGCATCACTACCTTTATAACCCTGCGCTGCATTGGCAAGGACCACTGCATCTACCATGTCTGGATAGCGTGCATTAAAGGCTGCTGCCTGCATTGCACCTAAAGAATGACCGACCAAAATCATTTTGTTTTGATCCGGAGCTGATCCTAAGTTCAGACCTAATGCAGTCAACATGCCTTTTAAACGCTGTGCATAATCTTCTGCATTCGGCTGTTCTGCAGCTAAAGGATCTGACTGGCCATAACCCGGTGCATCCCATGCAATCACATGAAAATGATGACTCAAATCTTGCAACTGCTTGACCCATGAACCTGAACCCGAACTGATGCCATGCAGCAAGACCAGAACTTTGCCTGCGCCTGCCTCACGGTAAGATTGCTGTACACCGTCAAACTGAACGGTCTTTAATTCAAACTGTGCCAATTGCTCAACTAAAGTCATCTCTTTTCTTCCTAAAATTAACGCTTGATTTGAGACAGAGGGTGTTCAGGCGGATAGTTCGGAATCGTCGGCTTGCCAGTACCTAGCATTACGCACATTAGGGCATCTTCACTTCCTGGGTTAAATAAGCCGCGGTAAATCCCCGGTGGAATTGAAATCAAGTCACGTTCTTTTAAGCGGGTTGAAAACTTCTCGCCTTCATGTTCGATAAAAAGATCAATTTCACCACGCAGCATAAAGAACACTTCTTCTACATCGTGATGAATATGCAACGGACCTTCGCACTGCGGTGGCAAGACCATAGTTGAAAAGGTAAAGTTTTCTGCAGGCACCGTATTTCCATCATTTGCTACACCTGTTGCACCTGTCCCCATATAACGCATTTGCGCACGGCGGTATTTTGGGTCGTAATCTGCTTGGAATTTGAGTGCATCATAATCGTATTGACGGGTTTCAAAGCGAGCGATGCGTCCGCCAATCCAGTCTTCTAATGTTTGACCTTCAGGCTGTTTCCAAGATTCAAATTGCTGTACGGACATGTTTCTCTCCTTATTTCAGCTCACTGCGATTTCATAAAAGTGGAGCTGGATCTGATCTAAATTGTTCTTACCGTCAGCACCAGTTGCTTTAAGCGTCATGACGGTCATGTATATCGGTTAAATAAAAGTAAGGGCTAATTTCTTGGCTTTAACTTTGGCTCAAGCCTTAATAACGTTTCAGCAATGGCGCGAGGAAGAAGGAACCGATCACGGCGACTGCTGCCAAGAAGGTAATGCCAATATTGAAACTACCGGTTTGCATTACGATCGCACCAATTAATACCGGTGCCGCTGCACTGGCAAAGTTACCAAGACCATTGAAAATACCGCCTGCTGTTGCGCCTACGTCTGCTGTAGTAATACGTGCTAACAATGCAAATACTGCTGCTACACCGAAGCCCCATGCCATAGCACTTAGAGACATCGCTAGAATCACCATCACAGGATCAGTTGCAATCACCATGGCATACATGAATATCCCTGCAATCAGTAAGCCACCACTCACTTGAATCGCACGTTTGCCCATTTTGTCCGAAAGGAATGCACCAGCGACTTCACCCACTAACATCGCAATGAATGGAAGACTTGAGTAGGCACCGAATTCTTTTAAGTTAAAGCCTTTGTCTTGAATTAAGTAAGAAGGCACCCAGCTGTTTAAACCCCAGAGGTAAGTCATCAATGCAATGTTAAAGATGCACAGTAACCAGAATGAACCGTTGCTTAGCAAAGTTTTGGTATGCGCCACATGGGTACGGAAATTTACGCGTTTACCAACACCTTCCAAATCCACTGTGCGTTTCAACTGTAAGTTACGTAGGCCATACACAATCAGTATCAATACAATGAAGGTCAATGCCCCCATAACAAAGAACGTGGTGTGCCAGTCATAGTGCGCCAAAACAAATGCAGTAATCGGAAAGCCTAGGAATGCGCCAATGGGAGTTCCGAGGAGGAACATGGTTGAAGCACGCGCTTGCTGACGGTCGGTATAGGTTTGTTTCACAATGGTATAAGCCAAAGCAAACAATGGGCCTTCAGCTAAACCGAGCAGAACGCGCAGCGTCATCATCGTAGAATAATCTGTGGTGAAACCCATCAAAAACATCAATAGGCCCCAAGACGTCACACTCCAAAACAGCATTTTTTTAGGACAAAAAATATCGCCTAAAAAGCTCAGAAACATTGACGAAAAACCGTAAGCTAGCAAAAAGCTTGTCATCAGCCAGCCTAGTTTTGCCTTGTCCTGTGCAATGCCCATCGCATCTTGGAACGTTGCATCTGAAAACAAGACAGCAATACTAATTTTGTCAAAGAAAGCCAGTACCACGCAGATCATTAAAATGATCGCTGGGGTCCAATGCTTTAATCCTGTTTTTGCATCATTATCCATGGGTAAATCCTTTCATACATGGGCTAATATTTTTTAAACGCTTATTTCAATTTCATTAAATTAAAGTCTGGATCTTGCAATTGAGCTGGATCCAATTCGCGCTGGCTGGCCATCCATCGTTTTGCCAGTTTGATTAATTTTGAATCATTCACTGCGATCATATTCAGCAGCTGTTGATTTGCATCTAAATAGAAAAAACTAATTTGCGTTTCTGTAGTTTTACGAATCACCACCTGATGAGTTTTTTCAGGCTGATAAGTCCCTAAAATCTGAATGTTGCATTGATACTGATCTGACCATAACCAAGGTATATCCTGATAGGCTGTCATCTCACCCAACATTGATTTTGCTGCAGAAATAGCCTGATTTTGCGCATTCGCCCAAGACTGAATGCAGTAACCGAGTGATGGATGAATCGCCACATCACCTGCAGCATAGATATCTACATCTGAGGTTTGTCCATATTCATTTACCACAATGCCATCTTTAACTTCGAGTTCAGCTAAAGCAGCCAATTCTTTTGCAATTTCAGCACCTGCGCCGACCACCACACAATCAAACTGTTTTAATTTAATGTCTGCATCAAATACTTCAACATGATGATCTGCAGTTTCAATCAAATGCAATTTGGTCGCATTTAAATGAATCGCTGTACCATTGCTTTCATGCAACTGCTTGAGAAAATCAGAGACTTCTGGGCTGACACTGCGTGCGCAAAGGCGTGAACCGTATTCAAAAATTTCGACCTGCTTGCCCTGCTTACGCGCAGTCGCAGCAATTTCTAGACCAATCCAGCCACCGCCAATCACGGCAATATGTTCTGCAGCTTTAAATTTTTCTGTCAGCTTTTGGCAGTCTTGAATATCACGCATGGTGTATACATTCTCCATGCTCGACCAAGCTGAAACAGGAATACGCGCTCGGCTGCCTGTCGCAATCAGCAATTTGTCATAAGGCAAAACTTTGCCGCTTTCCAAATGCACGGTTTTATCCGCTTTATCTAGTTTGACCGCATGATCTGGCTTGTGCCAAGTCACTGAAAAATCATTCACCTGCTCCTGAGAAAACAGATTCAAGCTTTCTACTTCTGCTTCTTGTGACAGCACTTGCTTTGACAATGGCGGACGTTCATAGAACACCTGCTCTTCATTGGATACCACGTGAATTTCACCGTCAAAGCCTTGTCCACGTAACGTATGGACTGCCCATCCTGCAGCTTGGCCTGCACCGACAATCACTATTCTGTTCATGCTGATCTCCTTATCACCATTTACCTTAGGCAGGCTTTACTTGACGGCGGGTTTCATGATCCAAACCACCTTCAATTGCCCATTCGGTAAATAATTCCAAGCTATGTTCTTCTTCACGCGGCTGCCATTCTTCTGTCAAATAATCATCATTGGTGTAGTACTCAAATGCACCGCCCAATGGAGAATTCACATACCAAAAATATGCAGATGAAATCGGGTGGCGACCTGGGCCAATAAAGGTTGACCAGTCCTGACGATTCATACTTAAACCGCCGCCAATGACTTCATGAATATCACGGACCACAAAGGCCACATGATTCAAGCCCGCTGGCTTATTCGGCACGGACAATAAGAACAAATCATGATGGAAACCTTCGCCACGGCAGCGCAAGAATGCACCGCGCTTACGGTAAGCATCCGATAAATGGAAGCCAACTTTCTCAATATAAAATGCTTGTGTCGTTTCCAAATCTGGTGTGAAAAACACCACATGACCAATGGCTACCGGTTCTGCTTTTTCATACACAGGACTAGCTGCATTCACACGTTGTATATTGCCAAATTGGTTAATGCCTTCCGTTTTCGCTTCTGGCAATATATGCGTTATGCTTTTTTCAAACACAATGGTCATGCCATTTGGATCGCGGCACTGCACATGTGAAGCCGAACTAGCAAAACCCGGCTCATTGGCTAAATTTGCTTTTAAACTGTCAAAATCTTGATCATTTTCAACACCCCACGTTACTTCACGTAGTGTTGAACCGGCTTCAATGGCTGGCGGTAAACGTGCATCAGAGGTATCAAAAAGATACAGTTTGCTGCCATTTTGCGTTTGATATAAATCTGTACCATCAATATCTGTTGCCACCGACTTTAAGCCAAAATCAGCTAAAAATGTCTTTGCCTCTTGGCGGTTTTCGACACCAAATTTAAGGACTTCAATTCCTGTAATCATGTCTTGCTCCTTAATTAAATACGAAACCGCCATTCACAGGAATATTCTGTCCGGTCACAAAAGATGATAAATCTGAAAGCAGATAAATCGCTGTGCCGTTCACATCCTGCGGAAGTTGTTGACGCTGTATTGCTCTTCCATTCACATACAAATCATGGCGTGATTGCGGGACATATTCTGTGGCTTCGACTAGTGTTAAACCTGGGCTGATGGTATTCACACAGATATTATCTGCGCCTAACTCACTTGCCATTGAACGGGTCATCGAAATAATGGCGCCTTTACTTGCAACATAAGCCATCAGCTTTGGTGCACCCCAAAGTGCCGTGTCTGAAGCAATATTGATAATTTTGCCCTGACCTGACGCTTTTAAATGCGGTACGCAAGCTTGAGAAACCAACCAAGTGCCTTTGACATTGACCGTCATCACACGGTCCCAAAGCGCTTCGTCATAGCTCATCATGTCGACACCGCCTACCCCTGTCGCTAAGGCGGCACAGTTGATTAGACCGTCTAAACCACCAAGGGCTTCAACAGCAGTTTGCACCGCATGTTGAATAGACTGTTTTTCACTTAAATCAATACTGACGGCAGATACCTGAAAACCTGCATGCGCTAACTTTTCAGCTTCTGACTGCACCAAATCGGCCAGAATATCTGCCATGACCACTGCAGCGCCAGCTTCTGCAGCCGCTTGGGCGAAATCAAGTCCTAGGCCGCGCGCAGCTCCGGTGACCAAGATGCGCTTGCCGGCTAAAATCTGCACATTAGCCATTTGACGCTTCCTTCATTTCAATGCGATTTTCATCTTTCACTTCACGCAGCGCTAAGATTTTTTTGATTTGCTTGTCCGCCTCTTTTTTCATCAGGCGGCGTAAGCGAGATAAGCCTACATCGTGCTGATAAAGGAATTCGTGTTGACGTGCATTGGGCGCCATGTTTTCTAAGATAATGCGGTCTTGTTCCAGTACATCCCAGTGCAATTGCTCAAGATGGTTACGGTACAAGAAGCGCCATACATTACGCTGCCAGCCAGAGACTTTACGGCAGCGCCAGAAGAATACGCGAGTGTTGTCGGCATCAATCGGGGTAGCAAAACCGACAATCCAAAACTCACCACCCGGACCAAAAGACTTACGGTAAGGAATCGATAAACGTAACCATGCCGCCCCCGTTTGACCATATTCAACCCAGTCAAAGTTCACACCAGTTTGACCTTCTTTTTCAAAGACGAAACCATCTTGGGTTGCGCGGTGCTTCATTTCAGCTGTACGTTCACCTTCCGCCATCGAGTGCGATGTACAATGCAGGTATGTGCCGTGCATCGGGTCCATCACGTTATCAATGGCATATTGATGATTCACTTTCCAATCTGCCATACATAGGAATGAGCTCCACTCATCACTTGACAGCTGATCGGGTAAGTTAAGTTCTGCAGGCGCTTCACTAGCATCAAGACCAAACCAAATGAAGATCGCATCATTCATTTCTTTGACTTGATATGATTTTACACAGTCGCTGCCTTTGAGCGGGCAATCATTTACTGCTGGCACATCTTCCACCACGCCGTCATGACGTACTTCTACACCGTGATACCAGCAAGCGACGCGGTTACCCAAATTCCAGCCAAGCGATAAACGTGCGCCTCGGTGCGGACAGCGGTCTTCTAGTGCATGCACCGCGCCTTGTTCATCTCGCCAGACCACAATATTTTCGCCTAAACGAGTAATCCCAACTGGATTTGAGCCCACTTCCCAACTTGCTAAGACTGGATACCATTGATCACGCAGGCCAAGATCCAAATATTGTTCTAAATTAATTTCTGCAGTCATGATGAAATCCTTTTCTTAATAGCCTAGACGCTGCATCTCATTCGAGAAGCTCTCAGTGGTCCAAACCTCTCCTGCCACTGTTCTAAACCCTTGCTGATTCAATGCTTCGGTTAATGCATCCAGTTCTGTCACATCGTTATTGAAGGCTTGAATTAAATGCTGCACAAAATCTAATTCATATTGGCTCGGCGCTCGGCTGCGGTTTTGCCAAACCAAATGTTCAACCTGACCCGGAATTTGAATATTGTTAATGCCTGCGTCATTCGAAGGCGTTGCGTTAATCCATTTAGCTAGCTTTTCGTTAAATGCTTTCATGTGAATATTTCCTTTTCTTCCTTCAGCCTTAGAGTTGAATTTGAACTTCACCGTTTTCAATACGTACTGGATAAGTACATAAATCTCTGCAACCAGGACCACTTTCCAAAGCCCCTGTTTCCAAGTTGAAAATCGCTTCATGCAGCGGGCACTCGACTGTCAGTCCTTCAATGAAGCCTTCAGTGAGTAAAGCAAATGCATGCGGGCAGACGTTTTCAACCGCGAAATAATTTTCTTCGATAAGAAAGACACCGATCTTTTTGTCTTCGACTTCAACCGCTTTTGGCTCTTCATCAGCGACTTCATTCACTTTGCAAACAGATATCCAGTTCATATGCTCATCTTCCATGTTTTATATGCAAAACAATATTTAATATTTGAAACATTGATAATAGGATAATGCGTGAGCAATTTAATTGTCAATTTTTATAAATTTATATATTTCATAAAGATAGTTAAAAAACACATTTTGCAATGTTTTATTTACAAATAAATGTTTTATATATAAACATTGCGATCTTATTTTTAGGCCGCTAAAATAGCCCCAATAGGTTATTTATTTTTATATAAACTTAATCAAAGATGAGCTTGGCAAATGAATTCAATTAATAACGATGCCTCTATAGAGAAAGAAACTGAATCTTCCAATGACGAGCGCTATTTAGTCCCAGGCTTAATTCGTGGCTTGGCCATTTTAAAATTATTCGATCAACATCATCAGGAAATGACCATTTCTGAAATCGCGGAAAAAATTGATGTAAACCGTTCCAGTGCTTTTCGTTTAATTCACACCTTGGAGCACTGCGGCTACCTGCGAAAAATGTCGCAAAAAACCTATGCGCTCAACAGCAATGTGATGGAACTGGGCTTTAACAGCTTATCTAAATCATCACTGACCGATTTGGCTGCGCCGATCATGCGCGAACTGCGTGACCGAATTAAAATTGCGGTGCATTTATCGGTCTTAGAAGGCACAGATATTGTTTTCGTCAGCAATGTTCAGTCCAATGGTCCATTTACCAGTACCGTGCATATCGGCACACGCTGGCCTGCACATGCAACGGTGATTGGTCAATTGATTTTGTCGCAACTTTCGGAAGCTGAAGTCATCAAGCGTTATGAAAATATTCAAGATTGGAAAATATTTTCGGAACGTACACCGCGTAATATTGAGGCTTTATTAGAACGACTACGTGAAGTACGCAATCAGCCATTTATGGTGAGCTGGGGACATTTCAATACAGATATGGCCGCTTGTGCTGCGCCTATATATAGTCAGGCAAGTGGGAAAATGAGCGCTATTTTGTCGGTCAGTTGCCCTTTGAGCACCTATACAGAAGCTCAATTCCGTGGAGAAGTTGCCAATACCGTCATAGAATGTGCCGATAAAATTTCAAAATTCATTTACGTCTAAATAGATGGAATCACTTTAAACATCTCGAAATCAAGCATTTTGAGATGTTTTTAAATGACGCTCAGTAGCTCAACATTTAGATAAAATTCATCAATCAATGGTGACTTTATATTGTTGTATTGCCGATACAGTCTACAGTTTCTGTCTTAAGTTTCCACGCGATAAAAATGATTTCGCATAAAGACGCCAAACATAGAAGCAAATAATTGCCGATCTTGTTCAGCTTGAAAGATGCCCCTGAAATAGTCCCGATCTGTGGTTAAAATTAAATCTAAGAATGTTGCCTGCTTGGGAACGGCACCCTTTCTTTGGCAATATGCAAAATATGCACTGACATCTTCAAATAAAATCCACCACTCCTGTGGACTTCCAATCTGAATGCCACCTAATGAATGCTCTAGATCAAACATCGCATTAAGCAGATATTGAAAATTTTGCTTTGAACTTTGAAATTGAAATCTAGGATAATCTGTTGTTAGATTTAATTCGATCAGATGTAAATGGACGCTCCGAGCACGCTTTAATCTACATTTAACTTTTACATATTGTTGATAACGACGTCGATCTTTTGCTGTGACCAAAGTTAAGCGCGACAAATCCATGTTGTCGTGTAAATCACTGAGTTTCACTTCACACGCTATTGCATTTTTAGCAGTACGCTGCGCAGCTTGAAATCGGTTCTCACCTGTTGTTTTAGTCAGTGCCAGTATCGCGTCAATAATATGCGCTTGAAAACCCTTAGCACGAAGCTCATCCGTCGTTGTCGCAGTATCTTCTAAAATGTCATGTAATACAGCTACGATTTTAGCATCGGGATGTTGCACATTTTGCATCACACGAAGTGGATGCTGAATATAAGCTTGACCCGCTTTATCGACTTGTCCGAAATGGCGTTCAGTCGCCAATGAAATCGCGTTTTCTAAAGTTGAAATAAAGAATCTCCCCTTCGTGGTCTTTTTTATTTTTCTCCATCATATTAACCAATGAATACATCTATTTATAGCTCTAAGCACGCCCCTAACGACACAGATTGACTCGTAAAATACATATCTACCGTGAATTATCGTGAGCTAGATCTTTTGCAAATAGTTCTATGCCATTCGCGCCAACATTTCCAAAGTAATTTTTTTCACCTCTTCTTTACTTTGCTGAATATGGCTGCGCATTTTCTCCAATGCCGCTGTAACATTATGTCCAAGGATCAATTGTAAAATCTGTTGATGCTCTGCATAAGTGGCTTCAATTCGATAATCTTTAGAAAAATCTAAGCGACGAATAATACGAATTTTTTCACTCACATCCCGATGCACCTTTGCCATTTCACTATTAGCGATTGCTTCAAGCAATTGGCAGTGAAATGCTTCATCTTGCATCGATAAAGTTTTTAAATCATGCAAAAACTGCTCAGGCGGAATACACCACACATTTACTAAGTCCTGTAAAGCCTGTTTGAGTTGTTCTGTTTCCATTTTGCAGAGCTGCTCAATGGCATAGCACTCCAGCAAAATCCGTAAATCATACAATTCTTCGTAGGCTTTAAAATTGAGTGGCTTCACTTCCCAACCGCTACGAAAATGTACTCTTACATAGCCATCTTGCTGTAAACGGTATAAAGCCTGACGTACGGGTGTACGGCTCACTTCATACAACTCGGCAATTTCAGATTCGGTAAAACGTGCGCCCGGTTTGAGCTGAAAATCAAAAATATCGTTTTTTATTTTTTGGAAAACCAGCTCAGACAAATTGTCTGAGCTTTTCCCAACAATGGTGGTTGTGGTCATGTTTATTCCATATAAACCAGCGGCTCACCGCTATGTACCGTTTGTCCTGCACGGCAGATAATCGCTTTCACGATACCATCATCATCGGCATAGACTGGAAGCTCCATTTTCATCGCTTCAATAATGGCTACAGTCTCACCTTTCTTCACAGACTGTCCAGCTTCGACAAAAATTTTCCAAATGTTGCCGGTCATCGACGCATTCAAGGCTGCATACTGGCTATAGTCGGTATCATCTTGCAGGATTTCCATTTCCGCAGGTGCATCAAACTCATCTTTCCAACGTTCAACTTCAGTTATAAATGCCTGTTGCTGCTGCGCTTTAAATTCTGCAATACTGTCCTTTTCTGTTTCCAAAAAGGCTTGATAGGCTGCAAAATCAAATTCAGTTTCTTCAATTTTGATTTCCGCCACACCATTGGCAAAGTCAGCACGGAATTGATCCAGTTCAGCTTCGGTTACTTCATAATATTTAATTTGATCAAAGAAGCGTAAGAACCATTGCTGATCGCCAAACTGCTTGTTCTTTTTAAATTTATTCCAAATGGGCAATGTACGACCAATCAACTGATAACCGCCCGGTGAGTCCATGCCATAGATACACATGTACATACCGCCAATACCCACTGTGCCTTCTGCGGTAAAAGTACGTGCAGGGTTATATTTCGAGCTGAGCAAACGATGACGCGGATCAATTGGCACTGCACAAGGTGCAGTTAAATACACATCCCCCAAACCTAAAATCAGATAATTGGCATCAAAAATGATGTCTTTGACTTGCTCACGGCAGTCTAAGCCATTAATGCGCTGAATGAAATCGACGTTATTTGGCAACCAAGGCGCTTTGGCACAGACACTTTCTTGATAACGTTCCACAGCACCTAAAGTGGCCGAGTCCTCAAATGCCATCGGCAAGTGAATAATACGGGATGGAATTTTGATTTGGCTCAAATCCCCCATCTTATTTTCCAGCCCCAATAAGAATTGAATCAAATTCGCTTGGCTGAAACGCAATCCATCATATTTAATTTGCAGTGAACGCACACCCGGAGAAAGCTCTAAAATGCCATCAATGTTCGCTTCACGAATGAGCTGCATCAGTCTATAAACACGTAAGCGTAATGCAAGATCGAGGACATTTTCGCCATATTCCAACAATATATAACTGTCACCTGCCTGACGATACACCGCTTTCGGCGCATACGCATCTGCTTCACGCACAGCCAATATCCCTTCAGGCTTGCATTCAAAATTGACCAACGCTGACTTTTCAGGCGCTTGAGCAAAGTTTTGGATATCGGCAATTTGCTGAACTTCCAATGCATTGGCTTGTTCAACACTCATCGGATAGAAACTAATGCTGTCATCTGCCTTAAGTTGACCAATTTTCCAAAGTTCTGCTTTGGCAATCGTCACTGGGCAAACAAAGCCACCGAGGCTTGGGCCATCTTTCGCCAAAATCACAGGGAAATCACCGGTGAAGTTAATCGCCCCAATGGCATATTCACAGTCATGCACATTGGATGGATGCAAACCTGCTTCACCACCATTTTCACGTGCCCAGCTTGGGGTCGGGCCTGTTAAACGAATGCCTAAACGGTTTGAGTTAAAGTGTACCTTCCATGTTGAAGCAAAAAATTCTTCAATATATTCAGATTTAAAGAAATCTGGTGCACCATGCGGACCATACAGCACGCCAATTTTCCATTCTTTGCCATAGCTTGGAATACGCTCTGCTGCCAAAGCTTGTGGTGCCGCTGTAGCAATTTCCAGTCCATCCAAAGGCAGGCTTGGATTAACCATTTTAATCATGTCACCTGCACGCAGTACTCGCCCTGCATGACCGCCAAAATTACCCAATGCAAAGGTTGAACGGCTGCCTAGATATTCAGGTACATTTAACCCATTGCGGATTGCAAGATAAGTACGGCAACCCGACTCAACTTGTCCAAGTACTAATGTTTGCCCTGCTTTGATGCTGATCGGCTGCCAAAAATCGACATTCACACCATCTAGAGTCGCGCTACATGGCGCACCTGCTAAGGCTACGATGCTATCGGCATGAAATTTAAGACTTGGTCCTTGTAAGGTAAACTCAAAGCCTGCTGCCGATTTTGGATTACCCACAACTTGATTGGCCAATTGAAATGCATAATCATCCATCGGGCCTGATGGCGGTACACCAATATCCCAATAGCCCACACGCCCCGGATAGTCTTGAATCGAACTTTGCGTGCCCGGTTGCAGCACTTCAATTACATTTGGCACGTATTTAAAATCATCCAGTAGACGTGTCCAGATTTGCATATTTTCAAAGCGTGCATCTGAAACTACGGTATGTGCATAGTCTAAGTTGGTACTGATGCCATTCAGGCGGGTTTCAGCCAAGGCTGTTTTTAGCTTAGCAATCGCACTGTCTCGGTCTGCGGCATGCACAATAATTTTGGCAATCATCGGGTCAAAATATTGTGAAATTTCAGTACCTGTAGACACCCACGTATCCACACGAATGTCTTCAGGGAAATACACATCCGTGAGTACACCCGGACTTGGCTGGAAGTTTTTCACTGGATCTTCCGCATAAATACGCACTTCAATGGCAGCGCCATTAGGCTGAATATTGCTGAGTTTTTCCCAATCTAAAGCATCACCTGCTGCCACTTTCAGCATGCATTCAATCAGATCTAAACCCGTCACCATTTCCGTTACAGGGTGTTCAACCTGCAAACGGGTATTCACTTCAAGGAAATACACTTCATCACGGGCAGCATCATAGATAAACTCAACCGTACCTGCGCTGCGGTATTTCACCAATTGACCAAGCTCTACAGCAGCACGGTGCAATTTTTGACGTGTTGCTTCTGGTAAGTGCGGCGCAGGTGTTTCCTCAACGACTTTTTGGTTACGGCGCTGCAATGAACAATCGCGCTCCCCAAAAGCAACGACTTGACCTAAACCATCACCAAAAATTTGTACTTCTACGTGACGGGCTTTATCGACAAAACGTTCGAGAAACACGCCCGCATCTTTAAAGAACTGCTCGCCTAGACGCTTTACACTTTCATACGCATCTTTTAATGATTGTTCATCATCACAGCGGGTTAAACCAATACCGCCACCGCCAGCGGTGCTTTTCAGCATGACGGGATAGCCAATCTCTGCCGCAGATGCGAGTGCTTCATCTAAACTTGCCAATAAACCTGTGCCCGGTGTCATGGGCACATTGGCTGCCGCAGCCAATTCACGTGCACGATGCTTCAAACCAAACTCTAAAATTTGTTCAGCCGTTGGCCCCATAAAGGCGATACCATTTTCCTCACATGCACGGGCAAAATCAGCACTCTCTGACAAAAAGCCATAACCAGGAAAAATAGCTTCAGCACCGGTTTGTTTGGCTGCTTGAATCAGTTTTTCAATACTTAAATAAGTCTCTGCAGGTTTAACACCTTCAAGTGAAACTGCCACATCTGCATCTAAGACATGTTGTGCATAACGGTCTGTCTCTGAATACACGGCAACCGACTGAACACCGAGTTTCTTTAATGTACGAATCGCACGAACAGCAATTTCACCACGGTTTGCAATTAACACTGTTTTAAACATAATTATTTCCCCGAATTTTTAATTTGATTTTGCTGTTGTTGCTTGCAGTGATTGGATATAGGCGCGCCATCCACCAAATTCACTGATATTTTTTGCACCGTTTAGGCCATAGGGTTCGCAAATAAAGCCTTTCACCCAACGTCCATCGGCAAGCTCGATATTGCCCATACCCAGTGGTGTTGGAATTTCAGCAACAAATTCACCAAAGCGTGCTTTTGGAATATCCCAAAGCTCGACAATAATTTTTTGACCCGCTTCCTGACGCGCTAAACCTGGTTTTGGCGGTACTGTGCCCGGCAGTGCATAGAGGGCGTAATCGGCAGAAGTCGTTGTGGTTTCAACATGCACGGCTTGGCGTGTTGTCAGTTGGAAATTGAGTGGCATACCTGTGAGATGTGCGCCTACAACTGCAACTCGAAAATGCTGTGCGGATGGTGCAGAAATGACTGAATTTGCTTCAGGCAATGTTTTAGCTACTGCACCGAGGGGTAGTTTCAGATGGCTTTGCCATTTTTCTGCAAAATCTGCTAATGCTGCATCGTGCCAAGCCGGCGCAATGAATGTGATTCCAAAAGGCAGCCCGTCGGCACGAAAGCCTGCAGGTACAGCGATGGCACTCAGGTCTGCTAAATTGGTAAAGTTGGTATAGGTGCCAAAGTGGCTATTATTTTCAATTGGCGATTCAGCCATTTCTGCAAGCGTGTGTATGGTTGGCGAGCTTGGCACCACTAAGGCATCAAATTGCGCTAAGGTTTGCTGAATGTCTCGAGCCAATTCTTGCTTTAAATATTCGGCGTTATAAGCATCAACCGCAGTGTACTGCTGGCCTTTTTGAATAATTTCTAAAACTGTTGGATCAAAGTCTTGTACCGATGTTTCTAATAAGTCTGCAACTGCAGCAGTACGCTCTGCAACCCATGACCCTTGGTAAAGTTGGCTCGCCAATTGACTAAAAGCACTGAAATCAATTTCAGTCAGTTCTGCACCTAAGTTTTTTAATTCAATTAATGCTTGCTGAAATGCAACAGCAGATTGAGCATCGCCAAAAAATTCTAATTGTTTTGGAATGGCTAATTTTAATTGTGTGCTGAACTTTGCAGGCGCTGTAGCAGGATTCACACGTGAATAGCTGTCGCTTACATCAAAACCTTCCATAACTTCTGCCACTGCAGTTGCATCAACGACAGTTAAAGCAAAAATTGAAATGCAATCTAAGCTTTTACACGCAGGCAGTAAGCCAGTATTTGAAAAGCGACCTTTGGTCGGCTTTAAGCCAACAATATTATTAAATGCTGCGGGTATACGCCCTGAGCCTGCTGTATCTGTACCGAGCGCAATCGGGACTAAACCGCGCGCCACCACACTACCTGAACCTGAACTTGAACCACCGCTTACAAAGTCAGAATTAAAAGTATTCGGTACTGCACCAAATGGCGAACGTGTACCGACCAATCCTGTGGCAAATTGATCTAGATTAGTTTTGCCTACAATAATCGCACCCGCTTGTTTTAAGCGTTGCACCACAAAGGCATCTTCAATTTTGATTTCGGTAAATAATTTGAATGCAGCCGTTGACGCAAAGCCCACCACATCAATATTGTCTTTAACTGCGATAGGCACACCAAATAAAGGCAAAGCAGTAGCATTCTCAATTTGTTTTAAAGCTTCAATCTGCGCAGTTAATTGCTCTATAGAGGCAATGGAAATCCATGCTGGATCTGCATGATCAAATTGCTCGACCAAGGCATATAAGTCTTCGAGTTGAATTGTGTTATTCGTGTAGCCCGCTTTCCATTCCGCTAAAGTCCAGCCTAAAGTTTTTATTGAGTTCATTGATGTGCTCATTCTTGTATCCAAGTTTGAATACTGTATTGCACACATCATGCCAAAATTAATTTTTTATTATTTTTCAATATCTTAATATTAAAAAAACAATCATTTCCCTATTTTATTTAGGCAATACAAAACGATAAGTGTTCTATTAAGTTTCCAAGCTCCACTATTTTGGTGCATGACTTTTATAATCGTGTTTTCAATAGATTCTTTTCATTTAGATGCAGATATAAATACAGTGAAATTACTATTGCCACTATTTATAAGCTTTCAATTTAAAGTTTTGTATCACTTTTAATTTTCAATAAAAAGATTGAGAAATATTTTGAAATTTATGTGTTTGGAAAAAGATACATCAATATTGTTTTTTGAAATTGATTGGGATGAATAGAAATAGAGATATAAAAAAAGCAGTTGATTTGCAAAATTTAGTTGGAGAATAAAAACTAAAAAATGGTGCGCTCAGCGGGACTCGAACCCACGCCACAGGCTTCGGAGACCTGTACTCTATCCAGTTGAGCTATGAGCGCTTATTTTGGATTGCGCACATCATAACAAAAAAAACTGTAAGGTAAAGCAACTATATAGATGTTAGGCTTTTTTCTGCTTAAGCTTTATACAACGTTCTATTTTTAAAATGCAGAATTCCATACGATTTACTTGGTTTATTTGCCCCGATATCGCACAATACTCATACTATTTATAGAGTGAATTATTTATGACTGATGCACTAACGTTAAAGCAGCTGTCAAAAACCTATAAAAATGGGTTTCAGGCGCTTAAAGGTATTGATTTAACAGTACCCGAAGGTGAATTTTATGCACTTTTAGGTCCCAATGGTGCAGGAAAATCTACCACGATTAGTATTATCAGTTCACTAACCCGTAAAACTTCAGGTACTGTCGAAATTTTTGGGCACAATTTAGATACCCATCCCTCACATGCAAAGCAGTGTTTGGGCGTTGTACCTCAAGAATTTAACTTTGGTCAATTTGAAAAAACATTTGATATTTTGGTGACTCAAGCTGGTTATTACGGTATTTCTAAAAAGATAGCAGAGAAACGTGCAGAGGAATATTTAGAAAAGCTTGGCCTCTGGGAAAAACGTAGCACCCAAGCACGCATGCTATCAGGCGGTATGAAACGCCGTTTAATGATCGCTCGTGCAATGATGCATGAACCTAAACTGCTGATTTTAGATGAGCCGACTGCTGGTGTTGATATTGAACTACGCCGTTCGATGTGGGATTTCCTCACTGAAATGAACGAAAAAGGCACGTCCATTATTTTAACGACACACTATTTAGAAGAAGCTGAAATGTTGTGCCGTCGAATCGCAATTATTGATCGTGGTGTGATTAAAGAAGACACCAGCATGAAAGGTTTCCTCAGTCAGTTGAATGAAGAAACCTTTATTTTCGATTTAGCCGAACCCATTGAACCGATCCATATAGAAATTATTGGTGTCCGTTTCAACTTAGTAGATCCTATCACCTTAGAAGTCACTATGGATAAAGCCCATACCTTAAATGATTTATTCCAACTCATGGAATCACAAGGTATTCAGGTTCGAAGTATGCGTAATAAATCTAACCGACTAGAAGAACTGTTTGTCCGTATGGTCGAAAAAAATCTTGAAGGTGCAGCACAATGAATTTTAACCAACTGTGTATCGCCCTCTACACCTTAGTGTATAAAGAAATTCGCCGTTTCATGCGTATTTGGCCGCAAACTCTTCTCCCACCGGCGATCACCATGAGTTTGTACTTTGTGATTTTCGGTAATTTAGTCGGTTCACGCATTGGGCAAATGGGCGGTTTTAGCTATATGCAGTTCATCGTGCCCGGCTTAATTATGATGGCGGTCATCACCAACAGCTATGCCAATGTGTCATCCAGTTTCTTTAGTGCAAAATTTCAAAAAAGCATCGAAGAATTAATCATGAGCCCGGTGCCGTTACATATGGTGCTTTGGGGTTATGTGATCGGTGGTGTTTGCCGTGGTGTTTTAGTCGGCTTTATTGTCACTGTGATGAGCCTATTTTTTACTGAATTACACCTGACCAATATCTTCGTAACTATATATACAGTTCTCATTACTTCGCTGCTGTTTTCTCTTGGCGGATTTATTAATGCTGTTTATGCAAAATCTTTTGACGACATTTCGATTATCCCGACTTTCGTCCTGACTCCGCTGACTTATTTAGGCGGTGTTTTCTATGCCATCTCATCACTGAGTCCTTTTTGGCAAAATCTCTCTTTAATCAACCCTGTCGTGTATATGGTCAATGCATTCCGCTACGGTATTTTGGGCCATAGCGATGTGAATGTCGGCATTTCACTGACAGTTATTACTGCATGTTGCGTTGTTCTTTATGGCGTGGCGTATCATTTACTTTCTCGTGGTTCAGGAATGCGTGAATAATGAGTGTAGAACAATCCCTTTTAGGTAAAGACACCAACTACCCTACAGAATATCAACCCGATATTCTGTTTCCGATTGCACGTGCCACTGCACGTGAACAATATGCCCATGTGGAAGGCATACGCCAAGGTAAAGACTGGTGGCATGTTTTTGAAATTTCTTGGTTAAATGCTTCTGGTGTGCCTCAAGTTGCTATTGGTCGTTTAACTTTGCCAGCAAGTTCAGACAACCTGATCGAATCGAAATCTTTAAAGCTCTACTTTAATAGTATGAACTTTACCAAATTTGATTCTCAGGCAGCGTTTAAAGCAACTGTAGAAAAAGACTTATCAGCAGCAGCCAATGCCGCTGTGACTATTGATCTATTTCATGTCGATGATGTTGAAATTTCAAAACCACAAGGCATCTGTATTGATGACTTAGAACCCACTCAGTTAGAAAATCATCCAAATGCAGATTTACTCTCTTTAGATGAAGCTGCAGCGCAAGAAGAAGTTGAAATTCAACTTTATTCACATTTATTAAGAAGTAACTGCCCAGTCACGGGTCAACCTGATTGGGGAACGGTATTTATAAGGTATAAAGGTACTAAGCCTTGTTATCGTAGTATTCTGGCTTATATTATTTCTTACCGTCAGCATAATGGTTTCCACGAACAATGTGTGGAGCAAATGTTTGCCGATATTTGGCAACATTTAAAACCAAGTCAGCTGATGGTATATGCTGCCTATACACGCCGTGGTGGATTGGATATCAACCCTTGTCGTGTATCGGATTTAACATGGATGCCTCGCCCCATTCGATTGGCGCGACAATAAAAAAATTGAGGTTAGTGATGCCATTTTTTGGTTTTATTCCTTCTGAGGAACTTCTAAGCAGTATCCAAACTGGTCACGCGAAAAAAAATTCGAGTGAACCACTTTATCCTTTACGTGATAAAACAGCTTTGCTGATTAATGAAGAAATCATTGGTGCAACTATATTAGCTCCTGTTCATCTGTTTCCTGCAAGCGACAAGCGCGACACAGCAGAAAAACTGGCTGGCTATGTCAAATCAACAGTCGCTGTATTGTTAAAGCAGCTATTGGGTAAATCTCCGAATGATGTGGTGAAACAATCCATTGAATTTTCAGAACGAAGTTTATTTCAGGACACAGTCGGCGCTCATCGTGTAGGTCTGAGCTTAGATGCAGGACTGGTCACTAACCTTAAGAACAGTTATGCCGAAATTAAATCAGGTGTAGATGTCAATAAAGCTGCTTTTGGTGAACTGTATAAACAGTTTGCTGAAGCTGCAGTACGTCATTTTATGAATGACTTTAATAAAACACTCGATTTAGGCATGATTAAACGTAAAGCAGCCGATATCGGATCTTCTGCCGTGATTAAAGCAATACATATCGCGATTGATAAGATTTTCCCAAATCTAACCAAAGAAGAGCTAGGTGCCCTTGCAGAAGCACACGATGCGATGTTTAACAAATAATTCATGCTACAAATAAAAACCTAGCTTCGGCTAGGTTTTTTTATGGTTAAACGCATAAAACTGAATCCCGATACAATGACTATATATAGTCATGCAAACACAGTTCTAGAATATGAACTGATCTCAATTAAATGACAGTACATTTATATGTACTATTTTTAAAAATCCACACAGAAAAGAAAGAACCTGATTACAAACAGGATTTGAATGCTTGCCGTCATTTTGGCTTAAATCTCAATGCGTCCATTTTAATATTCAATCTCTTTCTTTTTTATCATTCAGTCTATATTTCTACTATATATAGCGACGTTTTCAACAGCATTGAAGCGCTGACGAACAAAAACTATGTAATGAATAAACCACTGCTTGCATATGGGTGTTTTAGACCGGTACCTTTTTAATCCTGTCCCTTTATTTTTAGATATAACATTGCAACTTTTGTAGCTTCTAAACAGTATTTCGCAACGCGATAAAGTTTACTCGTTCTGCGTTTTTATGACGCATGAGTTTTAGAGTCATCTTTATTTCAAATGATTTGTGAATATTTGCAAGTTATGTAAATGAATATGTCACTTTTCAATATGTTAACTGCGAAAAAACCCTTTGCTTTGTCTTTTTTTGTATATCTATTTATGAAAGCATGCGCTGTCAGTGGTATCTTAGTTGCTATTGGTAACGTTTACCTTTAATGAGCTATGAAACCAGAAGGTCATCACAATTTTCAGGATCTTTTCCCCTCGAAATTTTGTTCATACTCATCGCTAAAGCAACTGGAAATTTTTTATTTATGCTAAATCGAAATTTTTATAAAAAACTATCACATATTGCCATTATGGCCGGTTCAATTTCACTGACCAGTTTTTGTCAGGCTAACGACTTCCAATCTCATCCGGCATATGCAAGCTTTAAACAAAATGCAATGCAAACCTATGGTCTGAGTGAAAATCAAATTGATTGGGCAATGCAAGGCAGTAAAAACCTACCCAACATTATTAGCATTATGAATAGACCTGGTGAATCAAAGCCTTGGTACCAATACAAAACCAATTTTTTAGCTGAAAGTACAATTCAACGCGGCGTTCGCTTCAAAAATCAATATGCCGACACTTTAAATCGTGCAGAACAACAATTTGGTGTGCCTCAATCCGTGATTTTAGGCATTTTGGGTGTTGAAACAGGCTACGGCAGCAATAAAGGTAATTTTATTACCCGTGATGCTTTGGCGACCCTTGGTTTTGGCTACGAACGCCGTGCGCAATATTTCCAAGATGAACTTGCTGCACTGATTGCTTGGTCATATAAAGATGGTGTTCCAACCAACTCTGTCGTCGGTTCATATGCAGGTGCTGTGGGTTATCCTCAATTTATGCCAAGTAACATTCCAAAATTTGGTGTGGACTACGATGGCAATGGTCATGTTGACCTGCGTAATTCAGCTGTCGATGCCATTGGTTCAATTGCAAATTATTTAGCAAATTATGGTTGGCAGCGTAATCAACCGATTGCTTTTGCTGCTCGCTATAGCGGAAACAACCCAGATGCTATTATTGCAAAGGATTTAAACCAGCCAACACCCTATGGTGTACTCAAGGCTCAAGGTGTAACCCCTATGAATCCATTGGTAAAAATCGATGATCTCGATTTAGTCAATGTCATCCAATTGCAAGATAGTTATGGACCAATTTATTACATCACTTATCCAAATTTTCAGGTCATTACAACCTATAACAAAAGCCGTATGTATGCGACTGCACTATGGCTTTTAGGCACTGAAGTTACCAGTCGATAAGACTGGTTTTTTCCTATAAAGCAAAAAAGTCAACAAATATTTTCACCAAAATGAGCATTTATTCGACATTTTACACACCTTGTTACATTATTGATTATTTTTTAACCAAATATTGTTAATTTTTTAGACATTTTCAAAGTATTTTAATTAAACACTAGACAGCTTATCGATGGCATGAATATTATCCACCTCGTTAAATGTAGTTGCAAAAGTGAAATATCAGACGTGTTTACATGGATATCAGCGACTTAGTTGAACCAGTAAATATGCCATTGGGAGATAAACAATGCAGTCATCAATTATTAAATATGCCTTAGCGCTTGCCACGGCAGTCGCGCTAAGTCAGTCACAAGCTGAGATGGTTCAGTCATCATCATTCAATCATGATAATGACAACTCGCGTCTTGCAGCTCGTGTATTGAATAAAGAAGCTCAAAGCTTCAATTCAAACTTTACGAATTTAAGTAGCCTTTCAATCACTGAGCGTTCTGGCGATAAAATTCGTCGTCAAACAATCGCTGCTAAAATCGAAATTCCTGAAGATGAGCCTTCAGTGATTGAAAAGTTAAATACTGTTGCATCGAATACTGTTCGTAAGTTCACTCAAACAGGTACTGCTTCTTGGTACGGTCGTCAATTCCACGGTCGTAAAACAGCAAGCGGTGAAACGTTTGACATGAACGCACTTACAGCAGCACATCGTAGCCTGCCACTTAATTGCTTTATTCGTGTTACGAATCGCAATAATGGTAAAAGCGTCGTGGTGAAAGTAAATGACCGTGGTCCATTCCATGGTAACCGTGTTCTTGATTTATCTTATGGTGCTGCTAAGCAATTGGGTATTACCAGTGCGGGTACTGCAAATGTGAGCATTGAACGCGTAGACGGTCCAAATTCTTAATTCTCCAATGAAGTGACTGCATTTAACAGACCACGCCTAGCGTGGTTTTTTATTTGTAGCCTCTTAGCCTTTCAAATCATCAGTAATCCTGATTTTGACCCTTCCTCCATTCTTGTTTATATTGGAGTCCTTCCCCATGATTAAGGACTATCATGAAAACAATCAACGAATGGTTTGATGAATACAGCGAAAGTCATCAAAATAAAACCAATAAAATGATTCACTGGATTTGCGTACCCACGATTTATTTTTCAATCGTTGGCATATTGGCGCATTTTAGCGCGCTACTTACTGCTGTCTTACTTGCTTTAGCATTTATCTTTTACGCACGTTTAGACATTGTCCTTGCTGTTGCAATGGCCGCGTTAACATTAATCATGGCATGGCTAATTTGGGTGTTACCAGTTGGATATGGCTTTTATATCGCGCTCTTTATATTCGCATGGATTGGTCAATTTTATGGCCATAAAATTGAAGGTAAAAAGCCCTCTTTTTTCAAAGATCTCCAATTCCTCCTCATTGGCCCTATTTGGTGTTTAGATACATTTGCAGGAAAAGTACTTAGTAATTGGAAAACACGCCATAAATCGCAAATAAAGAGCATTTAGAGCACGATTAATTTCATAGATCTCTTTTTCACTTATTCCACATCGGTTTTCTTCATATTCGATGCTTAAAACCCTATTGTTTATAGGTGTATTTATCTCTGGTATTTCCAATCATTTTTTCTATTTATACGACCAAAAAGCCAGTGTTTAAACACTGGCTTTTACTCAATATGATTAATCCAATTTTATGTTGATAGCTTCATCTGAATCATGATCATTTAAATGACTAAAGTTAAAAATGACTACGTGATTTTTATTGATAGGTTTTACCTTGATGCTTTAACCAACCATCCTGATGACGTCCATTCGGATCGTGATGTGTCCAGTGCATCACACCACCCTTATCTGAATATTCGTATTCACCGTAAAATTGAACTGTATCGCCTTTTTGCAAATCATCAATTCGTGGAGCAAGATCGATATTATGCGCGACCAAAAGCGTTTGACCATTATTTAAGGTCAAAATGAACTTTTGATGGCGACTACCTTCATTATCATCTCGTAGTACCGCTTTCACTCGACCTGTACCCTCAACCTGAACATTACTGAGTTTATTTTTAAATGCATGCGCAATAACATCTTCAGCACTCTGCCCTTTTTGTTGAGCATCTACAGGTTGTACTGATTCTATTTGTGGCTGTGCGTTTTGTTCCGCTGTCGTCTGAACTGGTGCAGATTTTTGTTGTTGTAAATCGATTCCGAAATAAGCGGCTGTAAGCGCAACAATAATTCCGCCGATGGTTAAATTTGTTTTGTTTGCCATAAGATAGTTTAAATCTAAATTTTCAACTCATTATAGTCATTAATATGGATAAAAATAGAATCTATGCACAAGAATGCACACAATATAAAGTTTAAATAGCTTTGAAATCAGTAAAGCTACAGCCATAAAAAAAGCCCTCTAAAACGAGGGCTTTTTTCTACAAATAATCAGAGATTATTTTGCAGCAGCTTGAGCAGCAGCAACTTCTTCAGCGAAAGAAAGTTCAGCTTTTTTCTCAATACCTTCACCAACTTCGAAACGTACGAAGTTAGCAACAGTAGTACCAGTTGCTTTAAGAACTTCTGCAACTTTCTTATCGTTGTCGATAACGTACATTTGGTTCTCAAGAACAACTTCGTTCAAGTATTTCTGAACTGAACCAGTTACCATTTTTTCAACGATGTTTGCTGGTTTACCAGATTCAATTGCTTTCGCTTCAGCAATTTCTTTTTCTTTAGCGATAAGTTCAGCAGAAACGCCAGCTTCGTTTACAGCAACTGGGTTGAATGCAGCGATGTGCATAGCCAAACCTTTACCAGTTTCAGCATCACCAGCATATGCAACTACAACACCGATTTTTAAACCATGTTTGTAAACTGCAAGGTTGTCGCCTTCAACGATTTGAGCACGACGTACTTGGATGTTTTCACCGATTTTTTGAACAAGCGCGATACGAGCTTCTTCAACAGTAGCACCATCTTCAAGTTTCAATTCAGCAATTTGAGCAACGTCAGTTACACCAGCAGCAAGCGCAGCAGCAGCAACTTTAGCAGAGAAACCAGCAAAGTTTTCGTCTTTAGCAACGAAGTCAGTTTGACAGTTCACTTCTAAAAGGATTGCTTTGTTGCCTTCTTGAGCGATAGTGATCGCGCCGTCAGCAGCAATGTTACCCGCTTTTTTAGCAGCTTTAGCTTGACCAGATTTACGAAGGTTGTCGATCGCTAATTCGATGTCACCGCCCGCTTCTGTTAATGCTTTTTTACATTCCATCATTGCAAGACCAGTACGATCGCGCAATTCTTTAACCATGCTTGCTGTAACTGCAGTCATGTTAATCTCCTAAATACGGTAGAAAATGAATTCTTTTTAGAACAGAAACGGCCCAGAGCTGTCTCTTGGGCCGTCTGCATACATGACGCTTACTTTGCCACCATCACGTGTCGCAAAAATGACAAGCTTACGTCAAACGCATTAAGCCTCAGAAGCAGGAGCTTCTTCGCCTTTAGCTTGTGCATTTGCTTGTGATTGAGCATATTCTTTACCAGCAAGAATCGCATCAGCCATAGCAGAAGCGTAAAGAGTAACTGCACGGATCGCATCGTCGTTACCAGGGATAACGTAGTCTACGTTGTCTGGGTTAGAGTTTGTATCAACGATACCGATAACAGGAATACCAAGGTTTTTAGCTTCTTTAATTGCAATTGCTTCGTGATCAACATCGATTACGAATAATGCGTCAGGTAAACCACCCATGTTTTTAACGCCGCCAAGAGCGCGTTCAAGTTTTTCCATCTCACGAGTACGTTCTAAAGCTTCACGTTTAGTAAGTTTAGCGAAAGTACCGTCAGTAGATTGAGTTTGAAGGTCTTTTAGACGGTTGATTGACTGGCGAAGAGTTTTCCAGTTAGTCAACATACCACCCAACCAGCGGTGATCAACATATGGTTGACCTGCACGTTGAGCTTGTTCACGGATGATTGCAGAAGCTGCACGTTTTGTACCAACGAACAAAACTTTGTTCTTTTTGCTAGCCAAGTTGTTAGCAAAGTTCAAAGCATCATTTAACGCAGGAACAGTGTGCTCAAGGTTGATGATGTGAATTTTGTTGCGCGCACCGAAGATGTATTCGCGCATTTTTGGATTCCAAAAACGTGTTTGGTGACCGAAGTGTGCGCCTGCTTGAAGAAGGTCGCGCATGCTTACGTTGTAATCTGCCATTTTCTTTACCTTAAAGTTTGGGTTAGGCCTCCATATACCCGCATTCTCCACCTAAAAAGGCACCCAGAGAAATGTGTCGATATATGTGCGGATTTTATTGCCCCATCGCACAAAGCTCGTGAAAGATATTCACGAAAAAGCATTTGATAAAATGGGCGGCTATTTATACCATAGTCACATACAAATTTCCAAAAGTTTTTAGAGATCATGAACAGTACTTACGAAGCTCCACGTCGATTAATTAAAACGCCTGACGAAATTGAAAAAATGCGCGTCGCGGGTCGACTGGCGGCAGAAGTTTTGGATATGATCAAACCGCATATTGTTCCAGGTGTGACTACCCTCGAACTTGATACGATTTGTCATGACTATATTGTCAATAAACAAGAAGCTATTCCTGCATGTTTAGGTTATGGCGCTGCGCCGGGTCGTCCAGCATTTCAGCACGTTATCTGCACTTCAGTGAACCATGTGGTGTGTCACGGTATTCCATCTGAAAGCAAAAAATTAAAAAAAGGTGACATCTTAAACATCGATGTCACTGTGATCAAAGATGGTTACCATGGTGATACCAACATGATGTACATCGTGGGTGGTGAAACATCTATTTTAGCGAACCGTTTATGCAAAGTTGCCCAAGAAGCCATGTACCGTGGTATGGCGGTGGTAAAACCAGGCGCAACCATGGGTGATATCGGCCATGCTATTCAACAATATGTTGAATCAGAACGTTTTGGTGTTGTACGTGAATATTGTGGTCATGGTATTGGTACCGTTTTCCATGACGAACCACAAGTTTTACACTATGGTCAACCAAATACAGGCATGATCTTAGAAGAAGGCATGACATTCACGATTGAACCAATGGTGAACGGTGGTGACTGGAAAACCAAACTTCTTGGTGATAAATGGACTGTCGTGACTAAAGATCATAGCTTGTCTGCACAGTACGAACACACGCTACTTGTAACAAAAAATGGTGTAGAAGTGCTAACTGCTCGCCCTGAAGAAGATTTATCGCGTTTTGTTCAATAAGCAAAGTATTTGAAGTATAAAATTTAATTAAAAAGGTCACACATATTGTGGCCTTTTTTATGCCCTATTTTTGTCCGTGACTTTAAGATTTTTCCATAAAATTTGATTAAAAATTTAAGTAACTCAATGTAAATTTTCTTAATTATAGGGTTAGGATGGAATATCACACTTTTTTGCACATTGTTGATTTTGCCACTCCCCATTACTGTGCATTTAAGCTAAGATAGTGTGCTTTTTATTTTTTAATCCCTATAAGAAGGAATACTGCCGTGGACGTACGTCTGTCTGATCGTGTAAATAGCATCAAACCGTCCCCTACACTTGCTGTTACTAACAAAGCTGCTGAATTGAAAGCTGCTGGTAAAAACGTAATTGGTTTAGGCGCAGGTGAACCGGATTTCGATACCCCACAACACATCAAAGATGCTGCAATTGCTGCTATCAACAATGGCTTCACTAAATATACAGCTGTTGACGGTACTCCAGGTCTTAAAAAAGCAATTATTGCTAAATTAAAACGCGACAATAACCTTGATTACGCTGCAAACCAAATCTTGGTTTCTTGTGGTGGTAAACAATCTTTCTTTAACTTGGCACTTGCTTTGTTAAACAAAGGTGACGAAGTAATTATCCCTGCTCCTTACTGGGTAAGCTACCCAGACATGGTGATCATTGCTGAAGGTACTCCTGTAATCGTGAAATGTGGTGAAGAACAACGTTTCAAAATTACGCCTGCTCAATTAGAAGCTGCAATCACTGACAAAACTCGTTTAGTGGTTCTAAACAGCCCTTCTAACCCAACAGGTATGATCTACACTAAAGAAGAATTACTTGCTTTAGCTGACGTACTACGTAAATACCCTGAAGTTTTAGTTGCTTCTGATGATATGTACGAACCAATCCGTTGGGACGACGAATTCTACAACATCGCAACAGTTGCACCAGACCTTTACGACCGTGTAATCGTTCTTAACGGTGTATCTAAAGCTTATGCAATGACTGGCTGGCGTATTGGCTACGCAGCGGGCCCTGCTAAACTGATCGGTGCGATGAAAAAAATCCAATCTCAATCAACTTCAAACCCAACTTCTATTTCACAAGTTGCTGCTGAAGCTGCATTGAATGGCCCTCAAGACGTTCTTGAGCCAATGATTGAAGCATTCAAACGCCGTCACGACCTAGTTGTGAAAGGCTTGAACGACATCAACGGTATTACTTGCCTTCCTGCTGACGGTGCATTCTATGCATACGCAAACATCCGTCCTTTAATTCGTGCCAAAGGTTTAAAATCTTGCACAGAATTTTCTGCATGGTTGTTGGAAGAAACTGGTGTTGCAGTAGTTCCTGGCGATGCGTTCGGTCTTGGTGGCTACATGCGTATTTCTTATGCAACTGCAGACGAAGTACTTGTAGATGCGCTTGCACGTATTAAGAAAGCTGCTGATTCAATCGAAGGCGTAGATGCTGCGATTGCTTCAATTGCTGCTGAAAAATAATCTGCTTTTAAAAAGCTAGATTTAAAAAACCCGCGAATATCGCGGGTTTTTTTATACTCATCAAAAAAATAAATTAATACGCTTCACTTCTACACGCTTTTGATCAATTTTTTTCGCGGTTCAAACTAAATAACAAAGCTCATCCAGCCCATTTGACTTCCTTCAAATCAACTTAAATATTAAAAAACCAAACGATAAAACCTAAAACTAACCTTCATATTCAAATCTTTGGTTTGCATTCTTTTTACGTTTTCAGCTATGTTATTTAAATAAGTTCCTTTTTAGAACCCAAAACAACCACAAAACTAACCTATCCAGAGATATACCAATGAACATCAAAGAAATGACTGGACTAGAAATTTTAAAGGCAATGATGCAAGGCCAAATTCCACCTGCAAGCATTAGTGAAATTATTCCAATGCAACCCAAAAAGATTGAGCAAGATAATGTAGAGTTTGTTGTAAAAGCCGATCAGCGCCATTTAAATCCCCTTGGTGGTGTGCATGGTGGCTTTGCAGCAACAGTCTTAGATACAGTTACAGGGTGTGTCGTACACTCGGCATTAGAAGCTGGTATAGGCTATGGCACCATTGATCTCAATATAAAAATGTGTCGACCTATCCCTAAAAATCAAGATTTAACCGCAATAGGCCATTTAATTAATATCAGCAAAAATTTAGCAATTTCAGAAGGCAGAATTATGGATAACAATGGAAAGATATATGCTCATGCAACAGCGACATGCATGATTATACGTCCTTAATATTTTATTTTTCTGCTCGCAATTCAATGCGAGCAGATGATGGTTCAAACTTAAATTGCTGAATGTAAGGCGCGAATTAATTGGCCTTCGCTTAGATCAATGCGATTACTGCCCTTTTGAAAGCAGTAATATTTTAAAGCACTATCTAACTCAACACGAAGTTCTTGTTGTTCTGAAATAGACCATACTTTAGAACGATTTGAGCCTGATAACGCATTACCGGCCAATTGGTATAAATACAAATCTTGCTTGCGTTGCAAAGGCACACGACGGCCATCATCTTGATGTTCAAAACGTAAATGACATGGCGTGTTGATCAACCATTTTTCACTAAACCACAGTTGTAATAAATCACCCAATGCCAAGTCACGTCGACCCAAAGGCCAAACGTCAACGTACGCACCTTCCACAGGTGTTTGATATTGCTCTTGATTACTAATAATGGAAAGATAGTTTTCTTGATAAAAAGAAAAATTTGAAAAAATCTGAGAAATAGTCAGCGTATTCATTCGCTTTCTCCTGTTTAGCCATTTTAGTGCTGGCAAGTTGGGTTTAAATCCACACTGTTTAAACATATGTTTAAACGCTCTGTTGTTGCATTCAGACTATCAATTGAATTTTTTCTTTGCAAGCCTAAGATTCATTTTTTCTAAAAAATCCTTCTTTTTGTTCAAATAAAAAACATCTATCACGCATTTCTTCTCATATTGGTATTTTTAGCTTGACCCTCCTCAAAATCTGCTTATAATCGCATTCAGATTCTCCAATAGCTCAGTCGGTAGAGCGACGGACTGTTAATCCGCAGGTCCCTGGTTCGAGCCCAGGTTGGAGAGCCAAATTCTAAAGCCCATTTATTTAAATGGGCTTTTTTAATGCCTATGATTTACATATAATCTATAAGTCATTGTCATTAAAATAAAAAAAATGTTCATTCAAGTTGATGCTGAATCAAATAAAACTGCCTTAAAACACTACCTCACTGCATTCATTTTTCTTTTAATTATTATCAGCCCATTTGCAATTTATTTGGTGAGCTGCACACCCGAAAGTGAAATTGAGCAACATTTCAAAACACCACCCAATTTATATAATAGTGAATCTAACACCCTTCTTGACAGCAAGCTACAATGGTTGATTCCACCTCAGCAGATTCAAAATCACAATACTATTCCGGAAATATCTGAATCTGTATTGAACGAGATGACAGAAGGACAATATTGGTCAAGCACACCGATTACGCTGCAAAACCAATCAGATCAACTGTATGTCCATATTGATTTTGCAGGTCAGCAACAAACACGAAAAGATCTTGAAATTTCGGTACCGCCGTTATGTATTGTTCACGAAAAAGAAACACCATGTATGAAAGCTGGGTTAAATGCAAGTGGACAACTCTTTAACATCTCAACTCAAAAAAATACGCAATATCACACATTGGAAACCAATAAGTCTTGGATGTTTTATGGCCATGATTTCCAAGAAAATTATATTATTCCACCGCAAGCCACACTCAAATTTTTAGTTAAAGCCAACACCCCTGAACACTTAACCCTTCAATGGCTTCGCCTAAGCATCAGTACTAGCCCCATTGTTGAGAAACAGCAGAATTATATGCTCATGACGCAAAACAGTATGAAAATAAAATATGCACTTGCTCTATTGCCACTCTTCATTTTAGCTTTGATGCACATTTTTCAAGGGTTTGAAAGCCTTCGTAATTTATCTATCGGCGCACTTTCAGCACTTTTATTTGTAATCAACACCATCATTTGGGATATCCACTATATGGTGATTGGTTGTCTGATTTTATGTTTTGCAAGTGTCTGTTATTGTTTTGAGAGCCGATATTATCGATTGCTTTATTTAACGGGTTATTTACTAATTGCAGGCTATTCGCAGCAATATTATGGCGGTTTTAATAAACACTTTTTCGCTCAAACCAGTTTAATTTTATTGATAGGTTTATCGATGTTTTATCTTGAACCTAAAGATAGCTAAATCATTTTCATAAAAAAGCTCTGCAAATCGCAGAGCTTTTTCTCATTTAACTACCCTTCGCTTTAGATCACATTAAAACTCAAAGTATATTTATATCGTTTTAATGCGTCTCCCTTCATTTCAAAAGGCTGCTGATAGTCAATTTTCAGTAAATACTGACCACGATCTGATAGGCTAAAATTCAAGTTTCCTTCTTGATCAGTTTTAAGCGTTTTATAAACTTTTCCTTCACGGCTGTAATCCGTTGTTTGCTGCAAAATTTCAATCTGCAAACCCGCAACCGCTTTTTTCTGATCTAGCACTTTCAGTTGTACTGGCTCATTTTGCATAATGGCATTCGGATGGGTTCTAAATTGCACATCAAAACCATCATGCAAATAATTCACTACATTTGTAGACGTTACACGGCGCGATACAAAAGTTTCAATGATTTCTTGGGTTTGAATACTTTTGATTTGCGACTTTTTAGTCAACTCGGCTGTATAAATGACATTTGCATTCGCAGTTTTTTGCGGATCACGTACACCATTGATTAACGCTTTCCACTGCTTTTGATCATAAGCAAAACGCGCTGTACTTCCCTGCTTTTCACCACGAATACGATACGTGCCATCCTGCTTATTTTCTAAACTATAACTGCTGACTGTTTGAGTTTTTGCCCAATCAGCATCCATTAAATGCAGCTTTTCACCTGACGGTGTATGTACATGGAAATTAAAATTTTTAATGGCTATTTCAGAAACAAACGGATTGTCATAAAAACCAGAAAGAATGGCACTATGATTATTAAATGTTTGATAGTTTAGAGGTGCAACATAAGGATAATGCGCTTCAGCCTGACCAACCGCACACAAAGCGATACAGAGTAAAGTGAATTGTAATTTCATATTGAATAAGTGAGCTTAAATTGTTTGATTCATAGAGATCGTTTCATTTTAGATTCACCCAAGACAATTGTAAATAATTCTTATTATCGTTTATTTTAAGTGCATAAAAAATCCCCCATTTTGGAGGATTATTTTATCAAGCTGCTTTGACTGGCACACCACTATGAAAGCGGAATAAATCATCTGGGCTGCTAATCAAATTTTTTTCAACTTCACGAATATGCTCAATACGCATCTGAATATCTTCTTTCGGGTTCTTTAGCTTATTGGTCGTCGCCACATTCATGGCCAATGCTAAATAGTCCTCATAATGGCGTGATTCAGACTTTAGCAAATAGCGGTAGTAACGCCCCAACTCTTCATCCACATGTGGTGCAAGCGCATAGAAACGCTCACATGACCGTGCTTCAACAAATGCGCCAATCACCAAGATATCAATTAACGCTTCTGGCTCGTAAGTCCGCACTTCTTTACGTAGACCACCTGCATACCGACCAGCACTGATTGCAGTCCATTCCTGACCACGTTTTGCCATCAGTTCCAGCACTTGCTCATAGTGCAGCATTTCTTCACGTACTAGCTGTGCCAGTTTGATTTGTAAATCCGAGAAAAAACTATAACGAAACATCAAATTCATTGCTGTACTTGCTGCTTTCTTTTCACAATTGGCATGATCCTGCATCAGGACATCCAAATTATTTAAAGCTTCATCTAGCCATGCTTTTGGTGTTTCACACCCCAAGAAGCCAATGACTGGCTTCATTAGGGCATCATAATCAATATTTGACATATACTTTACTTAAAAATTAACGTGCAGATTTAATCGCAGCTTTCATTTGTTTTACAGACTGTGCCAATCCAATAAATACAGCATCAGCAATAATCGAGTGACCAATATTCAATTCATGAATTTGAGCAATGCGCGCAATCGGAGTGACATTGTCAATATTTAAGCCATGACCAGCATTCACAATCAATCCTTTAGATGCCGCATATTCAGCACCTCGAATAATACGTTCCAGCTCTGCTTTCTGCGCTTCAGGTGTTTCAGCATCTGCATATGCACCTGTATGCAACTCAATCGTAGGCGCACCACAGGCAATCGCTGCATCAATTTGAGCAAAGTCAGCATCAATAAATAATGAAACTTCGCAACCAATCGCCGCGAGTGCTTGAGTCGCGTTTTTTACATCTTCAAAATGCCCAACCACATCTAGACCGCCTTCAGTCGTGACTTCTTCACGCTTTTCAGGAACAAAGCATACATGATGCGGCTGAATCTCTTTGGCAAATTCAACCATTTCATTGGTCACTGCCATTTCAAGGTTCATATGGGTTTTTAATACAGAACGCATACGACGTACATCATCATCTTTAATATGGCGACGATCTTCACGTAAATGCAGCGTAATCCCTTCCGCCCCCGCTTGCTCACAAATAATTGCGGCATTCACAGGATCTGGATAAGTTGTCCCACGTGCATTTCGTAGTGTTGCCACATGGTCAATATTTACACCAAGCAAAGCTGCCATAATTCTTTCCTAATGACGTTGAGTTTGATAATTCTGTATCCACAATTGACGACTTTTTAATGGACGATCGCCAAGCAAGGAAGTAATCATTTGTCGGTACAACTTAGACAGTAATTGTAACTGTTCAGAATTAAATTCCCCACCTTTTTCATAATCACACATACTTAAAATATGTTGACCTAACAATGTTGCGCGTGAGGCTTTAATGACAGGTTGAAAACCTTCGTTTAAATGAAATTGATAATTTTCATGAGGCTGAATTTGCTGTTGATTTGCATCAGTTGAAAAATCCAATGCAAAACCCAACTCTTCAAGCAGCACATGCTCAAATTGTCTAAGGATTTGCCGTAAGAATAGATCAGGGTTGGCCTGGACAGACATGCATTGAAGTTGTTCCAAGGTGTGTGCATATTGAGCAAATGTCTCATGCATCTCAACCTCTAACGGACATAGCCTCAATAAGACTTCATTTAGATAAAATCCTGAAAAAAAAGCATCCCCAAAAAAGAAAATCGGTTGATTTACAATTTCGAGTTTACTAAAGTTTTTAAGTTCGGACTTACCAGATGCTTGCAAGCAAATTGGTTGATACTGGGGAGGTGGCGTTTGCCTGAGAATACCATCAATTCGACCATGCTCCTGAGTAAACAAGTGCACAATATGACTTTTTTCACGATATTTACGATGGTGAATTAAATAACCATGCAGTATCTCATTACGCATGATTTGAAATATTAATCCTTGTCTTTCTTTTTCTTGTCGTCTTCATCTTCATCCCCATCTGGAATGACTGCACCCACAACTGCAGCAGTACCTTTAACCACGCCTTTTGTGGTTTTATAAGCCACTTTGACAGGAACAGTAACGATTTTATGAATACACCCTTGTAGAAACAAAACACATGCAACTACGGCCAATACTTTCATCATTACTCTTCCCTCAAAGTTTGTTATTTAACGATTAGATATCGCTATAACCTAAGCTTTTCAATGCACGCTCATCATCAGACCAACCGCCTTTGACTTTCACCCAAAGCGTCAACATGATCTTTTGCTCGAACATTTTTTCCATATCCACACGTGCATCCATACCGATTTTTTTCAGTTTGGCACCTTTCTCACCAATCACAATAGCTTTCTGACCAGAGCGATCGACAAAAATCGTCGCATCAATATAGGTACACGCCGCTTTAGGACGACCTGTTTTTGGATTGACCGTTGCTTCTTCTGTTTTAAACGACTCAATTTGAACCGTTAAATCATAAGGCAGCTCTTCACCCAATTGACGCATGATTTTTTCACGGATAATTTCAGACGCAAGGAAACGCTCTGAACGATCGGTCAATTGCTCAAGTGAATACAGTGGTGGTTGGAACGGCAAATATTTTTCAATCGTGCTGCGCAAATGATCTAAATTTGCACCACGTAATGCTGATACAGGAACAATTTCTGCAAAATTCATTAATTTTGCACGCTCTTGTATCAATGGTAATGCATGGTTTTTATTCTCTAGTGTATCAATTTTATTGATCACAAGAATCACTGGCATATCGGCATTTTTTAGCTTCTCTAACACTAAATCATCATTCTGTGTCCATTTGTCTGCATCAATCACAAACAAAACTAAGTTCACATCACGAAGTGCAGAATGTGCCGCACGGTTCATCATTTTATTGATGGCACGGACTTCTTTTTTGTGCATCCCCGGGGTATCTACGAATACCGCTTGAGATTTTTCGCGTGAGTCAATACCCACAATTTTATGACGTGTGGTCTGTGGTTTACGAGAGGTAATGGAAAGTTTTTGACCCAAAATATGGTTCATCAACGTTGATTTACCCACGTTTGGACGACCAACAATCGCCACAAACCCACTTTTAAAATCGGCTGGAATTTCAGTGCCTTGTGCACTAAAAAACTGACTAATTAAATCGTTACTGTCGCCTTGCGACTCGTGATCAGCATCTACGTGATCGGAATGAGTAGTCATTAAGACTTTTTCTCCAAAATTTCTAAGATTTCTGCCGCTACTGCCTGTTCAGCAAAGCGACGGCTTGAACCTTCACCGTATTTAACAGGGAGCCCTTCAACTGTACATTCAACTTTAAAATGTTGGTTCGGAGCATCACCCTGAATATCTACAACCTCGTAAACCGGGAGAGGTTTTTTACGTGCTTGTAAATACTCTTGCAAACGTGATTTAGGATCTTTCAGTTGATCAGTTGGTTCAATATGATCTAAATATGGCACATACCATTTAAGAACAATCGGTTCCAGAATTTTTAAATCCTGACAATCGACATAGATTGCACCAATGATCGATTCAACGGTATCCGCAAGTATAGACTCACGATGATGACCGCCAGATTTCAACTCACCTGTACTCAAGATTAATTCTTGACTGAGTTTTAAGTCATTGGCAATTTTTCCTAGCGCTTCCTGACGAACCAGTGTCGCACGCATACGCGTTAGACGCCCTTCATTTTCATGCGGGTAGGCATGGTACAGATAATTGGCAATTATCATACCCAATAATGAATCGCCCAGATATTCTAGGCGTTCATAATTGTATTTATGGCTCACCGATCGGTGGGTCAAGGCCAGTTGTAACAATTCAGGTTGTTTAAACTGATAACCGATACGACTTGCTAAACGAGCTTCATTTAGCTTGGACTGAGCTTTGATCAAAACTTTTCTCGAACTTCAACACAATATCAATATTCAATAAGAAAGGTTTTCTTATTTCATAATCTGTTTTCACTTGTAGACCATCTACATTAGTGACTTGAGCAATATCTTTAAAATTTAAATCACGTACACCATTCATATCTAAACGCTGTGACATTTGTGACTCAAACTTACTCGGAGCAATATTTTTAGGACTGCTTTTCATCAATTCTTCAATTTCATTGTTGACGAGACGATCGTCAACATACGGCCCCCAAACCGCAATTAAAGCTTTAGCTAAAAAAGCAAAACCAATCACAGCAATTAAAATTGCAATATAAGACGTTCCCCGTTGATGTCTCATTTTATTTTCCTGATGTAAGACTAATCAATACTGCCATTACGACTAAATGAAGGCAGTTTTAAACCAGGTTCCTTATGCATCCACTTGTAAAAAGCACGTCCAGTGAGGTTTTCTTCAGGCACAAAGCCCCAAAAACGACTGTCCGCACTTTGATCGCGATTATCCCCCATCGCGAAATAGTGACCTTCAGGAACCTTAACTTCCCAATATAAACCATTTTCTGTTGAATATTTACCATTTTCAACATAGTTGATAAATGGTGCTTGGCGCGCAACATTGACGCCTTCAAGCTCACGCATGGTAAACGTATGCTTACCCATGGTTTCTTTATGATAAATCGATGTAGGTGTATCAAGTTGATCTTTTTCACGGCTAAATTCTACAGGAATTTTTGCCACCTTTTGACCATTCACACTCAGTTGACCATGATCGTAAATAATATGATCACCTGGTAAACCGACCACTCGTTTAATATAGCTGATGGTTGGTTGTGGTGGATAACGGAATACAATGACATCACCACGCTCAGGTTCACCGACATCAAGAATTTTTTTATTGACGATAGGTAAACGTACGCCATACTGATATTTATTCACCACAATAAAATCACCTGTTTCTAAGGTTGGAACCATAGAGTCAGATGGAATATTAAATGGCTCATATAAGAATGAACGCATCACCAAAACTATCGCTAGAATCGGCCAGAAATCATAAGCCCATGCGATAACGACATTTTCATTCCCTTTACCTTTGGTCTGCCGTTGCTTCCAGACAAACTTATCCAATAGCCAAATTAAGAAAAAAATGACTGTGGCAGGAACAAGGATCAAATTAAAGTCAAAATCCATGAGCTCATAAACCTCTATTTATTATCTTTCTACTTTCAATACAGCAAGGAACGCTTCTTGTGGGATTTCGACGCTGCCCACTTGTTTCATACGTTTCTTACCTTCTTTTTGTTTCGCAAGAAGTTTCTTCTTACGCGACACGTCACCACCATAACATTTAGCCAAAACGTTTTTACGCATCGCTTTTACAGTTGAACGTGCAATAATTTGTGCACCAATCGCTGCTTGAATAGCCACATCGAACATTTGACGTGGAATTAAATCTTTCATTTTTTCCACAAGTGCAATACCACGATGGCGAGCATCTTGTCGGTGGCAAATCATGGCCAAGGCATCAACTTTTTCACCGTTGATTAACACATCCACCTTAACTAGAGATGAACTCTCAAAACGCACAAAGTTATAATCTAACGATGCAAAACCGCGTGAACATGATTTCAATTTATCAAAGAAATCCATCACTACTTCAGCCATTGGGATTTCAAACGTAATGGCCACTTGGTTCGCCATAAACTTCATATTCTTTTGAACGCCGCGACGTTCAACACATAAAGTCATCACATTACCCAAGTATTCTTGCGGTACTAAAATGTGACATTCAGCAATTGGCTCACGTAAGTCTTCAACTGTTGAACCATCCGGCATTTTAGAAGGACTGTCGATATAAATGGTTTGACCATTTTTCATCACCGCTTCATAAATTACGGTTGGTGCTGAAGAAATCAGGTCCAGATCATACTCACGTTCTAAACGTTCTTGTACAATTTCCATGTGCAGCATACCCAAGAAGCCACAACGGAAGCCAAAACCAAGTGCATCTGAACTTTCAGGTTCAAAGAATAATGCGGAGTCATTAATTTGCAGTTTGTGCAGCGCCTCACGGAACGGTTCAAATTCACTTGAATCGATTGGGAATAAACCTGCATAGACCTGTGGTTTGACTTTTTTGAAACCCGGTAAGCTTTCAACTTCTGGTGTAGTTGCCAAGGTAATCGTATCACCAACTGGAGCACCAAAAATGTCTTTAATACCCGCGATCACGAAACCAACTTCACCTGCTTCGAGCATGTCAGTTTCTGTATGTTTAGGATTAAAAATACCTACTGAGGTGATGATGTGCGTTTGACCAGTTGATTTCATCAACATTTTATCGCCTTTACGCACACGACCTTCTTTAATACGAACTAAAGAAACCACGCCCAAATAGTTGTCGAACCAAGAGTCAACAATTAAGGCTTGTAATGGTGCATTACGATCGCCTTCGGGTGCAGGAATGACATTGATTAGTGTTTCAAGCACCCCTTCAATGCCTAGACCGGTTTTAGCTGAACATGTAGGTGCTTCAGTCGCTTCGATACCAATAATGTCTTCAATTTCTTGAATAACACGCTCTGGCTCTGCTTGCGGCAAATCAATTTTATTTAAAACAGGTAGGACTTCTAAGCCTTGTTCAATTGCTGTATAGCAGTTAGCAACAGACTGGGCTTCTACACCTTGTGCAGCATCGACCACCAATAATGCGCCTTCACATGCAGCAAGTGAACGTGAAACTTCATAAGAAAAGTCAACGTGCCCAGGTGTGTCAATAAAGTTAAGCTGGTATTCTTCACCGTTAGGATGAGTGTAATACAAAGTCACAGACGTAGCTTTAATCGTAATACCACGCTCACGTTCTAATTCCATAGAATCTAGAACCTGTGCCTGCATTTCACGATCTTGCAGGCCACCACAAGTTTGAATAAATCGGTCGGCAAGCGTCGACTTACCATGGTCGATATGCGCAATGATCGAGAAGTTACGAATGTTTTTTATATCAACAGATTGTTTAGCTTGCGCCATGGGCTACCTTGGAAAAATAAAAGCGCTATACATGCAATTCTTTATGCATAGCAAAAGCCGAATAGAAATTGCCGAGGATTATAGCAGATGGATTTTTCAAAGTATCGAAAATAATGCATTGCTTTTATGCTAACCACTTATCCTGGCTGTAGAACTTAACTAGTCTTCGCTTTAATATGAGGTTTCAATTAAAAATCAGAAATCATAAGCACTAAAATCAAGCGGATTTATGCTATCTGCGATGGGTTGATAAGCTTGGGTAAATGTTGGCGACATGCGCTTTGGACGGCCTGTAGCAATTTCAATGCATGCCCACTGTGTATTGCCTGTAAATAATATCGCTTTGTCTTTAGGGCGATAAAATACGTACTGCCGAAACGAATACAATGCATTGATATCATTTAGCCAAGTTCGTAAAATAATCTCCTCACCTTCGAGCGCTGCTTTACGATATTGCACATGATGCTCAACAGCGACCATGGCATGCTTCAATTCAATATATTCTTTTAAGCCTAAACCCAAAGCTTCAATATGTGCTGTCGCGACATCTTGCATCCAACTGACGTACACCACGTTATTCACATGATTTAATGTGTCGATATGTTCAGCTTGAACTGTAATTTTTAAATCAAAGATATCGCTCATAGCGTCCTGCAAATTTTAAATTGTGGCCCACAGTCTACCCATTTTTATCTAAGGGTGAATTGCAAAAACGCTAAAGTTAAAAAACCACTCGCTTGGAGTGGTTTTCATTTAGTAACTCATTACTGAATACGCATGCCCACAATCGCACGCTGTCCCTGACGAATCAAAGAAACACGTGCAATGCTACCATTTTTCAACTCAGAAATAACTTTCACAAAATCTTCAGCATTGTTTACGACTTTATTATTAACTTGGGTGACAACATCCCCCGGCTGAATTCGTGCCTGTGAAGCTATACCTCCTGCACGTACATCTTGAATTAAGACACCGCCTTTTAGACTCAGTTGTTTTAATTCATCTGCGTTTAAGTTGCGAATTGACACCCCAATCACTGGACCTTTTTTCACAGATGTCGTTTCAGCTTTTGCAGGCGTATCATCTGGTGCTGTGATCAAGGTTGCTGAAATATTTTGGCGTTTATCATCACGCAGCACTTCAAGCTGAATACTTTGATTTGGACCTGTACGATTAAGATAATTCAGCAGTTCGCCTGTACGTGAAATTGGTGTGCCATTAAATTTCAAAATGACATCACCCACTTTAAAGCCAGCTTTTGCAGCAGGTGAATTTGGTGCAACTTGAGTAATCAAAGAGCCTTCTGGTTTTGAAAGGTTATAAGACTCTGCAAGATTACGATCGATATCTTGTAGCATGACGCCTAAATAAGCACGTGTTACCTTGCCGTTTTTCTTTAATTGGTCTGCAACATCCATTGCAACATCAATGGGAATCGAGAACGATAACCCCATATAACCGCCTGTACCACTAAAGATACGAGAATTTACCCCGACCACTTCACCAGACTGATTAAATAATGGACCACCAGAATTACCCGGGTTCAATGCCACGTCGGTTTGAATGAATGGAACCGAGGTTTCTCCCATCATATTACGCATTTTAGCACTAACGATTCCTGCTGAAGCTGAATAGTCAAAGCCAAATGGTGAACCAATGGCCAACACTGGCTCACCTACACGTAAACGGTCAACATTGCCTGTGCGTAGCTCAGGAAAATTTGAACCTTTGACCTTTAACAAAGCCACGTCAGTCCGCTCATCACTACCCACAACTGTGGCATCAATTTCACGGCGGTCATTCAGTACGATGGTGACTTTCGAGGCATCTTCTACCACATGGTGATTTGTCAATAAATAACCATCTTTACTAATAAAGAATGCGCTTCCATAACCGGTCTTTTCTTGCGGCATTTTTTGCTGCGGAATAACCACCTGATTACCGAAAAAGCGTCGTAATATTTCTGGGACTTGTTGCTGCAAAAGCTCTTCTTGACTAAGCTTTTTAACCACATTCACGCTTACGACAGCTGGGCTGACTTGTTCAACCAAATTGGAAAAATCAACAGGACCCGCTGCCTGAGTCTGCACGCTAGCAACCGTAAACACAGCTGCATAGAGTCCCTTTTGTAAATACGATTTATTCATTGTTAGCATTCACTCAATTGTGCTTATCATTTGAAATACGTTAGTTTTTATCACAATGCAAGTCTAAGCTTCGTAATAAAATGTTTGATGATTATTTATGATAAACAATCTTAAACATTCCTTAAATATTACAGATCTATGAATATTTTTCATTATTTAGTTAATTTATAGTCATTGCGTTTTTAGGCAAAAACAGTTGTGATGATCGGACATTTTTAAAATTAGCTGATGGACATGTCTAATTTAAACACGATACATCAATTTGATGTAATTATTGTGGGAAGTGGCGGTGCAGGCCTAAGTTTAGCCCTATCCCTACCAGATCATTTTAATATTGCTGTTTTAGCTAAATCGACGCTGACGAATGCCAGCACATATTATGCCCAAGGTGGTGTTGCTGCCGTCCTCGATAAAACAGATTCCATTGAACAGCATATCAATGACACCATGATTGCCGGTGCGCATTTATGTGAAATGGCGACGGTAAAACAAACCGTTGAAGGTGGTAAATCTTCTGTCGATTTTCTACTGAATCAGGGTGTGCAATTTACTTTAGACGAACAAGAACAGTTACATCTGACACGTGAAGGTGGTCACTCTCAACGGCGGATTATCCATGCAGCAGATGCCACAGGTCGTGCTATTTCCACAACATTGGTTGAACGTGCGCAAGAAAAAGCCAATATTCATATTTTTGAAAATTTTATTGCAATCGATTTAATCACCGCACAAAAATTAAATCCTGAAACTGAAAACCGTGCTCTCGGTCTGTATGCTTTAGATGAAAAAACCGAAAAAGTACATACCTTTTTAGCACCCTTCACTGCCCTTGCCTGTGGTGGTGCCATGAAGGCATATTTATATACATCAAATCCCGACATTGCGACGGGTGATGGTATTGCCATGGCGTATCGTGCAGGCTGCCGTGTTGCCAATATGGAGTTTAACCAATTCCATCCAACCTGTTTATATCATCCTCAAGCTCGCTCTTTCTTAATTACCGAAGCGATGCGTGGCGAAGGTGCCTATTTACGTCTTCCAGATGGTGAACGCTTTATGCTGCGCTTTGATGAGCGTGCCGAATTAGCACCACGCGATATCGTAGCGCGCGCAATTGATTATGAAATCAAACGTCTAGGAATACGTCATGTTTGGCTTGATATCACCCATAAACCTGCAGAATTTGTCAAAGAACATTTCCCAACATTGTATGCACGCTTAATGGAACTCGGTATTGATATTACCAAAGAAATGATTCCAGTGGTTCCGGCAGCACACTACACCTGTGGTGGCGTTGTGGTTGATGAAAACAGTCAGACCGATATTCCAGGCCTATATGCCATTGGAGAAACCTCTTATACCGGCCTACATGGTGCAAACCGTATGGCAAGTAACTCCTTACTTGAATGTTTCGTCTATGGTATGAGTGCTTCAGCACATATCACATCACAACATCAAGGGACTTATCAGGCGCCTCATGTCCCAGAATGGGATGACTCGCAAGTGACCAACCCTGATGAAGACGTGGTGATTTTGCAAAATTGGGATGAGCTTCGCCAAACCATGTGGAACTACGTGGGTATTGTCAGAACAACCAAGCGCCTCCAACGTGCCCTACACCGCATTGAAATGCTTAAGCGTGAAATCACCGAGTATTACCAAGATTACCAAGTCAGTAAAAATCTGATTGAACTCCGTAACTTAGTATTGGTATCAGAAATGATTGTGCGCTGTGCAATGGAACGTAAAGAGTCTCGTGGTCTGCATTTCACTTTAGACTATCCTGAACAAGCAGACGAACTACGTAAAACGGTGTTAAGTCCACCCGATTTCACGGTTGATTGCCCTGTAGTTAATACTGAGTTAGTCTCTTAAAACTTTTAAATTAAAAAAGAAGCCGCACATGATGTCGGCTTTTTTTTGATTTTACTACCCATAAATATGTAATGCCGCTTTGAAAGTTTCTAAGTGCAGATTTACAAGATCATTCATATTTTGATAGCCCCCAGCCAATACAAACATCAGCGGAATATCTGCACGTTTAGCCAATTTAAAGACCATTTCTTCGCGTTTCTGTATCAAAGCGGTACTAAACCATGATGAGCCAAATGGGTCAGCTTGATGACAATCCATTCCTGCTTGATAAATGATTAAATCTGCACCCCATGCTTTGGCATGCTGTATTCCCTCATGTATAGCCAAGGTATATTGTGCAAAATTTCCACGATCTTTATGCACATGCCGAGTTAAAGAACGTTCATAAGTAGGACAACCAAAACGTAACCCATAAATACTAAAATTAAAAAGGTTATCTAACCGTCTAGTAAACTCAGCTGTGCCATTCCCCCCATGTTGATCGCAATCGAGTACAAAGATTTTTTTATTCGGATTTTGCTGTGCCACAATAGCCAAACCATTGAATGTGCAAAATGATCCGCCATATTCATACACTGCATGATGAAAACCCTGTGCAACATTCGCTGCGATACCTTTTTTTAAAGCCAAATCTGCTGCCATCAACTGCCCTGCATTGATTCTCAGCACGGCATCTCGAAGCTGAGTATTCCAAGGCTTAAAACCTGAAAAGGTCGCAAGCTTAGCGGGCTGCCCTGTCATAAATGCGTCCACATAAGCAGGATCATGCACTTGGCTTAAAATTTCAGCGTCGATACACTCAGGCTCATGTATTCTGATGTTCTGCCATTGTTCTAAAGCTGTTCCAACTGCTAATAATTTTTCCATACTATTGGTATGGGTATGAGCAAAATATTTTGGCGAAAAGCATACATCTAACATGATGGAAATACTCAAAGTTGCGCTATCGCCACATCTATTAATTGCTGAAGCTCAGTCGTACCTGGACTATACAGACCATTATCCACTTGCTGCTGAAAATGTGTACTGAATGCACGTTTTCGATTTTGTGGCGACACAGCCAAAGTCGTTAAGCGTAAAAACCACCACCCAGAAATGGCCTGATAAGGAATCACAAAACCTTTAAACTCACGATTCCCCCGTTTTTCAACTAATTGTTCTGCATCATAATCGACGGAAAAAAGTGAACCGGCTGGAATACGGACACCATTCATGAGTACAGGTTTCAAGCTGATACAAGAATGGTTATCCCCCATATTTAATTTTTCCATAAATAAGGGCTGACCGTATTCATCTACAAAAATATTAATTTCACCGCTACGAAATACACGTCGATGTGCAATTTTTAAAAAGAAATTTTCAGCCATTGGACAAGAGCCAACTTTTGGCTTATCAACCAGTGCTTGTACTTCAACGATTTGGTTTTCAGTTGACGATTTTGGCAAAATCAGATCTTCAATCAAGGTACAAATAAGCTGACTTTCTTCCAAATTTGCATGTTGCTGAATTTGACGCAAACTTTTTTGAAGATGTAATTCTTTCTGTAAAACCTCGTAAAAGTCTGAGGATTGTTTCAATTGCTGAATATTTTGATTTAAATTTTGATTTAAATCTAGATGACGCCAACCTGACAAATCTAAATGATAAGCACGACTTTGATCTAAAATTTTGCGTAAACCATGCGTGTCATATTGATCAAAGAGTTTGAGATCTTGAAATTCATGTGATGCACGCGGCAAATTAATATATTCAGCTAATACTCGTGTGGCTTGAGTATATCCACAGCCACGTCGTTCTGTTTGATGTGAGTAATGCTCATTCAGCATTTCTGTCAATTTTTCTGACAAAGGATATGCATGCTCCTGAAAGAGCCGAACAACTTCATGTGCAGTAGCAGTCATGTATTTAACCAATCAAATCTGTGATTCAATTATAGATTTAAAATAACACTTATGAGTTAATTGATTTCTACTAAGCTATTGAAATTATGCAAATAAAAATACACTACGCAGAAAATTCACCAACCAATGCACAATTTATTTAGACAGACTGCTGCATTTTAATCCAATCTAATGGATCAACTGCATATTTTCAGCTCAATGCCGCTTCGGTGGAATCGAATAACTCCCTGTTATATGTGCAACGGGCTCATCCACACCTGCTGAATACACCAACACCTCACCATAAATGATGCTTTTACCAACCTTAAGTAATCGACATTCTCCTCGCAAATCTTTATTCGCCTCAGGCTTCCTTAAAAAGTTAATATTCATACTTGTGGTGACTGCAAGTCCGACAATTCCAATCTCTGCAAGTATTGCCACATACAATGCAAAGTCCGCCAAAGTCATCATAGTCGGGCCTGAAACAGTATTACCAGGCCGCAAATCTTTTTCAGTCACATGCCAAATTAAAGTGGCAGCCTTTTCACCAACTTCAACGATAGTGCAATGCTTTAAGCTTGGCGCAAATTCAGTCTTAAGGAAATTGATAATCTCCTGTTTTGTAGCATGCATAAAAAATCATCCATAACTTATGCTATGAATGATTTTTAAATCAATTACCTAACAAATACTATGGCATTTTAGATCTGCTGTAGTTGCGATAATGCCTGTTGGAATACATGCTCAGGTGTTTGGGTTGCGTCAAGGCGTTTCATTCGTTCAGGGTGCGTTTGATGAATCTCAGCAAAACCTGATCTTACTTTCTCAAAGAAAGTTGCTTTCTCTTGTTCAAAACGGTCTAAAGCACCACGCTCTCTTGCTCTTAACATTCCTGTTTCAATCGGTGCATCAAGCCAAAAAGTAATATCCGGTATACGCGCAACAAAACTTGCATTTAAGACATTGAGCTTGTCACGATCTAAACCACGTCCTGCACATTGATAAGCAAAACTCGAATCGGCAAAACGATCACATAAAACGATTTTACCTTCTGCCAATGCAGGTAAAATCACGCGCGCCAAATGCTGTGCGCGTGCAGCATACATAAGTAACAACTCTGTATCATCACTCATTGCTTCATCATGATTGACGGCTAAAAGTAATGCACGAATTTGTTCAGCCATAGGTGTACCACCCGGCTCACGTGTAAGTACGACATTTTTACCCAAATTTTGGAAATGATCATGTAATTTACGAATGAGTGTAGTTTTACCCACACCTTCCGTGCCTTCAAAGCTAATAAACATGCTCACTCCTTAGTTTTTCGCACGAATTACAGATAAATATTCTTGTACCGCGCGGTTATGGTCTTGCAAATTACTGCTAAATTTATGGCCGCCATTTCCTGTTGCAACAAAATATATATTGTTAGATGAATCAGGATGCATTGCAGCTTCAATGGCTTTTTGACTCGGCAAAGCAATCGGTGTTGGTGGTAAACCATTAATCGTGTAAGTGTTATAGGCTGTTGGTGTACGTAAGTCCTGACGCGTAATATTACCGTTGTACTTATCGCCCATGCCATAAATAACCGTAGGGTCCGTTTGTAAACGCATGCCTTGTTGTAAACGACGCACAAATACACCAGACACTTGTTCAAGCTCACTATCAATACTGGTTTCTTTTTCAATAATCGACGCCATAATTAAGGCTTCATATTTATCTTTGTACGGTAAATTTTGAGCTCGATTAGTCCAAGCCTGATCTAAGGCTTTAATTTGTCGGTTATACAAATCCTTCAAAATTTTTCGATCAGACTCGCCTTTTGCAAAGAAATACGTATTCGGTGCAAATAATCCTTCTGGGTGTGAATAAGGAATACCTAGTTCCTGCAAAATCTTTGAATAAGGCAGATTGCTAATGTCATGCGTTACCAATGGGTCATTTTTTAAAGCATCTATCAGTTGCTTAAATGTCGTCCCTTCGATCACTAAAATTCGATTCATTTGCGCATTTTCAGAGTTAGAAATCAGTTTCATGACTTCACGTACGCTCATGCCTTCATGAATTTCATATACACCCGCTTTCAGGGTGTCATTGATCATGAACTTTTGGTACAACTTCAAAATAATAGGAAAATGAACTTGTTTCTCTTTGGCCAGTCGGTCAATAAATCCTGAATAGGTATCCCCTGCACCAATCGCCAACATTTGCTTTTTGCCTTCCACAGGATAGGCTTTAAATAAATTCGACCACAGTAAGATCGCCACAAGTACAACGATACCAAGTAGCACAACCAAACATGCTTTAAATGGAAAACCTGCTTTGGCAGATTTTTTCTTATTTGTTTTTTTAGACGCGGTGGACATATTAACGAATCTGACTTAATTGAAGTGTTCGGAAAAGTTCAATACAAGCTTGAACATCTAACTCAACCCCATTCAGAGTTGATGCAATTTTCATGGGACTTAAAGCATTGCAGAAAAAAACACTCTGAAAATGCGTAATTTCATCCATATTGACGTGACGTTGATTACATGGAATCTGATGCTGCTGCATCCGTTTTAAAATTTCTGCACGCATGACACCATGCACGCCATTATAACGAAGTTCGGGCGTAATCCATCCTTCATTTGTGCGAATAAAACAATTACTGCTCACACCTTCAACAACTGTACCTTGCACATCCGTCACCAAAGCTTCGCCCCATGGGGTTTGATCCAACTCTGCTTTGAGCATGACTTGTTCTAATCGATTTAAGGACTTTAAGCCCACCAAACTTGGCATGGTTAACCCAATAGCTTGATGTAATACACCACTTTCGACAGTTTCGTACTCAAAATCTGCAACAGCTTTGGGGTAATAAAACACCCAAACATCTGCTGGATGCTCAGGCAAACTATAGCCACGCTGACCAATACCACGACTCAACACAATTTTTAAAGTGCCATTGACGATATCTTGTTTACGTAACAATTTTAAAGTGTCTTCAATAAGGTTTAAATCTGCATTTAGCTTTAATCGCTCATTGCTCAATTTTAATCGTGCAATATGCAAAGCTAAAAGTTCTATTTGTCCTTGGCGAATACGTGCCGTGCTAAAACAGCCATCGCCATAGTGAAAGGCTCGATCAAGTAAATTAACTTGTTCTATTTGCTGCGCATTTTTAAAACACTGCATACGTCGTCATCCCAATTACATCACTTTATTTTAAAAAATAATCGCTCAGCATATATTTCTTTTTTGCTCATATTAAATTCTTTTTTAATTATTTTTTCTGCATTAAAACTACAGATATTCTTGCCTCATTCAACAAAACATGTATAAAAATTGAGGACAACATGAATCTATCGAAATTAAAACTTGGGGTTTTGGCTGCATTCATTTCTACCACAGCATTCAGTGCATCTGCCAAAGATTTCTTAAATGTGTCATATGATCCAACCCGTGAATTGTATGACAACTTCAATAAAGACTTTAGTGTTTACTGGAAAAAAACCACAGGCCAAGACATTAACTTTAAACAATCTCATGGTGGCTCAGGCAAACAGGCTCGTGCAGTTATTGATGGTCTAGATGCAGATGTCGTCACTTTGGCTTTGGCTGCAGATATTGATGAAATTGCTGCACGTGGTTTAGTTGCAAAAGACTGGCAAAAAAAATTCCCGCAAAACTCAACGCCATATACATCGACCATTGTGTTCTTAGTGCATAAAGGCAACCCGAAAGGCATTAAAGACTGGGGCGATTTAATTAAACCTGGTGTCGACATTATTACCCCGAACCCAAAAACATCGGGTGGTGCGCGCTGGAACTATCTAGCAGCGTGGGCTTGGGCAAAGCATCAAGCAGGTGGTAATGATGCAAAAGCCCAAGAATTTGTCCGTCAAATTTATAAGCAAACCAAAGTCCTCGACTCAGGTGCTCGTGGTGCAACAACTACATTCGCTGAACGTGGTATTGGTGACGTGTTATTGGCTTGGGAAAATGAAGCACATTTGGCAGTTCGTGAACAGACAGGTAAGTTTGAGATTGTGACCCCTTCACTTTCTATCTTGGCCGAGCCACCTGTTGCGATTGTAGAAAAAAATGCTAAGAAAGATGGCAATGAAAATTTAGCCAAAGCGTATTTAAATTATCTGTACTCACCTGCAGGTCAAACCATTGCTGCACAGAACTTTTATCGTCCACGTAATGCTGCGGTACTAGCAAAATATAAAACCGTCTTTAAACCTTTAAAATTAGTGACTATTGATAAAGAGTTTGGCGGTTGGAGCAAAGTGCAGAAAAAGCATTTTGAAAATGGTGGCGTCTTTGACCAAATCGTGAAGACCAATAATTCAAAATAATGCTTTAAATAGCGAAAAGCATCTTCCTTTCGCATAAGGTCGATGCTTTTTTTTTCGTAGATACGCCTGTTATCTTTTTTATTCATATAAAATTCGTTTTTAATTATTTTTTATGCATAAAGATTGGCGCTATTCTTCACCCATGTTACAGATAAAGTAAAAATTATTGAGGTTCACATGAGTATTTCCGCAAAATTAAAATTGGGTGTTCTTGCTGCCGTCATCTCGACAGTTTCTTTTGGCGCAGCTGCAAAAGACTTTTTAAACGTATCTTACGACCCAACGCGTGAACTCTATGAAAGTGTGAATAAAGACTTCAGTAAATATTGGGAAAGCCGTACAGGTCAAAAAATTAATTTTAAACAATCTCATGGTGGTTCAGGTAAACAAGCGCGTGCCGTCATTGATGGCTTAGATGCCGATGTGGTGACTTTAGCTCTCGCAGCAGATATTGATGTGATTGCAGAAAAAGCCAAACTTTTACCTGCAGATTGGCAAAAGAAACTTCCGCAAAACTCAACGCCATATACCTCAACGATTGTATTCTTAGTCCGTAAAGGCAACCCCAAAGCAGTTAAAGATTGGGGCGATCTGGTTAAACCAGGCGTGGGTATTATCACCCCAAATCCGAAAACCTCAGGCGGTGCACGTTGGAACTATTTAGCTGCATGGGCTTGGGCAAAACATCAAGCGGGTGGTAATGATACAACGGCTCAAGAATTTGTCCGTAAGATTTATAAAAACACCAAAGTACTCGATTCAGGCGCACGTGGTTCGACTACGACCTTTGCTGAACGTGGCATTGGTGATGTATTACTGGCTTGGGAAAATGAAGCACATTTAGCGATTCGTGAACAACCGGGTAAATTTGAAATTGTGACCCCTTCACTTTCAATTTTAGCTGAGCCACCTGTTGCTATTCTTGAAAAAAACGCAGAGAAAAAAGGTAATCTTTATTTAGCCAAAGGTTATTTAAACTTCCTTTATTCACCACGTGGTCAGCAAATCGCAGCTCAGAACTTTTACCGTCCACGTAACGCTACAACGCTTGCACAATACGCATCAGTCTTTAAGCCACTTAAACTCGTAACCATTGATAAAGAATTTGGTGGTTGGGATAAAGTCCAAAAAGCACACTTTGAAAATGGCGGCGTGTTTGACCAAATCGTTAAAGCCAACAACGGAAAATAAGATCAGTCATTGACTGAATCAGGAGAACTTGACATGACACATACAGTAATTGTCCCGGGTGTAGGCGGTAGTGAACACGCACATTGGCAATCTTGGTTACAACGTCAGCTCATGTCTAGCTCTCGTGTTCAGCAAAAAGATTGGAATCACCCTGTACTCAAGGACTGGATTAAACAATTTGTTCAAACCGTACGACCTCTACAGGGTGAAATTCAAATTGTGGCGCATAGCTTTGGTTGTTTGACCACAGTGGCAGCATTGGCCTTGCATCCTGAACTGAATAAAAAAATCAAAAATTTAGTTTTGGTTGCGCCAGCCAATCCAGCTCGCTTTGGAGAAAACGGCTTTGCACGCGACAGTACAACGGATTACAAAGCATTTTTTCATCAATTAAGTATTCGTGTGCCGACAACGATGTTGATTAGTGAAAATGATCCTTGGCTTGGCTTTGAAGATGCAAAACAACTTGCTGATGCTTGGAAGCTTTACCCTGTAAATATGGGTGCTGTGGGTCACATTAATGTTGCATCAGGTTTTGGACCGTTTCCTGAAATTTTCAATTACTTAATTTCAGAAAACCACATGAAACATATCAGCTTTACTGATGAAAACAAGTATTTATTTCAATTTGCTTTTTAAGTACTGAGCATTAAGCTTGTCGCAAAATCATTTATTCAATTTTGCTGACCTTTTAAGTCAGCTTTTCTCATTTTGAGGAGTCATCATGTCGCAGCGATCCCGAGTGCTGCCAGGATTTGGTCTTTCTCTAGGCTTTACCCTAGCGTATTTATCCTTAATTGTGCTCATTCCCCTTTCAGCCGTATTTATTAAATCTTTAGGTATCGGTTGGGACGGACTATGGGAGATTTTAAGCTCAGAACGTATTTTAAAATCGTTACAACTGAGTTTTAGTACTGCCATTATTGCTGCGTTAGTTAATGTGGTTTTTGGTTTGCTCTTAGCATGGTGTTTGGTTCGTTATACCTTCCCGGGTAAACGTATTGTCGATGCATTGGTTGATTTACCTTTTGCATTGCCAACTGCCGTTGCGGGTATTGCATTAACTTCGTTATATGCACCGACTGGTTGGATCGGTAAGTACCTTGAACCCATTGGCATTAAAGTCGCATATACCCCGATCGGTATTACCTTGGCCCTCATCTTTATTGGTATTCCTTTTGTGGTTCGTACTGTACAGCCTGTACTGAGTGATCTAGAAACTGAACTTGAAGAAGCAGCTTCGGCACTGGGTGCAAATCGCTTTCAGATCGTGACCAAAGTGATCTTACCTATTCTATTTCCTGCACTGTTAACAGGTTTTGCTTTGGCCTTTGCACGCGGTGTGGGTGAGTATGGATCGGTGATTTTTATCGCAGGTAACCAACCCTTCAAGACTGAAATTGCGCCATTGATGATCATCTCTCGCCTTGAAGAATATGATTATGCAGGTGCGACCACGATTGCTGTTGTGATGCTGGTGATTTCTTTTGCCATTTTATTCTTAATTAACTTGGTTCAAGCATGGGCAAGTCGCCGTACAGGGAGAACTGCACGATGAATACGAACAGTAATGCGCTTGCGGAAAAATTACAGTCGCGTGATGCAACGCGTGAACCGACATGGGTTCGTTATACCCTGATCATCATTGCTTTAATTTTCTTCTTAAGCTGCCTGATTCTGCCATTGGTTTTGGTTTTCGTTGAAGCCTTTAAACAAGGTGTTGGCGTTTACTTCCAAGCACTGGTTCATCCAGATACATTATCAGCAGTAAAACTTACGTTACTTACAGCTGTGATTGCCGTACCGTTGAACGTCGTCTTTGGTGTAGCTGCGGCATGGTCTGTTGCCAAGTTTAATTTCCGTGGTAAATCTATTTTAACCACGATTATTGATATGCCATTTTCAGTCTCTCCAGTTATTGCTGGCTTAATGTTGGTATTGATTTTCGGTACTCAAGGTTGGTTAGGCGGCTGGCTGATGGATAACGACATCAAAATTTTATATGCCGTTCCAGCCATTGTCCTTGCTACTGTGTTTATTACCGTTCCTTTTGTGGCACGTGAGTTGATTCCATTAATGGAAGCTCAAGGGACTGAGGAAGAAGAAGCAGCTATCGTATTGGGTGCTTCAGGCTGGCAGACTTTCTGGAAAGTGACACTTCCAAATATCAAATGGGGCTTAATCTACGGCGTGATTCTATGTAATGCACGTGCAATGGGTGAGTTTGGTGCTGTTTCTGTAGTTTCAGGTCACATTCGTGGCGAAACCAACACCTTACCGCTACACGTAGAAATCCTTTATAACGAATATACCTTTAGTGCTGCTTTTGCTGTGTCTTCACTATTAGCGCTCTTGGCGATTGTGACCCTGATTTTAAAAACATGGGTTGAACTACGTCAGGAACGACAAGACAAGCGTAAAGAAGATTCACAAGTTTCTTAAGGAATGACCTCATGAGTATTCAAGTAAAAAATATTGAAAAACACTTTGGTGCATTCCATGCACTTAAAAATATCTCTTTAGATTTCCCTGATGGCCAGCTCGTTGCGCTGCTTGGCCCATCAGGCTGTGGCAAAACCACCCTGCTCCGTATCATTGCAGGACTTGAATCTGCCGATAGCGGTCAAGTCATTCTAGAAGGTGAAGATGCCACTAAAGTTCATGTCCGTGAACGTGAAGTTGGTTTTGTATTTCAACATTATGCACTGTTCCGTCATATGACCGTATTTGACAACATTGCTTTTGGTTTACGTGTACGCCCACGTGCAACACGCCCATCTGAAGCCGAGATCAAAAAGCGGGTTACTCGTTTGCTTGATCTTGTTCAGCTTGGTTTCTTGGCTGACCGTTACCCTGCTCAACTTTCGGGTGGTCAACGTCAACGTATTGCACTAGCACGTGCTTTAGCGGTTGAACCGCGTGTGTTATTACTGGATGAACCTTTTGGTGCATTGGATGCCAAAGTTCGTAAAGAATTACGCCGCTGGTTACGTACCTTGCATGACGAACTCCACATCACCTCTATTTTCGTGACCCATGACCAAGAAGAAGCGCTTGAAGTGGCCGATCAAATCATTGTGATGAATAAAGGCAACGTAGAACAGATTGGCTCGCCGCGTGAAGTTTATGAAAAACCTGCAACACCGTTTGTATTTGACTTTTTAGGTCAAGCCAACCGTTTTGAAGGTCAAAATAGCAATGGCCTTTTTCAAATTGGTGAAGACCGAATTTTGTTGCCACAAAATGCCAATGCACCGAAAGGCAATGTCATTGCCTTTGCTCGTCCGGATGAACTGCGTATTCATGCACAGCCGCAAGAAAATGCCATCCAAGCGACTTTTGTACGTGAGCTTTGGATTGCAGGTAAAGTCATTGCTGAACTGCATGACCGCCAAGGTAATCTCATCGAAATTTCATTAACGGCAGATGAAGCGAAAGCACATCAATTCCGCCCAAATCAAACGGTATGGTTAAGTGCAACTAACTTGCATTTATTTGAAAACCAAGTTGCATAAAACAATAAGTTGGGGCCTTCACAAGCCCCACTTGCTTTTAAGGTAAAATAAAATTATGAATTTCCAACAATTAAGAATTATTCGAGAAACAGTACGTCAGAATTTTAATTTAACAGAAGCGTCTGCTGCACTTTACACCTCGCAGTCTGGCGTGAGTAAACACATCAAAGATTTAGAAGATGAACTTGGTGTACAGCTGTTTATTCGTAAAGGTAAACGTCTACTCGGTTTAACCGAACCAGGCCAGTCATTATTAGGTATCGTTGAACGCATGCTCGTAGATGCAGATAATATTAAACGTCTGGCAGATGACTTTAACAAAGTAGATGAAGGGACATTGACGATTGCGACCACACATACGCAAGCACGTTATGTCTTGCCGCCGATTGTGAACCAATTTAAAAAAGAATTTCCAAAAGTTCATCTAATTTTGCAACAAGCAAGCCCTATTGAAATTACAGAAATGCTCCTTCAAGGTGAAGCGGATATCGGGATCGCAACCGAATCATTAACCAATGAAGATAACCTGGCAAGCGTGCCTTACTACAACTGGCAACACAGCATCATTACGCCTAAAGAGCACCCACTGACCCAAAAATCAAATATCACCATTGAAGATTTATCGAACTATCCAATTATTACCTATCACGGTGGTTTTACAGGTCGTTCAAAAATTGATAAAGCCTTTGAAGATTCAGGCTTTGATGTTGATATCGTGATGTCCGCACTTGATGCAGACGTTATTAAAACCTATGTTGAACTTAATATGGGAGTGGGTATTGTCAACGATGTGGCATATGACCCAGAACGTGATTACCGTTTAAAACAAATTCCTACCGATATTTTTGGTGTTAATACCACTTGGATTGCTGTTCGCAAAGGACATTTACTACGCGGTTATGGCTATGAGTTTATTTCTTTATGTTCACCAGATGCTGACATCAAAGCGTTGAAAAAAGTCGCTTACCCAGAAGACTGATACCCCAATTGACGAATTAAAGAGGACACATGCTGTCCTCTTTTTTATTGGTAAATTCATATTTTATCTAAGTTTTCTTGGTTTTATTTTTAATTGTGATTAAAATACGTTAAACATAATAAAAATTAAAACTTCATTACTTCCGACCCATAAGCCAGAACTTTATGAAAAATCAATTCGTCGCAGTGGCAGTCGGTATCGTCTGCCCCATACAAATCATGTATGCAGCAGGGATAGAAAACTCGGATCAATCTATCTCGGCCTTTCTTGAACCCGGAAATTATACTGAAGCCAGTTTCGCTTATGTTGATGCTCAAATTGACGGCAAAGTACAGAACCAAGCTTCAATTAGTGAACTAGGCGTAACTGATTTTTCTACAGGGAATCTCGCCCATCAACAATTTTCTGGGAAATTGGCACTCAAAATTCAAGCACATAAAAATATTTCTGCGGGAGTAATTTATGAGCAACCTTTTCATACTGATATCAGTTATCAATATAGTCCTCGCTTACCAGATAGCTCAAATATCGATATTGAAAGCGCCGATATTAACTTTAGAACGCATAACCTAACTGGGCTGGTAGGCTATCAACCTAATAAAAATTGGAATATTTATAGCGGTTTAAGCCTACAAACATTTAAGGCTGATTTAAAAATATCTGGGCAACAATATGCTGCTCTCAATGGCTACCATGCTGATTTTAAACAAGATGAAGCGCTTGGTTGGCTGCTCGGATTCAGTTATCAAATCCCTGAATACGCTATTAAAACTAGCATAACCTATCGTTCAAAAATCAAACATGAAAATAAGACCTCTGAATCAACTTTATATTCAAATGGTCCTTTTCAATTAGTACTTGACACCCATACCTCAATTCAAACGCCACAAAGCGTCAATTTTGATTTTCAAACAGCCATTAGCCCACACAATGTTGTATATGGCACAGTTCGGTGGATTAATTGGAAAGATTTCAACATTCAGCCACCGCAGTTTAATGCCGTGCTTCAATACGCAGCACTCGATCCACATTACCGTGATTTAGCTGATATCCAATTGGTGGAATATCAGAAAGATCAATGGTCAGGAAAGTTAGGGATTGCACATCAATTGAATCCGAGTTGGCTCGCTGCTGCAGAGTTTATTTGGGACAACGGGACAGGAAATGCGGCGTCTACCTTAAACCCAAGTGATGGCTATCGAGGTTTAGGTTTAGGTATGATGCATAAATTTAACCCGAACAATTTTCTAGCGACTGGCTTGTATTATATGAAACTATCAAAACCATCGAATACTGAAACATCTCATATTTCAGGTCTTGCAAGTGTCTCAGACAATGATGCCATGATCTATGGTCTGAAATTTGGTCACAGATTTTAAACGCTTTCTAAAAACAAAAAAAACGAGCCGAAGCTCGTTTTTTTTGTTTCAGTAAGAACTTACCAATGGTAGCTCACACCTACTTTACCTACTGGAAGCCATTCATATTTGTCATCTTGTTCGATACTACGTTCATGGTCAGCAAGTAATTCGCGGTCAGCAGCAGTACCACCAACAGCCGTTAATTTTGCAGTTGGGTTACCAGTGTAATAAGCACCTACTTCACCGAATACGCCCCAGTTTTTATTTAATTTTGGTGCAAAACCAAAACCTAGGTATGGTGCGATATCGTTATCGTAAGACACTTTACCGTTTAGGCGTTCGAAAGAAGTTTCTTTACCATCAATTTCGATTTCACCGCTTTTCGCTGTAGATTTCAAACCATATTCAGTGTCGATATAACCTACACCCGCAGCAACATAAAGACCTTGAGCCCATGGATTAGCACTTGCACCCCAAGGACGAACTTCTGCATTTAAGTAACCAACTTTGTTATCCATATCCATGTCGTATTTTACGCCATCGACAGATAAATCATCAGACCATGAAATATCACCACCGTTATAACCTAATGCAAGGCCGACGTATGGGTTCGCAGTCCAAAGTAACGCACCACCATAACCAGTCGTACCCACTTCTAGACGAGCGCCAGTTGGGATAAGTTGGTTTTGATCAAATGCATAGCCATCATGAACTACAGAGGTATCTGCCATTGCAGTACCTGCAGCAGTAAGTAGAGCAGCTACTGTTAATAAACGTAATGATTTCATGTGTTTCTCCTCAAAATAAACTTTTATTCAGATTTTACAGACTTGTTATATGGCACATGTTAAAAGGAAACACAGCTCAACATTTATGCAAATTTACTGATTTTTTGTTAACTTTTGATACATTTAGATTTTAATATTGATTAATAAAGATTTTTTGTTTCATTTTTTTAAATATAATAATGATGTTAAGGAACAATTCTGTATATTTTGCGTATTTTTTATACAAACCTTATGAAAATGCTAAATTCATCACTCTTAATTTCTTGGTTTTAGTACTTGCTTAATAATTAATTCCGATCCTAGGCCGATTTACCATCTATTTTTAACTCGATTTAGTGTAAAATCTTGGAAAATTTTTTTCTGGATGGAAGAACATGTCTCAGCTTTCAACAATCATTGAACAAGCGTTTGAAGACCGTGCTAATTTCACTGCAGCTGACTGTCCTGCTGAAGTACGTACAGCAGTAGAAGAAGTGATCGCTGGCCTAGATAACGGTACATTACGTGTTGCTGAAAAAATTGATGGTGAATGGATTGTTCATCAATGGGTGAAAAAAGCCGTTTTGCTTTCATTCAAATTGAACGACAACAAACCAATGGAAGCTTGTGACTTACGCTTCTATGACAAAGTTGACACTAAGTTCTCTGACTGGACTGAAGAACAATTTAAAGCTGCTGGTGTACGTGTAGTACCACCTGCTGTAGCACGTAAAGGTTCTTTCCAAGCAAAAAATGTTGTATTGATGCCTTCATATGTCAATATTGGTGCATATGTTGACGAAGGTACAATGGTTGATACATGGGCAACTGTTGGTTCATGTGCTCAAATTGGTAAAAATGTTCACTTATCTGGTGGCGTTGGTATTGGTGGCGTTCTTGAACCACTTCAAGCGAATCCAACAATTATTGAAGATAACTGCTTCATCGGTGCACGTTCTGAAATCGTTGAAGGCGTAATCGTAGAAGAAGGTTCTGTGATTTCAATGGGTGTATTCATTGGTCAATCGACTAAGATTTATGACCGTGAAACTGGCGAAATCCATTACGGCCGTGTTCCTGCTGGTTCTGTTGTGGTTTCTGGTAGCTTGCCGTCTAAATGCGGTAAATACAGCCTCTACGCTGCAGTAATCGTGAAAAAAGTTGACGCGAAAACTCGTGCGAAAACAAGCTTGAACGAATTATTACGCGAAGACTAAGTCTTTATTTCAGCGGAGCATTCGTGTTCCGTGGAGCTTCTATCGCTCCTCGTCTCTACGGTTAGCAATAATCGTAGAGATTTTTTGTTTTTTTATATCTGGTTAATTTTGTTATGAGTACCCTTCGATCTTCCGCTATTCCTGTTTCTGATCCGTCTGCGGGTTTACGTATTACGGAGATTTTTTATTCATTGCAAGGTGAAGCCAATACCGCAGGTTTGCCTACGGTCTTTATCCGCTTAACAGGCTGTCCTTTACGTTGCACTTATTGTGATACAACCTATTCGTTTGAAGGCGGTGAACGCCAATCATTAGAAGAAATTATTCAAACTACTTTAGATTTTAAAACCCCTTATATTTGCGTGACGGGTGGTGAGCCGCTTGCTCAACCGAACGCCCTTCCCCTCATGACTCGTCTGGCCGATTTAGGCTGCGAAGTCTCATTAGAAACCAGCGGTGCTTTAGATGTCTCTAAAGTTGATCCGCGTGTTTCTAAAGTTATGGATTTAAAAACCCCAACTTCGGGTGAAGTTGCACGAAATTTGCTTAGCAACTTCGATCATCTAACTCAACACGACCAAATCAAATTTGTGATTTGTAACCGTGAAGACTATGAATGGTCAAAACAGCAAGTTGAGCGCTATAAGCTAAACGAAAAAGTTAGCACCATTTGGTTCTCCCCTGCATTCGCAGTAGAAAAAGGTGCGGTTCGTTTACCTCAACTTGCACGTGATTTAGCACAATGGATTTTAGAAGACCATCTCCCTGTTCGCTTCCAATTGCAATTACATAAGTTGCTTTGGAACGATGAAACTGGTCGTTAAGTTTTAAAGAATTATTTGGAGTAATGCATATGCGCCCTCGTGCCATAGTTTTATTGTCTGGCGGCTTAGACTCAACCACTTGTTTAGCTTGGGCTCAAGCACGTTATGAATGTATTGCCTTGAGTTTTATGTATGGTCAACGTTCTACGACAGAACTAGATGCTGCTCGTGAGTTAACTAAGCAGGCTGGTGTAGAACATCGTGTTATTAATATCGATTTAGGTAACTTAGGTGGCTCTGCGTTAACTGACCATAGCATTGAAGTTCCTGATCATGAACAAGCCGGTATTCCTGTAACTTATGTACCAGCGCGTAACACGATTTTCTTGTCATATGCTTTAGCTGCGGCGGAAGTTTTTGGTGCAGAAGCGATTGTCATTGGTATTAATGCAGTTGATTACTCAGGCTATCCAGACTGTCGTCCAGAGTTTATCGAAGCATTTGCCAACATGGCTCGCCTTGCAACAAAGGTTGGCGTTGAAGGAAAACCACTTAAATTTGAAACACCTCTGTTACATTTATCCAAAGCAAATATCATTCGCTTAGGTATAGAACATGGCGTAGACTACAGTCAAACGGTGTCTTGCTATCAAGCAGATGACCAAGGTCGTGCTTGCGGTAAATGCGATAGCTGCCGTCTTCGTAAACAAGGTTTCGTTGACGCAGGTGTTGAAGATCCGACACGTTACATACCGAAATAACAAGGTAGGGTTTATGAAAAATTTAAAATCAAACATTATTCTTTCTGCTGCTTTCTCTGCAGCTGCGTTGTTTGCTTCAGTTGCACACGCTGACAACGACAAGCTTCAACAAGCATATAAGAGCACTAACGTAAAATCTTCGTTAATTAATGTTTGTAAAGAAGAAACTGGCAAAGGTAAAAAACTAACTGCCGCTGAAGTTAGCAAATACTGTACTTGTGCTGTTGAAGCAGATGGTCGTTTAACCAATGCTCAAAAATGGGAAATCCAAAGCACAATCAACCAGAAGAAAAGCCCTGCAACACTCGCTTTTGTTCAAAAACAAAATAAAGACCTTCAAGCATGTTTCGGTCCTCAGTTAACAGGTAAATTAAAAAATTTAACTGAAGAAGCAATGAAATCTGCTCAAGCGAAAAAATAATTTTCGTCTTAAAAAAGCCTGCAAATGCAGGCTTTTTTATTGCTTTAAGTTCAAAGTAAATTCTGTATGATGGTCATATTTCACATACTTTGTTTAAGCCCCTTTAGGGATAAGACACGAAAAAGGAAATCTTCATGACTGAAATTAGCTTACCAAATCAAACCTTTCCAACTACCTCAGGTGAAGTTAACCTTGCGGAACTTAACAATGACTGGCTGATTGTTTACTTCTACCCTAAAGATTCAACACCGGGATGTACGACGCAAGCCATTGGGTTTTCATGCTTAAAAAATCAGTTTGATGCGCTTAATACACCAATCTACGGCATTTCTCGTGACTCGGTTAAAGCCCATCAAAACTTCACTGAAAAGCAAAATCTAAGCATTGATTTAATCAGTGATAAAGAAGAAGTGCTATGTCAGCATTTTGATGTAATTAAAGAAAAAAATATGTATGGCAAAAAGGTTATGGGCATCGAACGCTCAACCTTTATTTTCCATCATGGCAAACTGGTAAAAGAATATCGTAAAGTCAAAGCCGCAGGCCATGCAGAACAAGTCCTAGAAGATTTAAAAGCATTACAAGCAGCATAACAGTAATGATTTGAGCCTGCTCCTATAGGATTGGGCTCAAATTTAATGAGGACATCTAACTAGAGCAATAATGAAATTGCAATTCCCCACATTACAACGCCAATAATAAAGTCTAAAACCTTCCATGCCTTTGCACTTTGGAAGAGCGGTAATAAATAGCGCGCACCAAATCCAAGGACAAAGAAAAACACCCATGAAGCTGTAATTGCCCCAATCGCAAAATATACGGCTGTCGATTCAAACTTCGTTGAAATAGACCCAATCAGCACAACCGTATCGAGATATACATGTGGATTTAACCACGTTAAAGCCAAGCAAATCAGCACCAACTTCAATAGTTTGGTTTCATTCTTCTCACTGGGCGCTAAACTGCTCGAAGTTTTAAAGGCTTGCAGAAAATGCTGTGCCCCATAAACTGTTAAAAACGTTGCGCCTAAATATTTCGCTCCACTCACAATTTCCGGATGACTTTCAACCAATTGGGAGAATCCGAGCACTCCCAATAAGATGAGTATCGAATCAGAAGCTGCGCAAATAGCACAAAGCCAAAAGACATACTGCTTTTTTAACCCCTGCTTGAGAATAAACGCATTTTGCGCACCAATCGCGATAATTAGGCTAAATCCAATTGCGAGCCCTTGCATATAACTGTGCAACATTTTTTAACTACACTTTCAAAGCATTAAATGAATGTTGCTATTATCGAAGCTTATTGTTAAAAATAAGTATTTATAAATAAATATCATTATAACTAAGTTTTTCTTAGTTTATAAAATTTCTAATGCTCATAGGTGACTCATGTTACAAAGCAAACATAGTGAAGCTTTTCTTGCAGTAGCTGAAACAGGAAGCTTTGAACAAGCGGCACTGCGTTTAAACATTACGGCATCTGCGGTCACGCTCAGGCTGCAAACCTTAGAAAAGAAATTAGGTCATGTGCTAATTGTACGTGAACGGCCCTGCCGCCCAACACTCGCAGGCCAATCTTTATTGCATTATCTACAACACAGCAAATTACTAGAACATAATTTTCTGCAAAATCTAACAGGACAAACGGCGAATGCTTTCTATCAAGTCAATATTGCAACCAATGCTGACTCACTTGCGACATGGTTGCTTCCGCTACTCAAAAATCTCTTAATTGAAGAAAAAATCGTGATTCATTTTCAGGTCGATGATCAGTCACAAACACATCATTTATTAGAAGCAGGACTGGTCAATGCCTGTGTCACAACAGAATCAGAAGCTATGAAAGGCTGCGTCGCAGAATATCTGGGAGAAATGCATTATCGCTTTGTAGCAACCCCTGATTTTATCCAAAGATGGTTCGGTAAAGGCGTGACGCGAAATGCCTTAAGGGCTGCGCCTGCACTGATTTTTAATGAGAAGGATGACCTGCATACGCAATCGATTCAGAAAAATTTCGGGCTCAATCCTTCACAATATCCGCATCATTTCATTCCCTCTTCAACTGCATTTTTTGATGCCATTACGATGGGCTTGGGCTATGGATGGTTACCCGACTATCAAAGCAAAGACTTATTAGCAGCGGGAAAATTGATAGAGCTTTCAACAGAACTCAGTATTGATTTAGCCTTGTATTGGCATCATTGGAACCAACAATCAATTCAATTACAGAAAATAACTGCTGTTATGCTACAACACGCCAAAGATCATATGTGTTAAAGCCAGCAAAATAGGGTTATTCAATCCGCCATTGGCCTTTGAGTTGTATTAATACTTGCTCCCCTACACCACCAAGTGCTTTACGCATACCAAAATCACTACGTTTAATGGTTGCTAAAGATTGAACATCCAACACTTTTGGATTTTGCGGGCTTGGGGTGAGTGTGGTATCGAAGATCACAGGCTTAGTGATGCCACGAATGGTGAGATCCCCTCGAATCATATACTTGGCATAAGCCACGGGTTCGATTTGTTTACTGAAAAACTTCACGTGCTTAAATTCAGCAGCATCAAAATATTCGCTCCCCAAGATTAATCCTTTCAAGCTTGGGTTACTAAAACTGATGCTATCCACATCTAACACTAAATGCGCTGAACCTTTATGCGGAACTTCAGGATCAAACTTAAGATTCGACTGAACCTTATTAAAGCGTCCTTCAACAATAGATAAGCCCACAGATTTAATGCCAAATGTGACCTGACTATTAGGCGTTAGCGTCCATTCAGCAGCATGTACGGGCAATACGCAGCATAAAGCGAAGGCTCCCATATATTTTGCTAACGTTCCCTGACGCAAATTCATGTTTTTCTCCTGAATAAAACACAGCCTAAAATCACTACAATTTTTATTTTTTTACTCCATTGTGGTGCTAGAAATTTAGCGTTTTTTATAGCAGATTTGTTTTATCCTGAGTCATAAATTTGTGTTGAAGTTGTTTATAAATGTCTGTCTGTTGAAATTTTTGCAAAAAATCGACGGTACCTTGAGGAAAGGCATCTCGTTCAATTTCACCACGAAAATACGCTTCACGTACTGGTGTCGCAGAAATCGCCCCTTCTAGACTATCCAGCTCAACCATTTCCCACTCGGGGAAGAATTTTAAATAATAAGAAGAATCATCTTTAAAATGCCCGATTAAACCGACTTTTGCATTCGTTTCAACTACATCATCTACCAAAGATTTGACTAACTTTTGCCATTTTTCATCGTTATATACATCTATCACATGCACAAACTTGATTCGCTTCTGATCTTGCTCTGAAAAATTCGACAGGATCATCTGCTCACGTTCTACGGCCAAAAATGGATTTTTGATATTACGTTCATTTTGCGCCGAACCCAGTGCTAAAAGCACATATTGACTTTGTTGTAAGGCAATCTTAATGGTTTGCAAATGCGCTAAATGGAACGGTTGAAAACGCCCAATGAAAACCAAATAATCAAATGTATATTTCATATCAAATCAAACTTTTTATGAACTGAGCAGTTGTGCCACAGGCTGAAATATGCGACATAATGTCGAGCATAAAATCAAAACGAAACTTTTACGCAAGGATAGTACGATGACACTGAGCTGTATTCAACAACCCCATGAACATTTGAATGCGAATTTGGACAATGGCGTACTGACCTTAGCCATTAACCGACCTCAGGCGAAGAACGCGCTGTATACAGAATTATATCTGTGGATTGCAAAAGCATTAGATGAAGCTGATCAAGATACTTCAGTGCGTGTAGTTGTACTCCGTGGTCAAGATGCTGACTTCAGTGCGGGCAATGACATGCAAGATTTTATGAAATCTGCTGCTCAAAAAGGGCAAGCTCCAGCTTCTGAAGGCGCACCTTTTATTTTGTTAAAATCTGCTGCTCAATTTTCTAAGCCGCTGATCGCTGCGGTTCGCGGTGTTGCCATTGGGATTGGTGTTACGATTCTGCTTCATTGCGATCTTGTCTACAGCGACAATACTGCCCTATTCCAAATTCCGTTTGTGAGCCTTGGTCTATCGCCTGAAGGTGCATCGAGCAAGCTATTGGTTCAACAAGCCGGCTACCATAAAGCGGCGGAATTACTGTTAACTGCTCAGAAGTTTGATAGTGCGACAGCGCTTTCAGCAAATTTGGTCAATAGCATTGAAGAAGATGCTTATGCGACAGCTGCGAAAAAAGCAGCACAGTTATCTGCACTTCCACTAGCATCTTTGGTTCAATCAAAAGCATTAATGAAACATAATGTAGATGAAATCGTGGCATGGATTGACCATGAAGCTGAAATTTTCATGGATCGAGTAGGCTCTCCAGAAATGATGGAAGCTGTTGCCGCCTTTATGCAAAAACGCAAACCTGACTTCTCTCAGTTCAATTAATGTTTTAATGGAACTAAAAAACCACTCATATTTGGGTGGTTTTTTTCATCTCAGCCCCAATCTATTTTCTAAATTAAAAAACTGGATGTTTCCACATGACTGCAGTATCACAAACTGAAACTAAACCTGAAAAGAAACGCTACTACGAGCCTGCGCCTGAAGGCATCGATATCGAGAATTTTAAAAAAGTTGTACAAAGCCGTCGTTCTGTACGTAAGTTTACCGACAAGGCCATTCCAAACGACGTTTTAGATGAATGCTTAGACCTCGCCTTACTTGCACCGAATTCATCGAATTTACAACCGTGGACATTCTATGTAGTTCAGAACCCTGCAAAGAAAAAACAATTGGTGAAAGCTTGCTTAGGGCAACTAGCTGCAAAAACTGCTGCTGAATTGATTGTCTGTGTCGCGCGTACCGACCGTGTAGATGAAATGGCAAAACGGAATATTTCGGAATTTCCATTTCCTGAAGCACCTGCATCGGTACAGAAGTATTACAAGTTTATTCCTTATAACTATAAAACTGGTTACTTCAACGCCCTAGGTAACTTTAAGAAAGTTGCTTTCAAAGTTGCACGTACACTGGATAAACAATTGCCTGTAACAGCTTTTAATGAAGCAGATGCAAAACTTTGGGCGAGCAAAACCACAGCATTGGCTTGTGAAAACTTAGTTTTGGCTTTACGTGCCTATGGTTTTGACAGTTGTATGATGGAAGGTTTTGATGAACCTTTGGTGAAGAAGATTTTAGGATTAAATACTCAGCAATACCCAGTGATGGTGATTGGTGCAGGTGAACGTGCTAAAGATGGTGTGTTCTTCCCGCAGTATCGTTTTGATCGTGAGCTGTTTATTCAGAAAATATAATTTGCTTTCAAAAGAATAATCACAACCACAATTAGCTACGTGACTTTAGTGTATAACGCGTAGGTATTACGTTACTTTGAAGGATCAAAGTAACCAAAATCCCTTGTTAGACAGAAGATTCATCCTTGAATCTCTGTCTAACGGGTGACATCCATGTCACCCTTCGTGTATCTACTTTTTTCTATAACTTAAAAATTTAAAAGCATCATTAAAATTGAATATCCACCATTTGAATAAACTCAAATGCCGGCTCTTCATAAGGATGACTTGCTTTTAAAGCCCTCGCTACCGCACTTGCCTTTTCTTCAGGCACGATGGTTTCCACTCGCCATTCAGGGATAGACTCTAGCTGCTCCAACTCACCAATAAATGGATTTGCACCTTTTACAGGTTTAAATTGCCCCTTCCCTAAAACTTGCCAAGCACAGTGTTCATAGTTTCCTATACCACCTGCTCCTGCTTCAAATACGGCCAGTTTAGTCGACTCTAGGTGAGACTCAGGTACATAATAAATCAGTTTTAACATTGGCTATTCCAGACGCTATTGTGCAGTTACATTATTTAAAGCACTGTAAATCATTTTCAATGCAACATTATTCGATGCATTCGGATAGGTTGCATATAAACCTAGTTTCGGTAATTCCACATCTGTTTGAATGACTTTGACCGAATCATTTAAAAATTTGAGTAAATATTCGGGCACAAAACTCAGGCCCATGCCCATATTAATCAAATTTAAATGCTGCATGACATTTGTTACCCACAGCATATGATCATGTTGATGCTGATCAAAAGGAATCAAGGCATTTAAGGTATCGTAAAACACAGGAGAAGCATTTTGCTCACACATAATAATGGTGTGATTTTTTAATTCTTGAAGTTTTAAGATTCGATCTGATGGATGCAGATGCGCTGCACCGACTAGATAGATCTGCTCACTTAAAACCTGAATATTGGTAAAGTCGTCATGACTTAAGTGATAACGAGTAAAGCTAATATCCAATTCAGTATTTTTTAGTTTTTGAATCTGCTCTGTACACGTCAAACTATGTAAATGAATTTTCAAATCAGGGATATGTTGTTTTAATTGCGCCAAAATACTCGGCATAATTTTCAATTCTGCGACATTTAAAAAGCCAATATGTATTTGATTATTTTTGGCTTGCGCCACGTGGCGAGCTGCAGCTACAGCTTGTTTGGCATTTTCAAGTGCTTGCTCTGCATATTTCAGAAAAGCCTGCCCTTCGTCGGTCAGTAAGACTTTTCGGGCAGAACGTTCAAATAATTGCACCCCAACCTCTTGCTCTAAATCTTTAATTTGCTGACTGAGCGATGGTTGTGCTGTAAATAGTTTTTCCGCTGCCTTGGTAAAGCTCCGTTCTTTCGCCACCGTCACAAAATAACGTAAATGTCGTAATTCCATTCGCTTCACTCCACACACTCACTACATCACCTGTGTCATGCAGTCAAAATACCAATAGATCTATAGTTTATATGAATATCCATTCTACTCGGAAAATCATTTGCCTAGACTGCGGACTATTCCAAGTTTGCGCTTCACATACACATGGAGTTTTGTATGACACAGCAATTCGATACCGATGTTCTGATTATTGGCACAGGGCCTGCAGGTTCTACTTTAGGTTTGGCCTTGGCAAATTACGGCATACAGGTTCAGCTTTTTACCCAATTTAATTGGTTAGCCAATAGTCCGCGTGCCCATATTACCAACCAACGTGCGATGGAAGTGTTACGTGACTTAGGTATCGAAGAACAAGTTCTCGACATTGCCACACCTTGGGAACAAATGGGTGAAAGCCTCATTACCACGAGCCTTGTCGGTGAAGAAATTGCCCGCATGAGTGCTTGGGGAACCGGTGATGAACGTCATGGCGATTATATTAAAGGCAGTCCTTGTCCATTGGTCGATCTCATTCAGCCGAAAATGGAAGCTTTGTTGGTAAAAAATGCGGCTGAACGTGGTGCAATTTATAATTTTAATACTGAATATTTGTCCCATGTGCAAGATGAGCATGGTGTAACAGCAACCTTTTTAAATCGTATTACAAATACTGAATTCAGCTTACGTGCCAAATATTTGGTCGGTATGGATGGGGCAAAATCTAAAGTCCTTGAACAGCTTGATTTACCCCTTGAAGGGGTGATGTCTCGTGCAGGTACAGTCTATGTAACCTTTAAAGCTGATCTTTCCAAATACGTGCAACACCGCCCTGCTATTTTGCAATGGATTGTTAACCCTGAAGCGAGCTTTGGTGATTTGGGCATGGGCTTACTCCGTGCCATTACACCGTGGAATGAATGGATTATGGGTTGGGGCTTTGATATTTCTAAAGGCGAACCACAAGTCACCGAAGAACAAGTTCGTGCGCGTTTAAATGCCTTTGTGGGTGCTAAAGTTGAAAATGTCGAAATTCAAAAACTGTCTTATTGGTATGTGAACCAAACATGGGCAACTGAATATTCAAAAGGTCGTGTATTCTGCGGCGGTGATGCTGTGCATCGTCATCCACCATCAAGTGGCTTAGGTTCAAATACCTGTATGCAAGATGCCTTTAACCTCGGTTGGAAATTGGCGTATGTAATTAAAGGTTGGGCTGCTCCTGCTCTACTTGATTCTTATACATTAGAGCGTGCGCCTGTGGGCAAGCAAATCGTGGCGCGTGCCAATCAATCTCGCTTTGACTATAAACATCTCAAAGAGGTATTTGGTTTTGACCAAGGCATCACAACTCAAGCTCAAATGATGCAACGTATTTTTGCGGAAGATGAACAAGCTGCAGAAATTCGTCAAAAGCTATATCAAGCCTTAGAAATTAAAAACTTTGAGTTTAATGCCCAAGGTGTAGAGTTGAATCAGCGCTATACATCCAATGCCATGATTGCTGAATCTGAACCTGAGATCTTTGCCAAAGATCAACAGCTTTACTTGCAAGCAACCACGCGTCCGGGGGCTAAAGTTCCACATACTTGGATTATTGATGCCAAAGGCGATAAGCAATCAACTTTAGATATTACAGGGCATGGTCGTTTCACCCTACTGACAGGTCTTTCAGGCAAAGGTTGGAAAACTGCTGCCGGATCGTTGAATCTGCCTTATTTAGATGTGATTCAAATTGGTTCCCGTGAATACCGTGATGTGTACGGTACGTGGAATGCTAAATCTGAAATTCATGAATCAGGCGCTGTCTTAGTTCGTCCAGATGGTTATGTGGCTTGGCGATACCAAGACAGTACCAATGCTGCTTTTGATTATGAAAATACGTTAAAGGCTGTGTTAAAACAGATTCAGTTAATGATTTAAATAGAATCATTAACAGTCAATCATCAAATCAAATTTTAATATTTGATTACGGAACCTACGACATGGATGTCGCCCGTTAGACTCTGTCGGACTAAATGTTGAGTTGGTATTGTCTCTAAATTTACCACGTACAGTGCTCAAAATTGCCTACCTCTGACACCTGCTTCAAATACGGCAAGTTTGGTAGATTCAAGATGCTATTCAGGTATGAAGTAGATAAGCTTGAGCATTGCATTTGATATATGAAAATTTACCTAATGCTAAGTTATATTAAACCCATTAAGAATATATAAAGATTAACAATGACTAAAACCTTTGAACAACAATGGAATGATCACTTTCCAAATAAAGTTCCAATTCCATACGTATTTAAATTTTATTTTTCAGAATATTGGTTCCGTATACACAGTTTGCCAAAGTCTAAACAATATGCAGACACAACAGAAGAAGTGCTACTTTTATTAGATCATCAAAATCAGATCATTACAGATTGCTTAGGCTTAGATACCTCGGTTTACCTTGTGACTGGTAATTATATTACGCCACATTATTCTCAGCCAGAGCCAAATTATTTCCACCCTGAGTATGATAGAAGAAAAATCATTTCCTACAATTTCATAGAATCTCCTTCTATAAATCTACATCAGATAGATCCTGATTACTCTGATGATGGTGATAAAAATGATGACTGTTTTTTACCTTTATACACTCAAGTAATATGGCGGCCTAAAAAACATGATGATTTATTATTAAAAATTGCAAATGAAGAAATTGAAGCCTTTCTCATTTCATTTGATAAAAAAATTATTGTTGCACCTTATGATGGTGGTATTGATTTTATTAAGCCTCTTTCATAAATCAAAAAACGAACAGTCTCTTGCTGATTATTTGTACCGAAGAATTTTAAATATTCATGCATAATCTGCGGATGAAATATATCGATTCAAAGAAGCTTTCTGAAACACAGTT
>NZ_VOZY01000013.1:0-124657 GCF_013419525.1 Acinetobacter sp. YH12076 | reverse complement strand
AACTTCCTTTCTAAAACCCAACTTAATCAATTCAACCAAGTCATTGTTTTATCAGAAGTTTTAATCTTCATCACCGCCGATGGATGTGCATTCTACAGCATTTCTGATCCAACGCAACACCTTTTTTATGATTTATTTTACGCATGTCGTTTTTTTAAACACATAAACATTCTTTTGTATTATTATTGGGCTATATACGCCCTATTTCATATAATAAAACGTATATACACCCAATTTTCATTCCATTTAATTTTAGACATTTTTGATTTCGTATGGTTGTTTTTAAAAAAACTGCCTATTTAATAATGGCGTGCTCCATTTCACCCTTATTATATGCAGCTCCCACAGCAAATATTTTCACAACCACTTTCTCTATTTTGAGTTATGCCAAGTGGGAAACCACTTCACCCAAATTTTGCGTGATTAATAATTCAAGTTTAGTCAATGATTTTAAAAAACTTGCGCCAACCCACAGCACTTATAAAATTACAGCCATCAATGTGATTGACATCAAATCTAGTCATTGCCAAGTTTTATTTTTTTCCAATCTATCAGCAAAAGAAGAACAAAGTATTTTAAACAACCATGTTAATTTCCCCGCCCTCTCTCTAAGTAGTAACAATAGTGAGTGTGAGTCTGGCAGTGCATTTTGTTTGTATAAAAAAAATCAAAGTTATTCGTTTAAAGTTAATATGGAAAGCTTAACGCAGTCACAAATACATATTGATCCACGCGTTTTATTACTGGCGAAGTCATCGGAGTCAGCTGAATGAAACAACTCTATAACCCAATTACATTACACCAATTATTTACGCGTTCGCAGCTCACTATCTTTGCTTTAACTTTTACGATTTGTTCTGCGATTTTTTTGGTTATTTCCACTTATACTATGCATACCTATGCAAAAAACAGCTTAACGATTTTATCAAATGCGATAAACGAACGTGTTCAACCCGCTGTGGTGTTTAATGACCAAACAACGATGCGTCAAATTTTAAATGAATACACTCAACTGTATCCCATTCGATCGATTGAAATTACCAACCATCAAAAAGCGTCACTTGCTCATGCTGAGCAACAAGAAATTTCAACATTTTCTAGCCAAGCGATTTTAGATTATTTCTTCTTCAGCCAACCGATTCGTTTAGATATTCATCATGATCAGAAAAGTTACGGCGAACTGGTCGTATATGGAAACTCTTCAGATTTAGTTAGTTTCTTCCATAAAATTTTATTGGGTTTATTTTTAGGCTTTATACTTTTATTGGCTACCGTGTTTTGGTCGGTTAATTCTGTTTATCAATACTTAATGCAATCCGTTCGCTCTATTGTGGAATCTGCTCAGACCATTAGTATTAAGAAAGATTATAAAATGCGGGTTTCAAACTCTGATATTCAAGAATTACACGCACTCAGTACCGCCTTTAATGGTTTACTCAGTGAAATAGAACAGTCAAATAAAAACTTAATCTCAGAAAATGACAAGCTAATTCATCTAGCACGTCATGATGCATTAACCCAATTGCCAAATCGCAATTATTTTTATGAAAAGCTATTTGAGCTATTTGACTTACAAGCGAACGCTGCCGTGTTCTTTGTCGATATTGAAAACTTTAAACATGTGAATGACCAATATGGACACTTAGCAGGGGATGCAGTACTACGCGCCTCATCACATTGTTTAAAACAAGCACTACCAGATGATGCTTTCGTTGCGCGACTCGGTGGTGACGAATTTGCAATTATTATCAATCATTTAAATTTCCTGACAGAACTCGAAGTCTTTTGTCACAAAATACATGACTGCTATGGTTCCACATTTGTTTATGAGCAACATAATATTGCATTACAAGCTAATATTGGTGTGGCACTGATCCAAAATGCAAAATCGCCAGAAGATTTGATCGCAGATGCGGAACGCGCGATGTATGATGCTAAACTTTCTAATAATCATTGGTGCATTGCACTTCAACGCCCCAACTCATAGGATTTGCTATGTTAAAGAACGCATTTAAAGTTTTATTTATACTTGCATTCACGGCTACTATGACAGCCTGCATGAGTTTAGGTAACTTAAGCTACAAACAAGCACGTATGCTTAAAAAAGAAGGTTTTGTCTTGACCAATGATGGTTGGACACTTGCCCTACCAGAACGACTTTTATTTGGTTTTGATGATTATCAAATACAACCTCACCAAGAAGGCAAACTAAATACCCTCGCCACTCAACTGATTAAATATGACCTAAACAAAATTAAGTTTATTGGTCATACGGATAATGTTGGACAATCCAATTACAACCAACAACTGTCAGAAAAACGTGCGCAAAGCGTCGCAAACGTCTTTTTAAAGCAAGGTTATAACAGTTCAAATATTCAAATTATTGGCCGTGGTGCTGAACAGCCGATGGTCTCTAATGACACTGAAACCAATCGTGCCATCAACCGTCGCGTAAATATCACCATCATTCCCTAAATAGCAGAATATAAAAAAGCCACCTTATGGTGGCTTTTTTATTGTGTTTATAAATTTTAGCCATAAAAAAACCGCTATATGCGGCATCTTTTACAGTATTGTTTTTGAAATAAATGGTCGGAGCAGTAGGATTCGAACCTACGACCCCCTGGTCCCAAACCAGGTGCACTACCAGGCTGTGCTATGCTCCGCTTTCAACTTTAAAAGTTGGGGTGAATGATGGGATTCGAACCCACGACAACCGGAATCACAATCCGGGGCTCTACCAACTGAGCTACATCCACCATCATGTTCTTGCTTGTGAATAACCAATATAACGCATTTTAAATTACAGGCATAAAAAAACCGCTGTATGCGGTATCTTTTATCGACCGTTTTCTTTGAGAAAATGGTCGGAGCAGTAGGATTCGAACCTACGACCCCCTGGTCCCAAACCAGGTGCACTACCAGGCTGTGCTATGCTCCGAATTGGGGTGAATGATGGGATTCGAACCCACGACAACCGGAATCACAATCCGGGGCTCTACCAACTGAGCTACATCCACCATCACAACAAGTTTCAGATTCTATTATCAGAACACCATTAAAATGGCGCGCCTGACAGGATTCGAACCTGTGACCATCCGCTTAGAAGGCGGATGCTCTATCCAACTGAGCTACAGGCGCATTACCGATGACATAGACTATCACGCGATTTTTGCCTTGAGAAATTGGTCGGAGCAGTAGGATTCGAACCTACGACCCCCTGGTCCCAAACCAGGTGCACTACCAGGCTGTGCTATGCTCCGTTTCATCTCAGCTTTCGCTGTATCGCATATCGTGCGGTACGGTGTGCATTCTAGGCGTGACGTTGATTAACGTCAACACCTATCTTCAAAAAAACATAAAAAATCATTTCAAGCGATTATTTATCAAGCACTTTAATCATTTTTCAAGCAAAAATTAACGTTTTAAACTGGCACTGAAATTCAACATCCGATCTAAAGGCAATTTAGCACGTTCAGCCAATGCCGGATCTACAAAAATTTCCTGATCGCCTTTTTGTAAAACTTCGAGAATGCCATCTAATTCATTCATCGCCATCCAAGGGCAATGCGCACATGAACGACAAGTCGCTCCCTCACCTGCCGTCGGTGCTTCGATGAGAATTTTATTCGGCACAGCTTGCTGCATTTTATAAAAAATACCGCGATCTGTTGCCACGATTAAACGTTCGTGTGGCAAGGTTTGTGCAGCCTTGATCAATTGCGAGGTGCTACCGACGGCATCTGCAATATCCACCACAGATTCTGGTGACTCTGGATGTACCAAAACTGCTGCATCAGGATACAGCGCTTTCATATTGGCAATACCACGTGCACGGAACTCTTCATGGACAATACATGCCCCATCCCACAGCAACATGTCTGCACCGGTTTTCTTTTGAATATAACGACCGAGATGCTGATCGGGTGCCCAAATAATTTTTTCGCCTAAACTATCTAAATACTCAACAATTTCAACAGCACAGCTCGAGGTTACCACCCAGTCTGCACGTGCTTTCACTGTCGCCGAGGTATTGGCATATACCACAACCGTATGATCCGGGTGTGCATCGCAAAATTTGGTAAATTCATCGACCGGACAGCCTAAATCAAGTGAGCATGTTGCCTCCAGAGTAGGCATCAGTACGGTTTTTTCAGGAGATAAAATCTTCGAGGTCTCCCCCATGAATTTCACCCCTGCAACCACCAACGTCGTTGCTTGATGGTCACGACCAAAACGTGCCATTTCAAGTGAATCCGAAACGCATCCACCGGTCAGTTCTGCTAGTTCCTGCACTTCAGGATCACAGTAATAGTGTGCAACAAGGACAGCGTTACGTTTTTTGAGTTCCGCTTTAATTAATTCAAACTTTTCAAGCTTTGCAGCTTCCGTTAAGTGATGCTCTTTAACATCGCCCAAACGATCCAAATGCGCTTGTACAATTGATTTTGCTTCATTTGCAATTAAGTTGTTTGCATTATTCATCACAACGTCTTCTCTATCCTTAATGCCTGTTACTACACAGGTGCTTCACAACTGACCTATAAATATGGCACTTGGCTATTTTTACCGGTCATTAAAAAGTTCCACTTATAAAAAAGCCTCACAACGGAGGCTTTTCAAAAACATCAAATTTATGAACGGTAATCTGCGTTAATCTTAACATAGTCATACGACAGGTCACAGGTATACACAGTATCTCGCGCACTGCCACGTCCTAAATCTACACGGATCGTGATCTCAGATTTCTCCATCTCTGCAGCCCCTGCTGCTTCGGTATAATCTGCTGCGGCACCACCGTCTTTACAGATTTGAACATCACCTAACCAGACCTGAATTTTTTCAACATCTAGGTTTGGCACACCTGCATAACCAATAGCTGCCAAAATACGGCCCCAGTTTGGATCTGATGCGAAGATTGCAGTTTTAACCAACGGTGAATGTGCAATGCTATAAGCAATATCACAACATTCTTGAGTATCTGCGCCGCCTTCTACCGCCACAGTAATAAACTTCGTCGCACCTTCACCATCACGGACAATGAGCTGTGCAAGACGTTTCATTACACGTGTTAACACGTCTAAAACAGCAGCATAACGTGAATCTGATTCTGAAGTAATTTCTACGCCACCAGCTTGGCCCGTTGCAATCAAAATACATGAGTCATTCGTTGAGGTATCACCATCCACCGTAATACGGTTAAACGACAGGTTAACTGTGGTTTTCAAAAGCTGTTGCACCAGCTCACGGCTAATGGGTGCATCAGTTGCCACATAACTCAACATGGTCGCCATATTTGGACGAATCATGCCTGCGCCTTTAGAAATACCTGTCATGGTATACAGAACGCCATCTAGTTCGAACTGTTCAGATGCACCTTTAGGTGTTGTATCAGTGGTCATAATGCCCGTTGCCGCATCCAACCATGCATCTTCCTGCAAACTATCTAATGCTGGTTGCAAGCCTTGAACCAAACGATCAATAGGTAATTGCTCGCCAATTACACCCGTTGAAAATGGAAGAACTTCTGTATTTTGAACACCTGTCAGTTCTGCCAGTTTCGCACACGTCGCCTCAGCATTTGCTATGCCGATTTTGCCAGTACCGGCATTGGCATTTCCGGTGTTAATCACTAAATAACGTGGATTACCTGCCAATAAGTGCGCTTTCGAAATATGGACCGGTGCTGCACAAAATGCATTTTGAGTAAAAACGCCTGCGACATTAGAACCTTCAGCAAATTCAAAAATGACAAGGTCACGTCGGTTCTGATAGCGCACATATGCTTCAGCCGAACCGATTTTTACACCTTTCACCACATGCATCTGTGGCATAGATACGTCACCAACTGCCATTTTTCAACGTCCAACTATATGAGTTATAAAAAATACAGCTTAGTGCAAAATCTATAAAAAATCGAGCAGAAGCACGGTTTTGCTGTAATTTTATTGTGGATTTCTTTTGCACATAAAAAAACCAGCCTTTCGACTGGTCTTTATCGCTGTTCGTCGTAAATTAGTTACGCGCCAGCTGAGTTGCTTCATCAAGAAGCACTTGTTTCGCTTTTTGTTGACTCGCAGCAGAAAGGGCTGGGTTTTCAGCCACAATACGGTCAGCATTCGCCGCATTGGCTGCTGCAATTTTTGCAGTTTGCAATACGATTGGACGATTTGGATTGGCAAAGGTATAACGAATACCCGTACGCGGGCTTGCTACAGTCACTTGACCGTCAGTACCAACCTGTACTTGAGTTGTTGTTGGACCAACTGCTTGTTGAACTTTCTCTAAAGAAGTCGTCTGAGGAGCGTTTGCAAAGGCAAAAGTTGGCAAAGCCAAAGCAGCAATCATGAACGGTTTTAGTACTTTTTTCATTGTCTTTTCCGTCTTACGGTTATTGATAGAAACTAAATAACATTTAATCTACTGCACTGCAAATACTATTCAGGTCAGATTAGTAGTGTAAATAAAAAATCAGAGCGCGAAGGCTCTGATTTATTTGAAATTAAACAATGCTGTTTAAATTTTACCGTGACATTGTTTATATTTTAGACCTGAACCACATGGGCAAGGCGAGTTACGACTTTCTGGCGGAACAATCACTTGCTCTGCAGGTGTGTATTGCGCATCGATAACATCATTACCATTGGCTTCAGCCAACAAATTATCAAAGTCATTGTGTGACAATTGAAGATTCATTGATTCAGCTTGAGCCTGTTTTTGAGCTTCCATTTCTGCAAGTTCTTCGGCTGTAGGCACATGAATACGAGATAAATCTGTCACGACATCGGACTTAATCACAGCAAGCATGTTTACAAATAAATTAAAGGCTTCTTTTTTGTATTCTTGCTCAGGATTTTTCTGCGCATAACCACGTAAATGAATCCCTTGACGTAAGTAATCCATTGCTGCCAAATGCTCTTTCCAATGGCGGTCCAATGAATTCAACATAAAGTGACGTTCGAGCATTGCAGCCGTTTCGTCACCCATTTGCGTACGACGTGAACGGTAGTGCTGAAGAACTTCATCAGTAATACGTTCAACCAAAGCCTCTTCATCCAAACGACGATCTTGCTCTAACCACTGCGAAATTGGCAATTCAATCGATAGATCTTCACGTAGCACCTTTTCAAGACCTTCTATATCCCACTGATCGTGAATAGACTCAGGTGGAATATATACTTCGATCATGCCTTTAGTCACATCCTGAATCATCGTTTCGATGTAATCTTGTAAAGACGGTTCAACAAGAATTTCATCACGCTGAGAGTAAATAATCTTACGTTGTTCGTTGTTTACGTCATCGTATTTCAATAGATTTTTACGAATATCGAAGTTACGTGCTTCAACTTTACGTTGTGCATTTTCAATCGAACGTGAAACCATTTTATGCTCAATGGCTTCATCTTCTTTCAGCCCCATGGCACGCATCATTGCAACTACGCGATCACCTGCGAAGATACGCATCAAGTCATCTTCAAGCGACAAGTAGAAACGTGATACACCTGGGTCACCTTGACGGCCCGCACGACCACGTAACTGGTTATCGATACGACGCGATTCATGACGTTCTGAACCAATGATGTGTAAACCACCAGAGTTCAGCACCATTTCATGATTTTGTTCCCACTCTGCTTTCAAACGTGCTTCATCTGCTTCAGTCGGCTCTTCAATCTTCGCCAGCAACGCTTTCCAGTTACCACCTAACAGAATATCAGTACCACGACCAGCCATGTTAGTCGCAATGGTTACTGCACGAGGTGAACCCGCTTGCGCAATAATATCCGCTTCGCGCTCATGTTGTTTCGCATTAAGTACTTCATGTTGAATACCAGCTTCTTTCAGCTTATCTGATAAAATTTCAGAGGCTTCAATGGTTGCTGTACCAATCAGAATCGGCGCAACACCCGCTTCATGAATACGTTGAATTTCTTGAATGATGGCGTTGTATTTACCTTCACGGTTTAAATAGATTAAATCGTTTTGGTCATTACGAATCATTGGGCGATGGGTTGGAATAAGTACAACATCCAAGCCATAAATTTCTTTCATCTCTGCAGCTTCAGTATCTGCAGTACCCGTCATACCCGATAATTTTTTGTATAGACGGAAATAGTTCTGGAATGTTGTAGTTGCTAAAGTTTGGTTTTCAGGCTGAATTTCCAAACCTTCTTTTGCTTCTACTGCTTGATGCAAACCTTCTGACCAACGGCGACCCGGCATGGTACGACCAGTGTTTTCATCGACAATGATCACTTCACCTTCGTGGATGATGTAATGCACGTTGCGTTGGTATAGGTAATGCGCACGAATGGCCGCAGAAACATGGTGTACCAAGTTTAAATTAGCAGATGAATATAAACTTTCACCTTCAGCAAGCAAGCCCATTTGAATCAATTCAGCTTCAACAGTTTCATAACCGACTTCGGTCATTTCTACAGAGCGCTGTTTTTCGTCAATCCAGAAGTGACCGCCATCTGGTACTTTTTCTTCTTTTTGTGCATGAAGTTTTGGTGGAATGCTGTTAATTGCAGCATACAACTGAGAAGAGTCTTCTGATTGACCAGAAATGATCAACGGTGTACGTGCTTCATCAATCAGGATCGAATCGACCTCATCGATGATGGCATAGGTTAAGCTGCGCTGTTTTTTCTCAGCAGCAGAAAACACCATGTTGTCACGCAAGTAATCGAAACCGAATTCGTTGTTGGTACCGTAAGTAATGTCAGCTCGATACGCTTGAGCTTTTTCAGTTGGGTCTTGCATTGAGTAAATAATCCCAATGCTTAAACCTAAAAATTCGAATAATGGACGGTTTAATTCAGCATCACGCTGTGCGAGATAGTCGTTCACCGTAATCACGTGAACACCTTCACCACTAATCGCATTGAGGTAACAAGCAAGCGTTCCCATGAGGGTTTTACCTTCACCGGTACGCATCTCTGCGATCTTACCTTCATGTAAAGTAATACCACCAATCAGCTGTACATCATAATGACGCATGCCCATGACACGCTTTGCAGCTTCACGACAAACAGCAAATGCTTCAGGTAATAATTTATCAAGGCTGTCGCCTTTTTTATAACGTTCTTTGAATTCTTCAGTTTTTGCAGATAAGTCTGCATCGCTTAGAACAGATATCGTCGGCTCGAGCGCATTAATCTTCTCTACGATTTTACGCATGCGTTTGAGTTCGCGCTCATTTTTGGTACCGAAGATTCCTCCGATCAGACTTGCCAACATGAATAGACTCTCTAAATCTTGCTTGTCAAATGAATATATTTTCTTAGTCGTTATTATGGTGCTAGAAATTCGAAGTACAAGGGTTTTGCACAAAAATCCCCTTAAATATTCTGCGCTCGGGTTCTAGCCCCGGAGACTTAAGGCAAGCTAATGTAACAAATTTTCTGCAGACAACATAGTGACTCTGTCCTGAGATATTTCGCATTTATCCCCCAATAAAACTGTTTTATATGAAATATATTCATAAAGAAATGAAAAAACACTATTTTTAATCATAAAAAAAATCCTTCATATTTATTTTTGAGTTAAACAAATTCAATAAATACGGGGATATTCCATGACGATTCGTTTAGGTGATACTGCACCAGACTTTACTCAAGACTCAAGCGAAGGCAGCATTCATTTTTATGACTTTTTAGGTGACAGTTGGGGCATTTTATTTTCGCATCCTGCCGATTACACCCCAGTCTGCACCACAGAACTTGGATTTACCGCAAAACTAAAAGATGAATTTATCAAACGTGGTGTCAAGGCCATTGCCCTGTCTGTTGACGATGTTGAGTCGCATCATGGTTGGATTAACGACATTAATAATACTCAAAATACCACGGTCAACTTCCCGATCATTGCAGACAAAGACCGTAAAGTGTCCGCCCTTTATGATTTCATTCACCCCAATGCAAGCGAAACATTAACTGTTCGCTCTTTGGTGATCATCGATCCACATAAAAAAGTCCGTTTAATCATTACTTATCCTGCATCTACAGGGCGTAACTTCCATGAAATTTTACGTGTCATTGACTCTTTGCAACTGACAGACAACCATAAAGTTGCAACACCGGCCAACTGGCAACAAGGTGAAGATGTGGTGATTGTGCCGTCATTAAAAGATGAAGAGGAAATCAAACAACGCTTTCCTCAAGGGTATAACGCAGTTACGCCTTACCTTCGTTTAACGCCTCAACCTAAGTGAGGATAAAACGGAGCATTACGCTGTCCGAGCGCAAGATAAGAAGCTCTGCTGTGAGTGACCAAAGCGAAGGTACAAATTTAACTATTTTTAAGTGCAGCACCTGACCCAACTCAGAATCATAACCATAGTTACTTATAGTTACTTATAGTTACTTATAGTTTTCCCCTCAGAACGAATGACGAGCCCGTTCTGGCATTCTCCAACCTGCTCATCTTCGGATGAGCTTTTTTTGATTACAAATTCCTCTCTGGGATTAGATTGGTTAAACATCACAATTCCGTTATAACTAAGAAAAACTTGAAAACAACAAACCGTGATTCATCAAATTCAAAAATTAGGCTTTAGGGCTCAAGATGTTAAACACATTTTGTTGTCACACTTAGATTTTGATCATGCTGGCGGGATCTCTGATTTTCCGCAGGCGACCGTGCATGTACTAGCCAGTGAATATAACGCCACTCAAAACCTTCATAGCTTAAAATCACGACTGCGCTATCGATCACAGCAATTCCAACTGCATCGTTATTGGAATTTTATCGAAAGCATCGGGACGCAAGCATGGTTTAACTTAGAACACACTGCCGGTCTGTCTATTTTTCAAGATGACATTTTAATGCTTCCACTTTTGGGACATACCGCGGGTCATGCCGGTATTGCGATTAAAAATAACCAGCGCTGGTTGTTATATTGTGGCGATGCTTATTACTCACAGCATCAATTAAATCCAAATTTTCATTCGCGGGCCTTAAATCAGCTTGAGCGTTTATTTGCCACCGACAATACACAGCGACTGCACTCCCTTCATAAGATTCAGCAGTTAGCGTAGCATCCAGACATCGATCTCATCTGTGTACATGACCCATTCGAATTCTCTCGCTATCAGAATACAAGCTATGACCGCTAAAATCCTACCAATGATCCTCCTTAGTGTTAGCTTCACGGGTTGCATGACATCAAATCCATTACCGTTAAATGAACGTCCTCAGCATTGGGGAAAAGTCGTTCATCAACAGCATAATTTTTATCAGATCAGCCCAACATTATTTCGCAGTGAACAACCTGATGCAGATCTCGCCCCTGTTCTACGAGAACAGCAAATCTATGTGATCATAAATTTACGTTCGCGGCATCATGATCCAGAACGCTTAAAAAATGCTATTGATATGCAAAAGATTAAATTTGTACATATTCCGATACACACGTGGCAAATCGTTCGTGAAGATTTACTGGCGGTGATGAAAACCATAAAAGAAGCTGAACAACAGCAGCAAAAAGTATTAATCCATTGCTACCACGGCTCAGACCGTACAGGAGCGAGTGTGGCCATGTACCGTATTATTTTTCAACATTGGTCCATTGAGGAAGCAAAACGTGAAATGAAACAAGGTGGCTATGGCTTCCACCCTATTTGGAAAAATATCGACCGATTATTCAGCCCTGAAAATGTAAAATGGATTCAGCAGCAACTACTGAATCCATCTTATTAAAGGTCATTCCTCAAATAAACTTAGCGTTTATCGAGTGGTACCCAATCAATCACCCACGCCGATTTCATATTCAAACTTGCATCTGAATTGATCTTTTTACGTGTTGCGTCCGCAGCATCACGGTCCTTCGAAGGGCCAACCATAATACGAATGCCTTTAGATGTCGGACTCTTTGTCACTTTATAGCCTTTTGCACGTAATTTTGCAGCGACGGCATCGGCATTGGCTTCATTGGCAGCCAGCGCAACTTGTACCATCCATTGCTTATCGCCATTTTCCAACAGATCACGTGCTTTTTCAGCTTCAGCTTTTTTCTTGGCTTCGGCTTTACGCTTTTCTTCTGCCTTGTGTTTTTCTTCAGCTTTACGCTTTTCTTCAGCTTGTTGCTTAGCTTCGGCTGCTTTCTTATCCGCTGCTTTTTTCTCAGCTTCAGCATGTGCTTTAGCTTTACGTTCAGCTTCTTTTTGAGCATCCGCTTTACGTTTTGCTTCGGCTTTTTGTTTATCTGCTGCGATACGTGCCTGATCAGCCTTTTGCTGCGCCGACTGAGTCTCTAACTTTTTTTGAGCCGCCAACTTATCCTCAGCTAAACGCTTTTGCTTGGCTTTTTCATCTTCAACCAATTCGGGCGGAATATTATCCGAACTTTGTTGAGCTGAACGATGTGCGTTTAATGCCGCATATTCTTCTGCTGCTTTACGTGCTGCATCAGCTTCCGCTTGTTGTTGCATCGCTAAAAATTCTGCTGCGCGTGCTTCTTGCTCCGCAACCGATTTTTCACGGGTACGTCGTTGTTCTTCGAGCAGACGCTTTTCAGTTTCAACATCAACAGTCAATGATGACATTTTACCCGCACCCTGACCTTGTTGCTCAACTTGAGCCATTTCAGGGGTTTGGCTTTGATTTTGATGTATTTCTTCTTTGCCTTTAAGTAAAAGTGCGGCCAGCAGTACACCACCACCTAATAAAACAACACCACCCATCCAGCGTTGTTTGTTATTCATTGACATTCTTCCAGATACTCCCATACCGCTTCTAAGGTATGAAATGAACCACATACCAGAATCAGCTGATTATTCTTTGTTTCTTCCAGCGCGGACTTAAAAGCTAATTGCACATTGTCATAATGTTCTACGACTTGATGCTGCAGTGCGCTACCCAATTGTGTGATAGATGCCGCACGTGGCACATTTAATTGTGCAATTTTCCACATTCTTACCGTATCTTTCAATAAGTTAACGACAGAATTTATGTCTTTATCAGTCAGCATGGAGAAAACGCTGATCACTTCTGTGTATTGTTTATTGTACTGGAGAAAATTTCGCAATTGCTTTAACAAAAATTCAACACCATGCGGGTTATGTCCCGCATCGAAAATCACCGTTTTTCCTGCAATTTCTCTAACTTCAAAACGGCCTTGTAACTTGGCATTGATAATCCCCTGAGCGATCGACTGCTGAGAGACCACCAAACCACTGGCCAATATTGCTGCTACAGCCGTAGAGATATTTTCGAGTGCCAAAGAACCCACGGGGAGTTTTAAGGTTGAACCTGATGAGGCAAACATCCAAGATTGTCCATTATCACTGTACTGATAAAAATAATCACGATTGAGTACATGTAAAGCGGCTTGGCAATCTTCTGCTTTTTGACGAATGGCTTCAGGCAAAACTTGCTGCCCACCAAAAATTACGGGAATATTCGGACGAATAATTCCTGCTTTCTCAAAAGCAATTTTTTCAATGGTGTCGCCCAACCAATCGGTATGGTCTAAACCAATATTGGTAATCACTGCAACATCTGGATCGACAACATTGACTACATCAAGTCGACCACCTAGGCCTACTTCAAGTACCCATACATCACAATGTTGTTGTTTAAAAATAACAAAAGCGGCCAAAGTGGTCGCTTCAAAAAAAGATAAACTTAATTCACATTCACGACGCGCCTGATCAACAGCTACAAAAGCATCAATCAGGGTTTGGTCGGCTACTTCAACACCTTGAAGCTTTACACGTTCATTGAATCGATAGATATGCGGTGATTGGTATAGCCCCACGTTATAACCTTGGGCATTTAAAATCGCAGCCAAAGTGGTCGTGGTTGAACCTTTACCGTTTGTTCCCGCGACCGTCAGCACTTTCGCATCAGGCTGGGTTACACCGAGTCGTTCCGCAACAGGAATTACCCGCTCCAGTCCTAAATCAATACCCGTAACATGAACATGGCTCCAATAATCGAGCCATGTGTTTAAAGAATCAGTTGCAAGTGGTGCTGTGTTCAAGGCAAGTTCATCAATTTCGCTACAATACGATAAACTGTATCACGTAATGCATGACGGTGGACAATTTGATCGACTACACCATGATCAAGCAAATATTCCGCACGTTGGAACGGTTCTTCCAATTTTTCACGTACAGTTTGCTCAATTACACGCTTACCAGCAAAACCAATCATGGCTTTCGGCTCAGCCAAATGAACATCACCGAGCATTGCCAATGATGCAGTCACACCACCATAGACTGGATGTGTCAACACCACTAGATAAGGCAAGCCTGCATCTTTCATTTTTTGGATGGCAGCTGAAGTACGCGCCATTTGCATGAGTGACAACATGCCTTCTTGCATACGCGCACCACCAGAGGCAGCGAAGCAAATAAGTGGTTGTTTGGATTTAATTGCAAGTTCAGCCGCTTGAACAAAGCGGTCACCTACAACAGTACCCATTGAACCGCCCATGAAATCAAATTCAAATGCGGTTGCAATCATTGGAATGCCTTTCAGCGTTCCTTGCATCACCACTAAAGCTTCTGTTTCACCGGTTTTCTTCTGCGCTTCAGACATACGGTCTGGATACGCTTTGCTATCTACAAATTTAAGTGGATCTTTGGCTTTAAATTCTTGACCCAATTCTTTTTGTACTTGGTCAAAGAACCAGTTCAAACGATCACGCGCTTTCATTCGCAAGTGTTCATCACACTGCGGACAAACGTAGGCATTAAATGACATTGCAGTACGAGTCACAAGTGCATGACACTCAGGACATTCAATCGTCGGCTCAGTAAATGTCGCCTTTAATGCTTGCTGTTCATCAGGTACATGAATACCTGGTACCGCACGCTCTGTCCATGGCGTAGATGCGCTCAGAATTTTGCCTGTTTTTGCGTCTTGACTCATACTAACTCATCGAGCGCAGCTCGAAGCTCCTTCACTTTATTCACTGTTTCGATTACAGCTTGTTCTGGCGCTAAGTTTGCAAATTGTTTAACAAAAGCACTACCTACAATCACCGCATCTGCAGCAACACCCATGGCTTTCGCCGATGCTGCATCACTAATACCAAAGCCAACGCCGACAGGTACCTGAGTATACGATTTGATTTTTTGAATACGTGCCGCAGCTTCAGCAACGTCTAAAGTCGCTGCACCTGTCACACCTTTCAAAGAAACATAGTAGATAAATCCACTGGCTTGTTTCACCACATGCTGAATACGTTCATCAGTGGATGTTGGCGCAAGTAAGAAGATTTGATCCATGTCGTATTTTTTCAATACTGCATCTAGATCTTTTGCTTCTTCTGGTGGAAGGTCCACCAAGAGCACGCCATCTACACCGCATTCATGTGCATAGGCAACAAACTTTTCATAGCCGATTACTTCAACAGGGTTTAAATAGCCCATCAGTACTACTGGTGTTTCTGTATCGTTTTTACGGAACTCTTTCACCATGTTCAAGGCATCTAGAGTATTGGTTCCTGCAGCAAGCGCACGCTCCGCGGCAAGTGCAATAACAGGACCATCCGCCATTGGGTCTGAAAATGGAAGACCCAATTCGATCACATCTACACCTGCCTCAACCATTTGATGTAACAAAGGTACCGTTACTTGTGGATGAGGGTCACCAGCCATAACATAAGAAACCAAGGCCTTACGCTGTTGAGATTTAAGCGTTCCAAATCGAGTGGCTAAACGTGACATAGGGTTATACTTTCCTTGAATGAATCAAAACTATGATGTGGGTTTTGTCGAAATACAAGACATCGCATTGTAACGCTATTTTTTACCCATTGAACAGGGCATACAATCCTCAGTCGGCATTTCTCATGCAAACATAATTTTCCAGAACAACCCGAAAGCATCATTTACCGATATTTCAGTTTTTTTCACAATGATCAAAGATGCCTAATTTTAGGATCTGGCAAAATTATAAGGTTTTAGATTAACTTAATTTTATCATCAAAAAAATGTTAAAAATAACAGGCTTAGCATTTACATTTTAATTTTCCTTAAATTGCAAAACCTGCTTTATACTAGCCGCATACTTTTATTTTTTTATCTCCTATGTCCTCCGATTCACAAGTGAAAGTGCCTGCTCGGGCATTTGCACTGCTCCCGCTTATTGTTTTTCTGACCATTTTTTTGGGCAGTGGTATTTACCATTCCATCATTGGAACTGAGTTTGCGTTCTATCAAGTGAAAGCCCCAGTCGCTGCTCTTCCTGCAATTGTATTGGCAATTTTGCTCTATCGCGGCAAGATAAATGACGCGATTGATACATTTATGAAAGGTGCTAGCCACCCGAATTTGATCTTAATGTTCATGGTCTTTATGCTCGCTGGTGCTTTTGCCAGTGTCAGCAGTGCCATCGGTAGTGTCGATGCAACAGTGCAGTTGGGACTATCGATGATTGCGCCTGAGTTCGTGCTGCCCATGCTGTTTATTATTGCGGCCTTTATTGCCACAGCGATGGGAACCTCCATGGGCACTATTGCAGCCTGTGCACCAATTGCCTTTGGTTTTGCTCAAGTCACCGAAATTGAAGTGGTGTATGCCATTGGTGCTGTGGTCGGCGGTGCTATGTTTGGTGATAATCTGTCGATGATTTCAGATACCACCATTGCTGCAACGAACAGTCAAAAAGTTCAGCTTCGCGATAAATTTAGAGTCAATGTTTGGATTGCTGTTCCTGCATCGATTGTCAGCATCTGTATCTATTTATTCATGAGTCAAGGCTCACAAGCGATTGAACACAAAGCTTATAATGCGTGGCTGATCTTGCCGTATTTAGCCGTATTTATTTTGGCCTTTTCACGTTTGCACGTGCTTGCTGTACTGACCATTGGTGTCTTACTGTCTGGCTTGATTGGTATGGTGATTCAACCTGAATTTAATTTCTTAAGCTTAAATAATTCTATTTATGACGGCTTTACCGGCATGTTTGAAGTTGCCCTGCTTTCTATTTTCTTGGGTGGTATTTCTGCCATTATGCAAAAAGAAGGCGGTTTAGAATGGCTAATTCAACGCATTTACAGCATGACACGCTACTTTAAAGTTGGTGCTGAACGCGCAGGTGAAATTGGTATCAGTTTCTTGGTGATTTTCTCCAACCTATTTGTGGCAAACAACACTGTCGCAATTATTTTATCTGGTGACATGGCACGTGAAGTCGCGAAAGAATATGGTGTAGACCCTAAACGTGCTGCTGCGCTCTTGGACATTTTCTCTTGCGTAGTCCAAGGTCTCATTCCTTATGGTGCACAGCTGTTACTGGCTTGTTCGATCGCAAAACTTTCGCCTGTGGAACTGATTGGTAGTGTGTATTACTGTTGGGTCTTGGCAATCTTTGCCATCCTTGCCATTTTACTTCGGTATCCAAAATTAAAAGCTGCGGCATAAGCTTGGCTTTAAAGAAAAGCGGTCGTTTGACCGCTTTTTTTAATGTTGTTTAAAAGGCTTTTCTTAACGAGCAATCTGCAAGTTTTATTCTAATCTCAAGGTTTTTTTTCGCGCTAATAATGTCTCTCCACTATATGCCTTAAAAGCACGTGCCAAAGCAGACTGATCTGAATATCCTAACTGCAACGCGATATCCGTCAAATGGGTTTGTTGTGAAAGTAGATATTCACAGCGTTTCATCCGTTCAAGCTCCAAAAGCCGTTTAAACGAGGTGTCTTTCTCCTTTAACTGTCGTTGCAAGGTTCTGACTGACAGATGTAACTCCTCTGCTAACCACTCTATTTTAGGGGCTTGCTGTTTTTGTTTGAGATGATCAGCGATGCATTGTTGCATCTGTAGAATTGGATCTGCATGTTGCGGACGAGCGGCTATCGCCTCTTCGGCCTGACGTAATAACAATTGCATCAGTGACGGATCAGCAAGTTCTGACTTTAAATCCAAACTATCGGCATGAATCACAAATGAATATTTAAGGGTCGAAAATTCCATTTGGCAGCCATAAAACTTTTCATAGTGATAACGTGCCATCCGCGGCGCATGGGCAAAATGAATGCGGAGTAACTTTAAAGAATCTGGAAAAATTTGCTTGGCCAAATGTGCCATACAGGCCATGGTCAACTCATTCACCAAAGCATATTCATCATCATGCTGTGGCCAAGACAGAATAATTTGATGATCTTGATGGCTCATATTCATTGGCACAATTTGCGCCCCATCAATCACCAAACGACTAAATCGCATCACATATTGCAAAGCATCTGCAACGCTATTACTCAGTGTCGCCATATAGCCTAACACCCCAAAATGCTCCGCACGAATATACTTGGCCATTTCAAAAACCAATTGCGGACAATCCAGATGCTGCTGAGTCAGTTGCATGATGCTGTTAAAAAAAGAATTCGGCGATTGAGAGTCGATCGGCAAAGACAGCACATGCTGAATTTGCGCAGCATACGGCGCAATCCATTCGAGCTGTGTATAGTTTAATTCACGCTCAATTAAGACCATATTCCACAGTTGGAAGTAACCATTTGGGATCTGAATTTCAGCCATCTCGCCCCTCTTTCTGACCTGCCAATTTTGACATTTTATATTTTCATCATGGCGTAAAATGTATAAAAATTGGCAATATCTGTCAAAACAAAGTGCAATTTCTCCGACATACTGCAATCAATACGACTCGCACAGAAAAAATATCATGAATGCTATCGTCAAATATCAAGTCGAACCCATTGTTCGCACAAAGCTGAATTTTAAGTTAGAAGAAATCCCGCGCTATTGGTTTGGCGGAGACCCCTTTTTAACACGTATGTTTGATGCCTTGAGCCTGACCTTTCCTGATGGCGAGCGCTATTTCATTGAATCTGTACGTCTGTTCCGTAGTCAAATTCAAGACCCTGATTTACAGCAACGTGTCGCTGACTTTATTCGTCAAGAAGCACAGCACGGTATGGCGCATGACAAAATGAACATGTTAATGAAACAACAAGGCATGCCTGTCGATGCGTTCATTAAACGTCTAAATAAAATTTTTAAATTTGAACTGAGCAAGCGCTCACCAGAATACAACATTGCCATGACGGCTTCCGCCGAGCATTTAACTGCGCTGATGGCTGAAACGTTCTGTAGCCAAAAGTCCGTCTTAGAATCTGCGCATCCTTATGTCCGTGCATTATTTATTTGGCATGCGATAGAAGAAATGGAACATCGCGATGTGGCTTTTGATGTGATGAAAGATGTGGCGAAGGTCGATGAAAATCTAAAGAAATTTACTTTGGTCTGGACCAGTGGATTGATGCTTGGCTTTACCTTATACCGTGCTAATGTGATGCTGAAACATGACGGTTTCAGCTTCACTGAACGTTTAAAATTAAATATGAAAGGCTTACCGTGGTTCTTTGGTAAAAATGGCACCCTCACCCGAATGAGCAAACCATATCGAGATTGGTTTAAAAAAGACTTCCATCCGAGTCAGCATCCCATTGTGCAAAATTATGATCTTTGGTTAAAAACTTATGAAGAAACCAATGATCCGATACAAGCAGCTGAAGTGTTTTGGCAAGCTGCAAAATAAAAATTGAATAAAAAAAGCCGCATCGATTGCGGCTTTTTTATAGGCTTACACTCACCATTTGGCATAGTGCTGCTCAAGTAAACCATATTCATTTAAGAATACAATTTCTTCGCCATCACGTTGAATTGTACCGCTAATTTTTGCCTGCCATTGACTGAACTGACTACCGACCAATCTTAAATTCAGGTTTTCATAGCGCCGCCAACCTGTGGTGACGATCAAATTTAAGCTGTTGTCTAATGAACTAATATTCCATTGATTATCGCCTTGTTGCTGAAACAGCACATCAGACATGGCATACAAATGTCCATTGACCCATAGGCAATTTTCATTACCAAAGCTTTCATTTACCCCAGAGGCAAGATTGATCCCAACGCGTCGATTTTGGCTATCCCAAAAGTTACACGACAGCCAAAACCATGCGGTTTCAGGACGAAGAAAACCACAGGTATCATCTAAAGACACCAATGTCCGGTCATGGAATTGAATGGTCTTGCCTTGCTTATTGATAAAAAAACCTTCACACCCTAACGTCGTCAATTTTTGAGTATAGGTCCAACCATTAATCCCTGTAGGGCTACACATACTCAGAGGATCTGTCCCTGCGCAAAACACTCGAGCGCTCAGTTTGAGTTCGCCATGTTTCGACATTTGAATGTATCGCACACCATTGGCATGCTGAATGTCCAGTTGAATCCCTGACTTAATAAAATGACTCTGATTAAATAAAGGTTGTTCATCTAAAACGGTATTGCGTGACAGGAAATTAATCGAATTCCATTCCAATACTTCATTCGAAATATGATCATACATATAGACAAAACCGTGCCCCGCCCACGCGATATCGGCGATCGCTAGACCAATCGTATAATGTTCATGCTGAATACAACAAAATTTAAATTTTTTATATTTTAAACGCTTACGCCAACCTTCAAGTCGTTTTCCATACGGTGTCTTATATTCATACTTACTTAAATCGATGCGATTGGGAAGTTCACTAAAACGCCCATAATGCGGCTGTCCATTCGGCCGTATTAAATCCATATACGCCATTCCATTGAGGTTTAAGGTCTAAATCCTGAATGTTATTATGCCTATTATTTAACGCCTGAAAAGACAATCCATCTGATTTCAGGCGAATATCACAAAAAAATATAAAAGCTGACATTTCAGCTCTTAATCATCACAATTATTCATTTATTAAGATGTAATCATTTTTCCATGAATTTTGCTGGCTATGCGGGGTTTCAACCAATTCGATATAGCGCCCATAGACATGATCAATCGCAATACAATCATCAACATCTAGGGTTCGGTCGGTATGTTGTTTTTGCCAATGTGACTCAAAAAAAGCCTTGCCCCGTTGTTTTGCAACGCTGGCATTTTGTCCCGTCACCAAAACATAACGATGTAATTCACCAAATTCGCGAGCATCATATCCCCCGAGATTAATCAGCCATAATTTTTCATCTTCAGCTCGGGGCGCAGCATCACAAAATTGGATACGATAATGCCGATTTTCAGTGCTGACTGTATGTACCTGTGCCCAAGCATCAATATGTAAGCCTTTTTGCTCACCAAACCATGCCGTTCTCAGTTGTGGATAAACCTCTTCTAATGCGTTACCCACTGCAAGAATGACATCATGCACTTCAATATTTGCTCTTGGATGGCGTCCGCCGAGCATCACCATAAATAAACTGGACACAATCTTCCCCCTATTTTTGACTTCAACTGCCCACATAGGGCTGAAGCAATTTCAATAAAATCACGCCGCCTAGCGATAGTACTGCATTGTTAACGAAATGAATGAGTAAGACATGCCAAATGTTACGCGTCCACAAATAGATGAGGTTGAGAAATAGACCTGCCGCCATAAAACTAATGGTCGCAATCAAATCGCCATTAAAATTATGATAATGAATCAAGCCGAATAAGATTGAGTTCAGCAAGACCAAAATCACTCGCCACAGCCAAGGCTGTACAAATAGCTTTTGTAACAAGGTATAGCGGAAAATAATATCTTCGAGCAAAGCGGTAAATAATGGCCCAAGACTGATGATCAGCAAACTAAAAAAGGCAATCGTATTGGGATCAATGGTCGATTCTTTTTCAATGCTCTCGCCCACTGGCAACAGACTGCGTGTAAAAGAAATCACCACTTGTAATACGACTGCACCGACAACCACCAACAGGCTTGAGCGCCAAAAGGCCTGTTTATACTTTTGCCAGTGCGTATACAGCATCGTTTTATAGAGCCAGCACACGGCAATAAATAAAATGCCGCGAAAGATCGAATCACCCAAAGCAACCTGAGCTGAAACACCAAAAAATTGGTCTAAGACATAACTGTTGAACAAGATCAGCGGAAGAATGCACAGCGCAAAAGTATCACGCCATTGCCAATAAATATGGGTTGGAAAGGATTCTGCACGAACCAATTGGGTAAACGTCATTGTTATAAAGTCTTTCTAAAGCAATAAAATTTACACAGCATTGTGATTTATTTCACACTTTTATTCTGCATCAGTTTTGTAGTGATTTGCCTTAATAAAATTTTCAGCCAAAAAAAAATCGCGCGGAATTGCTTCTGCGCGATTTTTAATTCACCCTCTCCAAACCTCTCCCAAAGGGAGAGGCTTAAAGGAGTTTACATCTCAACCATTTCCACGCCATCAATGCGGGCAACGGTCATTAAGTCTTTATCACCACGGCCTGATACAGTCGCAATAATGATTTGGTCTTTGTCCATGGTCGGCGCAAGTTTCGTCACATAAGCCATCGCATGTGAGCTTTCCAATGCAGGGATAATACCTTCAATTTGGGTTAAATCACGGAAGCCTTGTAGCGCTTCAGTGTCATTGATTGGCACATAGTTCACACGGTGCATATCTTTTAAGAAGCTGTGCTCAGGGCCTACACCTGGGTAGTCCAGGCCTGCAGAGATTGAATGTGTTTCAATGATTTGACCTTGATCATCCGACATCAAGTACGTACGGTTACCGTGAAGTACACCGACATGACCTGCGTTTAATGGTGCAGAATGCTTGCCCGTTTCAATGCCGTAGCCTGCAGCTTCAACACCGTACATTTTCACATCTTCATCATTTAAAAATGGATAGAACAAGCCCATCGCATTTGAACCGCCACCCACACATGCAACAAGAGCATCTGGCAGACGGCCTGCTTGTTCTTGAATCTGTTTACGCGCTTCACGGCCAATGATCGATTGGAAATCACGTACCAATTGCGGATATGGATGTGGACCTGCAACTGTACCAATCACGTAATAAGTTGAATCAACATTGGTTACCCAGTCACGCATCGCTTCGTTCATGGCATCTTTCAATGTTTTTGAACCGCTTTCCACAGGTACAACAGTCGCACCCAATAAACGCATACGGTACACGTTCATGGCTTGACGTTTTACGTCTTCCGCCCCCATAAACACCACACACTCAAGGCCTAAACGCGCTGCAATCGTTGCCGTTGCTACACCGTGCTGACCCGCACCTGTTTCGGCAATAATACGTTTTTTACCTGAAAGCTTAGCCAGTAAAGCCTGACCAATGGTGTTATTCACTTTATGTGAACCTGTATGGTTCAGGTCTTCACGTTTTAAGTAAATTTGCGCACCACCCAACTCTTTCGACCATCGCTCAGCATAATACAAAGGACTTGGACGACCGACGTAATACGCCAAGTCACGGTCGAATTCTGCCAAAAACTGTGCATCATCTTTCATGCGGAAATAGAGTTTTTCTAAGTCCTCAAGTGCTGCCATAAGAGTTTCTGACACAAAACGCCCGCCATGAATACCGAAATGCCCTAGTGCGTCAGGGAATTGGGTATAGTCAATCTTATTTTGCTGATCCACGATGGACTCCTTGCATAAAGCGTTCTATGAGTTGTTGGTCTTTAATACCTTTTGCCGATTCTACACCACCACTCACATCTACGGCGTAAGCACCAGTGATTTGAATCGCTTCTTCAATATTGTCAGGCTTTAAACCGCCCGCCAAAATTAAAGGAATATCGAGTTTTGGGAACTGTGCCCAGTCAAAGCTATGCCCTGTACCGCCTTTCAGCTCAGGATGCCATGCATCTAACAGTACGGCACTTGCCCCTGCTTCTTGAAAGGCTTGAATCTTGCTAATCACATCTAAATCAGGCTTGACCTGAATGGCTTTGTACCAGCGGCGTCCAACGGTCTGCGCAATTATTTGGCACTGTTCAGGGCTTTCATCACCATGAAATTGCAGGATGTCTACAGGTGAAATTTTTAAAATATTCTGTATGTCTGCAGCCAATGCATTCACGAATAAACCCACTGTCTGCACATACGGCGGCACATGCTGAATCAGCTCAGCAGCTTGCGCTGCCGTTACACTGCGCGGGCTTGGCGCAAAGAATACAAATCCGATCGCATCTGCGCCAGCTTGGACGACAGATTGAATATCTTGAATACGTGTAATTCCGCAGATTTTGGCACGGGTTCGCATGTTGTTTTGGCTCTGACTCCGCCCTATTCATAGCCTATCTATGAATATGAAGGCGAATCATTGTAATGCAATTTTCATGCATTGCGTGGATTTTCAGCATGATTCCACTGCAAAAATAAAAAGCCCTGAATGATCAGGGCCTTTTGACATTTTAATGAATTATTTCATTGCATAACGTAATGTTACCCAAGCAGTACGGCCTTCTTGACGGTAGTAATAATCACTCCAAGAGTCATACACCGTGTAATATTCTTTATCAAACATATTAGCAAGCTTCGCTTGTACAGAAAATTCAGGAGTCGCTTGATAGGTTAAACGTACATCTGCTGTCGCAAAACTGCCAAAGCTTGTTGTATTAGCGGCATCCTTATAACGCTGGTCTTCTGCGTGTACAGAGCCACCTAGCGTCCATTTATCCATCGTATAATCTGCAGATACATTCAATAATTGGCCTGCACGACCCGCGATTTGATTGCCTTTTGTCGCCCCCGAATTATATTCAGGCTCTTGATAAGTATAGTTTAAGTTCCACGTGAAGTTATCCAGTGACTGTCCGAACTCAGCCTCCACACCCTTAATTTTTGCTTTTGCAATATTGGTTCCGCCTGAAATCATATTATCAATTTCATTATGGAAGGCAGAAACAGACCAATTCAGCCATTGCGACCCTTTGAATCCAATTTCAATGTTTTCAGACTCTTCAGGGACTAAGTTTGGATTTGACCAACCCGGATAATATAAGTCATTAAATGTTGGTGAGCGGAAAGCGGTACCGTAAGAAACATAAGTGCTGTAGTTGTCGTTAAATGAATAACCAACAGCGGCATTGCCTGTGCTGTGATCACCAAACTGTTCGTTATCATCTAAGCGAATAGCAGCTTGCAGGTTCACTCGACCAAAATCACCAAGATATTGCGCATAGTAACCGACATTATCACGCTCTTTTTCATCGTAATTGGTGGTGCTGTCGACTTGATCATTTAAGTAATCTACACCTACCAATAGTGTGTTGTTTGCATTGAAAGATAATGTGTTTAACCAGCTGATGCTGTCTTTTGTGGTATCAAATACACCAGTTGATTTATCTGCACTAAAGGTTTCGTATTTATCTTCTGAACGGCCAAATTTAAGCTGCGTTTTCCAAAGATCTACAGGAGAATAGCTAAAGCCAACGCCATACACATTTTGTTCAACCTTGTTATAAGGATTTAGGTTATATGGACTATCGTAATTTGTTTCGCCATTTACATAGAGAACATTAAAATCAGCTGCAAATTGATCATTAAACTGATGACCCGCTTTAATTGACGCAGAATAGTTTTCATAACCATCTTTATCTGTTTCAGTCGGCAAAGTTGTTACATCTAAACCTTGTGTTTTCAAGCCTGCCAAACTCAGCGTCGCCCAAGAATTATCCTGACGAATATTCACACCGACATTTGCATCGTAAGTTTCATGTGAACCATACTTGAGCGAAGCAAATGGTTTTACGCCATTTTGCGTCCCTTTACGGGTGAAGATTTGAATCACACCGCCTACAGCTTCAGAACCATATAAACTTGAGCGCGGACCTTTGACCACTTCTACACGTTCAATTTGATCAACTGGCAAATGCTCAAATGAAGTTTGGCCTGAAGTTGCTGAACCCAGTTTTTGACCATCCACCAATACCAATACCGCAGTAGAGCCTGTACCACGAATGGAAATACTTGTTGGCTGACCTAAACCACCAGAGTTGGTATACGTTACGCCCGGCACTGTACGAAGCAATTCTTGTAAAGAAGTAAATTGCTTACGTTCAATTTCTTCACGGTCAATTACAGTCACTGCTGCCAAAGTTTTTTGTGCGTCTTGCTCAACAATATTGGCAACCGTGTTGGTAATGACTGGAAGTTGATAAACTTGGTCTGCTGCCATCGCAGCAGAAAGTGGAGATAAAACAAAAAGCGACCCGATAAGAGTCTTAGAGAAAGAATGCATGCTGTATTCCCCGATCGCACCGCCCGTGCGAAATAAAAGTTGGATAACGCGAGGCGGATTCAGGGTCAGCAATGCAAGGCCAATATTGGCGCAATGATGCAATCCCGCTATAACGCCCGCCGCATTATGTATAGGTCTGCATCAGGCCGGTCTCCGGACTTAAGGATTTATCAAAATAAAGCCTATTCACCGTTGCGGGGGCAGTGTCAGATTCAAATCACTTTTCAATGTTTAGACTGACTTCCCAGTTTCACTTTTCAATTAAGAAAGCACCTGAAGCGCTGGCAGATTAATTTCTGCTCCAAAGCAAGTCAAGCTGTATATGTACCTATCTTCAAATACCCCATAGTTTCGATTGTTCGATAAATCGGAGTTCTCTATACTTAAGCCATTCACAACAGTTGGCATGGGAAGTTTCCACAACACTGCCCCCGCAACGGTGTGCAAGCAATGCCTTGCCAGTCCGATACCTGCTCACTGTGTTCTATCACTCAATCATTTACGTGGGGTAAATGCATGGAGCATTGTATGCCTTTTCCTTTTCAGCCGACTGTTCTTGCAGCTGGCATATCTGCCCTTTGTATTTTTAGCTCCCAAATATCTGTTGCAGCAGATTCCATTGCACAACCTAAATTGGACACCATTGTCGTCACGGCAACACGCTCACAAGAAAAATTAGAAAATGTGCCTGCGCGTATTTCCATTATTGATGAGTCGCTCATAGATCAATCACCAATTGCATCATTTCCACATTTATTAATGAGTGATGCTTCTATCAATATGGTGCAGCTGGGTGGCTATGGACAACAAGCTTCATTTTTTTTACGTGGCACAGAGTCAGACCACACTTTGGTATTGCGTGACGGTGTCCGTTTAAATAATGATGCCAGCGGTTTAGCGCCAAATAATTTTATAGATACCACAGACATTAAGCAGATTGAGGTTTTAAAAGGCCCAGCATCTGTCCTTTATGGCACCAATGCCATTGGTGGTGTGGTACAAATCATTAGCAAAACCCCTGAAAAAAATGCAGCTTTTATCAGCGCTGAAATAGGTGAAAATCAAACCTATAAAAGTACTGTCGGGGTAGACCTAGCCAAGCAAGGTTTTTATGCGCAAATTCGTGGACAGCGTTTAGAAACCGACGGCACACTGATTCATGAACATGAAAATGCCAGAGCTTCTAGCTTTAATCAAAAAGGCGTGTCTGCCAAATTTGGCTATGAAGAAACACGCTTTGGCACTTCATTGGATTATTCTGAAAACCAAGGTAATGCTCAATATGAGCAATACAGCTGGAATTCACTGCAATATGAGCAAAAGTCGCAAGATTTTAAAAATCAAATTGCAACCCTGAAGTCACGCTTCAACCCCACAGATCAGCTGACCCTGAATGCTCGCGTGTCTTATTTTAAAGATGAGTTGGAACAGCTCAAAATCTTTGAACAGACCCATTATGAATCCACTGAATATGAACTGACCGCAAAACAGCAAATGACGCCGTCTCAGAACATCATTGCAGGCATCACCCATCGGCAGCTAGAAACATCAACGCTAAAAACTGCAGAGTCTTTTCATCAAGACTTAAACAGTACGGGTTATTATCTACAGCACCAATATCAAACTGATAAATTAAAAACTCAAGCGGGTATTCGTCGTGAAGACCATGAAAAATATGGTCAACACACGGTCGGACAAGTTGCTGCGCGTTATTTTTTCACGCCGTTGTTTAGTAGCTATGCCAATATTGGTACAGCATTTAAAGCGCCAACCATGAACGACTTATATTATGGCGACTATGCAAACCCTGACTTAAAACCCGAAGAAAGTCAATCCTATGAAATTGGGCTAGACCTACAAATGACACCACAACTAAAAACTGGTATGTCTATCTACAGAACTGAAATTGATAACCTTATTGATTCTGATCCCAACAATAACTGGAAGTTTGCCAATATTGATGCAGTGACCATTCAAGGTTCAGAAGTCTATGTGAATTGGAGCAATGAGGCATTTTTTACAAAGGCCAGTTATAGCTACAATCAAGCAAAAAATGATAAAACAGGTTTGGATTTGAGCCGCCGCCCACGTCAAAAACTGGCATTGTCAGCTGGTTGGGCTGATGAACATTATGGGCTGTCAACAACGCTGAGTGCGAACAGCCATTCAGACAGCAGTAATTATGATGAGGATGTGATCCCTGGACATGCTCAGATTGATTTCAATAGTTATTACCAACCCAACGAGCAACTGCGCTTCTTTGCCAATATTCAAAATGTCGGCGATGTTCAATATAAAACGGCTTCTGCTGGCAATTTCGACGGCAAATTCTATTTAAATGGCGGCCGTTTGGCTTCCTTTGGCATCACAGTTAGATATTAATTTCACACTGATTTATTCAACTTTTAATCAAAAAATGGACAATTAAAATGGGCCACCGCTTAAGTAAAATTTATACCCGCACAGGCGATTCAGGTACGACAGGTCTTGGCGACGGATCACGCGTAGCCAAAGATGATTTACGTATTGAAGCCTTAGGAGATGTCGATGAACTCAATTCAAGCATTGGTATTCTGCGTTCGCACATCGCACTTAGCAGTATTGAAGACAAAGCGGCTTGGGATAAATCCCTCAGCCTGATTCAGCATTGGTTATTCGACCTTGGCGGTGAAGTCTGCATTCCAAACTTCAACTTGGTACAACCTGTGTCAATTGAGTTTTTGGAAAATGACATCGACCGCATGAATGAAGCACTTCCGATGCTGAAAGACTTTATCCTGCCTTCAGGCACTTTAGTATGTAGCTTTGCCCATCAGGCTCGTAGCGTATGCCGCCGCGCAGAACGCCGTTTAATGGCTGTACATAACCGTGACCAAAACATTCAAGCGCCGTCATTGCAGCTTTTGAACCGCCTTTCAGACTGGTTATTTGTCGCATCGCGTACATTACAACGTGCAGAAGGTGGCTCTGAAGTGCTGTGGCAGAAAAATATTAACGACACGATTGATCAATAAGTTTTGGATTCAAAAATTGCTCAAATCCTTTGACCAATTAAAAGTCTATTTTACATTGAAATAAATCGAAACATTTCGTCCGATCATTCTTGTATTTCAGGATGATCGGATCAAAATAAGAGTGTCATCTCCCTGTCATTCTTACAGGACACTATGTTTTTATCTTTCAATTTTGCAGGCCCTTTATGCGCATAATCGGACACCGTGGCGCTCGTGGCGAAGCACCTGAAAACACCCTTGGCGGTTTTCAATATATTCAAGATTTAGGGATTCGTGCTGTCGAATTTGACGTTCGGCAACTGAAAGATCGTGCCCTAGTGATCATGCATGATGACCAATTTATGCGAACGGCAGGTCAAGATAAACATCTATATGAATGTAGTTCAAAAGAGTTAGAACCCTATAACCATGCTGTGACTTGGTCAGAATGGAACAAAGTTGAACCGACGCCACTGCTCGAACAAACGCTCAAAATTATTCATAACTTCGATCATATTGAAGTCGAAGTGAAAGCAGTGAAGACACAGACTGAAGCTGAAGCACTGACTGAAACCTTGGAACAACAGCTCCAAGGTTTCGAACATTCCGCGGTGATCACCAGTTTTGACCCTAAAATTCATCTTGCTTTGCAACAAAAAAAATCCGGCTTCAAACGCGGGCTTTTGGTTGAAACAGACGTAAAATTTAAAGCGATTGAACAAGCACTTGAATTAGGTTGTATCCAAATCGGTTGGATGAACCAACTCGCCAATTCAGACATTATTCAGGCCACACAGCAGGCAAAATTAAATGTAAGTGTATGGACTGTCAACGACGTTGATCGTGCTAAACAGCTTAAAGATTGGGGCATTAACGGCTTAATTACCGACTATCCTAAATTAATGATGCAGCATTTTTAATGCTGCTTTATTCACCTAGATTTGTGTAATTCACTTCTCGATCAACACGTCGATATTTCAATCGGTCTATTTTCTTTCTAAAACCAATACATTTTGTCCCCGACTGTTTTGCATCGTCATGTGTTTCTCTTTTATTTGGAATTGTGTTGCGGCTTGCAAGGCATCTGAAAGTTCAGCCTCTTGAGCCAAAGCCGAATCACAGCTGAAATAGCCTGCTCGCGCATTCAAATCAATGCTGTGTTTTAAGGTATCGATCACATAAGTGCCATTGATATTGTTACATCCCGTATTTCCCTGAATTTGTCGAAATTGCGAATTGAACTGAAGATAAGGTTGATGATGAAAGAACTTAGCTTTTTGTACAGCGATTTTCACAATCGTCCATGGAATATCTTGTATCCCATCATTTACGCGAATAAGTTTTAATGGCTGCTCAATACTGTTGCCCAGTGATTTTCCGTGTGACTTTGTAGTCACTGTCTGTGTAGGAGAATTTTGACAAGCCATCAGTCCAAGACAACTGATCAGAAAGCCGCCACAGATACAGTGTTTGACAAAAAATTGCGGATTATTTTGACGATTTTGCTGTTTTTTTAGCATCTTTTTTACCCCACAAAAAGTCAAATAACTTCAGTCGTATTATGTTACTGTTTAGAACAATACAACTGTACAATAACAGTGGTGAAAACGGGTTTTCCCGTGCTACTATTCTGTACGTTTAAAATCCCTTAAAAATTTAATGGGATTCGTCCTATCTATACCTCCCAAGGTTTCAGGAGTGCTGTTGGAGATGAATGCTCCCCTACCCAAAGCCCCAATGAACTGGATTGCTATTTTTGCATTGGTGTTTTTACCTATTGTCGCAGTTATTGCAATTCCGTTATATGCCATTAATCATGATTTTAGTGCCGCTGCTTGGATCAGTATGTTTGTTTTACTGGGTGTCAGCAGTTTAGGTATTACCGCAGGTTATCACCGCTTATGGGCACACCGTGCTTATGAAGCAACCTTGCCTTTAAAAATCATTTTAATGCTCATGGGTACTTTTGCTGTTCAGAACAGTATTTTGTTCTGGGCTTCAGGCCACCGTACACATCACCGTCATGTTGATGATGTGGATCAAGATCCATACTCAATCAACCGTGGTTTTTGGTATGCACACATTGGTTGGATGCTTCGTGATTATCCAGCAGCAGCACCAAACTATAAAAATGCACCTGACTTATTAAAAGATAAAGTCGTGATGTTCCAAGACAAATATTACATCCCTCTAGTGATTGCCGTTCACGCAGCTATTTTGTTGCCAATTGGTTGGGCTGTAGGCGACATGTGGGGCGTTCTATTATTGGGCGGTTTAATGCGTTTAATCTTAAGCCATCACGTAACTTTCTTTATTAACTCACTTTGCCATATGTGGGGCAAACGTCCGTATACTGATGAAAATACGGCACGCGATAACTTTGTTCTAGCTATTGCTACTTGGGGTGAGGGTTATCATAACTATCACCACATTTTCCAATACGACTACCGTAATGGTGTGAAATGGTGGCAATATGACCCAACTAAATGGCTAATTTGGTCATGTTCTAAATTAGGTTTGGCAAAGAACTTACGCCGTATTCCAAGCTTTAATATTAAAAAAGCTGAGTTGGCAATGAAGTTTAAATATGCTGAACAAGACCTTGCGATTTATGGTCTGAATATGACCGATGACATTGCAACAGCAAAACAACGTATTTCTCAAGAATATGATGCGTTTTCGCAAACTTTGAATGACTGGGCAAAATTAAAAGAACAGGAAATTCAAGCGAAGAAAACAGCAGTTGCTGAAAAAATTCATCAAATGGATGACAAACTCAAACTTGAATTCCTACAAGTTGAACAGCGTTTGTCACAGCACCGTGAAACACTGAATCAATTGATGCGTAACTTGAAAAAGAAAACCGCTTAATTCTTTTAAGCCTCTCAAATGATAAAGCCTCCCTTGTGGAGGCTTTATTGATTTTAAGCTACAGTTTTTCTATCTGGTCTTTGCTATAGTTTCAACATAGTTTGAATTTTTAAAGATCATTATGCTGTTCAATGCCCGCTATAACACCCTGCCACCTCGCCTGTACCATCATCAGCAGCCTGTACCTTTAAAAGGCGCAAAAGCTGGACATTTTAATGCGGCTCTTGCAGATGAGCTGCAATGGTCGGCAGAAGATCAAGCTGCGTGGGTTGAAATCTGCAGTGGTCAAAAAACCTTTGCTGAATTTGAACCTTTGGCCATGGTCTATGCAGGTCACCAGTTTGGACAATGGGCAGGCCAATTGGGCGATGGACGCGGCTTATTGATTGGGCAAATCATCGATAAACATGGGCAAACCATTGACCTGCACCTTAAAGGCGCCGGCTCGACCCCTTACTCACGCATGGGCGATGGTCGTGCAGTATTGCGCTCGACTATTCGTGAATATTTGGCAGGACATGCGCTGAACAGCTTAGGTGTTGCATCGAGTAATGCAGTGGGTTTTACCAGTTCCGAGCAAGGCGTGCAGCGTGAGAAGCTCGAGCTCGGCGCGATGATGCTGCGTACATCTGACTGTCATATCCGTTTGGGGCACTTTGAATGGATCAATCAGTATCAGGGTGATTTACTGCCTGAATTCACGCAGAAATGTATTGAGTGGCACTACCCTGAATGCTTGGATGCCGAACAACCTATTTTAGCTTTTGCCACTCAAGTTATTCAGCGTACCGCAGTGATGATTGCCAAATGGCAGCTGATTGGCTTTGCACATGGCGTGATGAATACCGACAACCTGAATATTACCGGTTCAACTTTGGACTTCGGCCCTTATGGCTTTATGGAGCGCTTCCGTCCAAACTGGATCAACAACCATTCGGATTACCAAGGCCGCTATACCTATCAGCAGCAGCCAAGTATCGGGCATTGGAATCTCTGGCAATGGCTGAATAATTTAGTGCCGCTCTGCCCTACGGACTATGACAAAGAACAGTGGAAAGAAGATTTAGCTAAGTGCTTAGAGCATTTTGAACTGACCTTCTTGGAACATTATAAATTGGGCTTAGCTCAGAAAATGGGTTTGCCAAGTTTCCATAAAGACAGCTTTGACTGCGCCATGGCCTTTTTGCGTATTCTGCAAAGTGAACAGCTGGACTACACGCAAAGCTTTATTCGTCTGCAAAATCATGAATATGAAGCCATTAAAGATGACTGCTTAGACCGCCGCGCCTTTGAAGGTTTCTTGGCACAATATGAAAGTATCCGTGAGCATCAGGACACCGATGCTTTAGATGCGGAAATGGCACAGGCCAATCCGCAATATATCTTGCGTAACCATATGGCGCAAAAGGCGATTGAGCTTGCTGAACGTAATGATTTTTCAGAAGTTGAGCGTTTGTTTACATTATTGAGCCAACCATTTACTAAACAACCTGACCTAGAAAAAACTGAAGATTTAGGCCCCTTGCCAAGTGATGTGCCTCAAGTGATGGTCAGCTGCTCGTCTTAAAAAATTACCCACAAATCCACATTTCACTCGAATCAAAATTATGGATAATTTAAACATTATCCACAATACCGAAATGGATGGACTGTAATGCCGTCCATCCTCTAAAAAATAATGACAAGAAAACGTATCGCTATTTTTAGTTTCGCTATCCTCGTCTGTTTTGTCGCTGCCAGCTTTGCCTATCAGAAATTTGAAAAATATCTACCTACACCTGCCAATGTACTGGCCTTTCCACCTAAATTAAGTGATTTGCAAATTCAAAAAATTCGCACAGAAACGCCGATCGACAGTATTCAAGTACATAAAGCTGAGCGTTATTTAGAGTTAAAACATCAGGATCAGGTCATTCGGCGTTACCCGATGCGTCTGGGTTTTCAACCGCTTGGACATAAAGTTCAAGAAGGTGATGGCAAGACGCCAGAAGGCAGCTATATGATTGATTGGCGCAATCAGCAAAGCGCATTTTATAAGTCGCTGCATATCTCTTACCCCAATGCGGCCGATAAACAGAAGGCTAAAAATCTAGGGGTTTCTGCAGGTGGTGACATTATGATTCATGGTTCGGCGACCAGTTTACAAATGAAAGCTGCACCACAACTGATGACGTATTTCCCACAAAAAGATTGGACTTGGGGCTGTATTGCAGTGCGCAATATTGATATGGATGAAATTTGGCAATTGGTAAATAATGATACCGTTATTCATATTCATCCTTAGGCTTTAACGTTCAAGCTTATTTTTAGGTTATTTCTTATGATTGCATTACACGCTGCAGCAGCTAAGTCGGCCTTAGCCTTGCCTGAAACCACATGCAGCCAGCCTTTTGGTGAAGGCTGTGATGTATTTAAAGTGATGGATAAGGTTTTTTTGCTGAGTTTTCACTTAGAAGGCAAAGCAGCGATCAATTTGAAAGTGCTGCCAGACAATGGCGCAATGCTTAAAGATATTTATCCCTTTATTCGTGCGGGCTGGCATATGAATAAGAAGCATTGGATTTCTGTTTTTACAGATGAAGAATTGGAAGAAGAACTGCTGCAGGATTTGGTGCTAAATTCTTATGAATTAGTTGTATCGAAGTTAAATAAAGGACAGCGGCAAAGGATTGAGTTGCTGAGGAGTGTTTAGATAACACTTCCCTTTCGATCTGGTTGATTTTGCAAATTTAGTATAATCGCAATTATGTTTAATCGGTGTATTATTAACAGACTGGAATATTATTTTTCTATATAATTCTTAATCTCTTACTTTAGTTAAACCAATAATCAAAATGAAACTACTAATAATCATTGGCATTACTTTAAGCTTCAATTCATTAGCATGGTCTGCATTACCTGAAAATAATCAAATTTCTTCAATTCTCAAAAACCAACTCAGCGATAAAATATTAACTGAATCTGAAATTATGGAAGGTGCTGCACAAACCCAAGGTCTATATCAATATTGCATCCAAGATACTGTAAGCAAACTTAAGCTTATGTATCCTGATGCAGATCAAGCAATGACAATGGATACCGTTAATAATGCTTGTATATATCCTGAAGATCGCTTTAATCTATATAGCATATTATTAGCTGCTTCTAGCATGAAAAAACCTATGTCAGAGAAAGAAGCGGCCATATTTATAGAACAAAATTATCTTAACAATGGTCGTAATCAAACAAATGCTACTCAGCGTGAGAAAGTTTATACAAACCTAGGTTTATTAAAGTAAAAAATCATCGAAGACTTTTGAAAAATTAAATAATTTTTTATTGAATTAATATTCCAAGCTTCTGTCATATAACATAGATTAAGTTTTCTAAAATCAGCATAATACACGTTATACGAAATAATTTGTTTTATCCAATATAAATCATAATCTTATATAAATTCGCCCTAGAATTGAGTGCACTAGAGCAGTTTTTATATGAATATTCACTCAATTTGCGTATTTTGTCAGAATTTTTCAAAATCATTTTTTAGTGACAGTGAACAAAGGCTCATCCCTAAGCCTTCATGGTATTAAACCTTCTTCGCTTGCATCACTTTAAACAGCACATACAGCAGTAAAATCCATACGGGCTGCATCAGCACCGACAGCATAAAGCCCTGATTCCACATGATGTACAAAATCATCAGCATGAACACCAAAACAAAATAGTTGGTGAACGGTGCAAATAATGCAGGAAACTTGGTCAGTATGCCCTGCTGATGCATCGCTTTTCTAAACTTTAAATGAATTAAGCTAATCAGCATCCAATTCAGCACCGCAGCGCTCACCACGATATAAATCAAATAACTCAATGCTTTTTCAGGCAAGAAATAATTCAGCAGTACACAGCCAAAAATCAGCAAAGCAGAAAATAAAACTGCAGCAATCGGCGTACCGTATTTATTCACATGTTTAAATGCTTTTGGCGCATTGCCTTGTTCTGCCAAGCCCAGCAGCATGCGGCTATTGGCATACATGCCGCTATTACAGACCGAAACGGATGCAGTCAAAATAATAAAGTTCAGCAAATGTGCCGCCCAATCAATCCCCATCTGATTAAAAATCATCACAAAAGGACTATGATCCAAACCGCCAAGTTTCAACTGATTCCACGGCACCAGCGACAGCAGTACCGCCAAGGAACAGATATAAAATAAGAACACGCGGATCACGGTCTGATTCACCGCTTTGGGAATATTTTGATCAGGATTTTCAGTTTCAGCCGCCGCCATGCTGATTAATTCAATACCGCCAAAAGCAAACATCATAAAGGCTAGCATGTAGAATAAGCCTTCAAAACCGTGCGGGAAGAAGCCGCCATGTACCCATAAATTACTAATCGAAGCGGTAGAGTCTGCGCCTGCTGTAAGTAGCAGGTATATACCAAAAATAATCATGGCAACAATCGCCACAACCTTAATCATCGACAGCCAAAATTCAGATTCTGCATACAGTTTGACATTGGCTAAATTGGCTAGCGTAATCACAGCAAAAAACACCAGAACTGAAACCCAAGCAGGCACATGCGGCCACCAGTAATTGACATATTTGCCTATCGCAGTCAGCTCGGTCATCACCACTAAAATGTAGAGAATCCAGTAGTTCCAGCCCGTTAAAAAGCCAGCAAACTTGCCCCAATATTTAAAAGCAAAATGACTGAATGAACCTGTGACTGGCTCTTGTACAATCATCTCGCCCAACTGGCGCATAATCAGAAAAGCAATCAAGCCACCAATCAAATAGCCCAGAATTATCGATGGTCCAGCCGACTCAATAATATGCGCAGAACCTAAAAATAGCCCTGTACCAATCGCCCCGCCCATAGCAATCAGCTGAATATGGCGGTTCTTTAATCGGCGCTGTAGTTGAGGCATTTCGCTGCTCACAACATGTTCTCATCTTATAAAAAAGTGGATTGTAGCCTGTGCATCCGCTAAGAACTACATCTTGATATCCAACAATTTTAACTTAAAGGTATTTTTACAGATCAGATGAGCATCAAATGTAAAGTTTTATTGATTGGTTTAAATAACTTAGGTCAAGACAATCTTTTGCCTATTTTTTTCAAATTTATACTTTTATTGAATATTTTTGAGGCTTCATCACACAGCAATATGCCCTACATCATAAAAACAGCGCCCAATTGAGCGCTGTTTTAAAAGCGAATCCGCAGTGATTGATCACTTATATGTAACTTACTGATGTTACGCAGTAACACCAGAAGTGCAATTTGATTCAAATAAAACAGCGATACGCGGTAACGTCATCCGCAAGTGTTTGAGACAGGACTACTTCTAATCAAAAATGTTTTTGCGATGCTTTGAATAATTTGACGGTAGTGAACGAGTTTTGCGGATGACAATGGTTTTGGGTACTTTTGCCGAAACAAAAGTACCTCCAGCCGAAGGCTAATCCCTTTATTCAATCCTTAGATGTAAGACTCCGTCGAATAGACTTAAAAATCATTTTAAAAGTGCATAAGTACTTTTACGTGCGTAACATCAGTAACTTAGATAATTAACATCTATAAGTGCTTATTTACGCTGTGGCTCGTCAGCCCACCGTGCATAACTCTTCGTGCTTTTCAACAAAACGCCCGCTTGTTTTGCAGCGACGCCAGTATAGTCCTGAGAGAAACTATCTGAATTTTCATCAAAACTCGCTCCATCAAATAATGGGAAAGTTCCGGCTTTTTTCTGAATCACCACATCATCAATCATCCATCCGCGGAAACCGTTATAAAGTTGATCGACCGTTTTGAATTGGAATTTCAGTTGAACATTGGCCTTGCCTGCATATTCATCCAATGAAATTGCTTCTTGCTGAACAGCAGCCGGCGCGAGGTTAAAGCCTAAATTACTGTATGGAATCGGCGCGCGCTCATATGCAGAGGACGGATCTGCCAGCGGGTTTAATCGAGCCAAGGTCTTAAAGCTGTTGCCACCGTCGGTAGAAACTAAAATATTCATCAAATCGAACCCTTGATTATTTGGATTGACCGACTCAATTTCCCACCATGTTTTAAAGCTTAAACTCAAAGGCGCTTGATACTGGCTTAGATTAATGGCAGGTGAGATTAACTCACCCATATTATGGGTATTAGATGTTCCGCCATCAAACTCTGGAGCCATAGATGAATCACTTAAAGCGCCAATAAAGTTGCCATTTACTTTGTCACCATACCAATACGCAGTATTGCCTTGCAGTGGCTCAGGCACCTTGCCTTGACTTTGGTCATTTGGTGCTAAGCGTACACGCTGATTCACTTGATTATTACGGATGTTGTGACCTTTGTTTAGCAACTGCCAATCAACATTGGCCACACTTGGCTGCGACCTTGTCCATGCATTGCGGGTTGCTGAGTCCACTTCAAAAGTTTCACGCCAAACTGCATCTGCAGACACTGTTTCAGGTAGCACTTCAAATTGATAGCCCGATGCAGAAGAAGCAATGACCGTAACTTTTTTCGTAATAGTATTAATTCCTGCACCGTTAATGGTGAGCGTGGCATTTTTCAATGCTTCAAGCAGCGCACTGGATACATTAAATGAAAGCGTGAAATATCCATTGGCATCAGTCAAAGCACTAACAAATGCGCCATTGGTCGCTGTACCGCCAGACAATGACACTTGCGCATTCGCCAAAGGTTTCCCTTTAAAAATCACTTGACCAGAGAATGTTCCGACCACTGCATCATTGACTGGTGCATCACTTAGTGTCTGACAGTCTTGGTCTAAGCAGTTGAGAACCACATTCAACACAATGCTCTTATTGGTATTTTTAGGATGGATCAAGAATGCCGAAACTGCAGACTGTCCATTTTTAGTGACCAAAACATAATATGTGCCTGCAGCCAATTTAGGCAGTTTAACGATGCCTTGAGCATTGGCAAGATAACTTTGACCTTTAAAATGAGTCGCTGTCGGTAAACTGTTGATCGGTGGAAATAACTGTTCAGAATCATCTGCTGTGATTGTATTTGTTGCTGTTTTCAGACTGCCTGCTTGTACTTTTTGCCATTCTTCATCACTTAAAATCTGAATCGACGCAGCATTTAAAGCAAGATTATTCACATCTAATAAAGTCAGCTCTTCTACACTTTTTTGTACCATAGCATCGGCAACTGGCTCTGGCGGTACACTCCCTGTCTCATCACGATCACTACCCCCACATGCCGTTAAACCCAAGACACCCGTGACCATTATTATTGCAAATGCGCTATTTTTCATCTGTTCTGCCCTCTGGCTGTTCCATTTTTAAAAATTGTTATGTCTACATTGAACTCTGCCAGCTCAAACATACTGGTGAATATTCCAGCACAATAATAACCAATTTTCACAAAATGCGCAAATTTCGCATTTTATATCTTTATGGCTTTCGGTTCTTCTTGTATTTAAAATTAATGCAACTAGCTATACACGTAGCAAAAAAAAAACAGGCCGAAGCCTGTCCTTTTAGTATTTACAATCTATTTTAATCTTCTGGATATTCAAAACGGTAGCCGACGCCATACACGGCTTGAATCCACTCATGACGGTTGCCGGTTTCCGCTGCATCTGAAATCTTACGACGTAAATTTTTAATATGACTATCAATCACACGGTCAGCCACTTCAAAACTGTCTGGGTTAATATGATCAAGCAATTGCGCACGTGAATACACCTGCCCTACATGCTCTAAAAACAACTCAAGTAAACGAAACTCAGTTGGTGTTAAGCTCAACGCTTTTTGTTGATACCAAATACGTTGCTGTGCTTTGTCCATACGGAATAAATCATTCACCTCTGGCTCTGCTTTACGTTCTAAACGACGTAATACCGCTTGCACACGTGCCACCAATTCTTTCGGACTAAACGGTTTGCAGACATAATCGTCAGCACCCATATTGAGCCCCAATACACGGTCAATTTCTTCAGTGCGTGCAGTCACCATAATAATTGGCAGATCAGACTGCTCACGGACTTTACGGCAAATGGTTAAGCCATCCATACGTGGCACCATTAGGTCCAAAATCATTAGACTCGGCTTACGCTGCGTGAAGCTCTCATAGGCTTCTTGACCATCATGAAACATGCTGACTTCAAAGCCTGCAGCCTCTAGATAATCACGCACTAGCTGTGCAAGTTCCACTTCATCTTCAACCAACATGATATGTTTCATGCATGCTTCCTTTTAATATTTCATCTGTTTGGGAAATGTCAATTTGCAACGCAAACCGCCCAATGGAGAATGATCAAAACTCAACTCTCCACCCAATGCTCTAGCTATTTTTACGGATAACGCCAATCCTAATCCTGTACCACCAGTTGCACGCGTACGTGAATCATCCACACGATAGAAACGCTCACCTAAACGTGCCAACTGTTCATCAGTTAAACCATATGGGCTGTCATCAACATACACGGTCCACTGGGTTTCATCTTGCTCAGTATGAACATGCACTTCACCACCAGCTTCCGTATAACGAATACTGTTACCCAATAAGTTGACCATAATCTGTTTAAAACGGTCTATATCTAATTGTAATGAAGTGCCATCGCCCGTTGCTGTAATTTTCAAATCGGCTTGTTCAAACTTCGGTTTAAAGCTTTCAACTTCCTGCACAACGACATCCCACGGATTAATCGTAGTGAGATAACAATTTAATTGCTGTGCATCAGCTTGCGCCAAATCAGCCAAATCTTTGGTCAATTTTTTCAGACTACTGACTTGATTCAACATCGAAGTAAAATGCTCTGGCGTTGGCTTACGAATACCGTCCTGCATCGCCTCAATTTGAGCCTGTAACACGGCCAATGGCGTTTTCAATTCATGTGAAGTATCAGCCACCCATTGACGACGTGACGTTTCATGCTGATCGAGAATTACGGCCAACTGATTCAATTCATTCGATAAATCACCAAGCTCATCATTACGGTTCACCGCAACTTGATGTTGATAATTGCCCTTGGTTAATTCACGTGTTCCCATTAACAAACGCTGAATCGGTTTTTTAAAGTATGTTGCCAATAACAATGCTGCAATCAAACTTGCAATAAACGTAAGCGCATAAACCAATAATAAATAACGTTTTTGCTTACTAAAGAAGTTAATACTGATCGCATCATCTTGATCGAGGACAGGTTTGAGCCCCAAATATCCCACGATTTGATTATTCACCATAATCGGACGATAAGAGATTTGTTCATCTGTCGGCTCACCCACAACAAATTGGCGATGTGCATCATATAAAGATAAACGCGAACTCAAGCCCAAGCGGTCAGGCATTTGGATAAATTGTTTCTTACCACCATTATTACTGTTACTTTGTGAGGATTGATCTGCATCTTTTTCATCTGTGTTCGACTCTTTTGGACGGAATACATTTTGGTTCGTACTTAAAGGAAATTTTAAACCTTCAAAGGGTTGGAACTCAGATGGTAAGTTTTGTTCCAGCCATTTCAGCTCTTCAATTTTTTGCTCTGCCGTATGCTGTGGTGTTGCCAGCATCGATGCTGCATTTAAACTATGATCCTGAAAATAGCGCTGCTGCAATGCAATGTCATATTGACGACGTAACCACCACCGAGAGAGACGATCATAGTCATCTGGTGCTGCCTGCCCTTCAATTTGCAGAATCTGTGCCTGAATCGCATTGCCCCAATCATGATAGACCGTATACACATCGGCTAAATTTTCAATGACATGGTCAAGCTTTTGCATCTCGACATCGGCCACATATTTTGTGAAATTACGCTGCATATTCCAATGCAAAACGCCAAGACTTACCGTTGTGATGACGAGCGTCGTCAACAGCACAGTCAGAAACAAGCGTAGGGCAATCGGGATACGACGTATTTTCAAAAGAGAACTCTCATTTTTCTTCTATTTCATTATTGTAGCGAACACGCAACTAAAAAACTCTCCATTGTTTCTACATCTTTATTATTTAATCTTTAACCATCGGAAAAATATCTAATCTGGTGGGGTAGAGACTATGAAACAAATGACCAAAATGGCTTTAATCGGTGCAAGCGTACTGAGCATGGGTGCATTAACTGCCTGTCAATCGACAACCGCACCAAAAGATAACAATCATGGCCGTATAATGAAACAACATCATGGTGATCACGATCGTCGTATGTCACCTGAGCAACGTGAACATTTTAAACAAATGCGTGCCGAGCAACGTCAAGTGTTTGCTGATATGCAAAAAGCCTGCGATGGTAAGGCTACAGGTTCAACAGTTCAAGTAAAAGCTGGCGATAAAAATATTGATGGTACATGTACCATGGTGTTCAAAGCAGACCGTCAAGACATGAAAAAAGCACGTGGTGAACACAAACCAATGCGCGGTGAACATCATCCAATGCGTGGCGACATGCGTGGTCAGATGCAACGCGATGAGCCACTGACTGATGCAAAACGTGCAGAGCTGACTAAACAGTTTGATCAGCGTTTAGCGGAACGCCAAGCCAAACAACAAGCGATTATGAAAGCATGCCAAGGCAAAACCGATGGCAGCGGGGTTGTGATTAAAGTTGGCGAACAGCAGATCAATGGTAAATGTGAAGTTCGCTTCCAACCTAAAGCCCCTGTTGCCCCGACGCCAGCACCAGTGAAATAATCCAAACTTAGATCGCAATATCATTGCGTAAAAAAGGCACTCCCATGAGTGCCTTTTTTATTGGACATATCTTTTTACGCTTTTTGACTATTTGTGTCATTCATTTTCATCTAAAAGCATTTACACTCAAAGCACTTAGCTTTTTCAAGGGATATTTCTTTGACTTTACAGTCACCAACAAATCACCCTGAAATGCTTGTACCCAATAAGAAGATGTTGCACGATTAGAACCATTCCAATACGTGTCATTGAAGACACGTTCAAATGTTATTTAGGATTACTAACGCTGGTAGAAACCAGTATTGAGGAAAACGATATGCCACAATACAAAGCGCCCTTACGTGATATGCAATTTGTTCTGCATGAACTTTTAAAAGCAGAAGATCACTATGCACAACTGCCTGCATTTTCTGACACCGTAAGTCGTGAGTTGGTTGACCAATATCTAGAAGCGGCTGCTGACTTCTGTGAAAATGAACTTTCTCCTCTTAACCAAGTCGGCGACCGTGAAGGTTGTACTTGGAATGATGGCGTTGTAACAACACCAACTGGTTTTAAAGAAGCGTATCAAAAATATATCGAACTCGGTTTCCCGTCTTTGTCTGCTGAAGAACAGTATGGCGGTCAAGGTCTACCAGTTTCACTAGGTAACATCATTTCAGAAATGGTGGGTACGTCGAACTGGGCTTGGGGTATGTATCCTGGTCTATCTCATGGTGCTGTACGTACTTTAGAACACCACGGTTCTCAAGAGCAAAAAGACACTTACCTGCCTAAACTTGTTTCAGGTGAATGGACAGGTACGATGTGCTTAACAGAATCTCATGCAGGTTCTGACTTAGGTATCATCCGCTCTAAAGCTGAACCGCAAGCGGATGGCAGCTATGCAATTTCTGGCGAGAAAATCTTTATCTCTGCTGGTGAACACGACATGGCTGAAAACATCATCCATATCGTCCTTGCTCGTCTTCCAGGTGCACCAAAAGGCACGAAAGGTATTTCATTATTCATCGTACCTAAATTCAATGTAAATGCTGATGGCTCAATTGGTGAGCGCAATGCGGTACGTTGTGGTTCGATTGAACACAAAATGGGTATCCATGGTAACGCGACTTGTGTCATCAACTTTGATAACGCAAAAGGCTTCTTGATTGGCCCTGAAAACCGCGGTCTAAACTGCATGTTCACATTCATGAACACTGCACGTATCGGTACTGCTGTACAAGGTCTTTCAGCTTCTGAAGGCGCTTTCCAAGGTGCGCTTGCTTATGCAAAAGACCGTTTGGCAATGCGTTCACTTTCAGGCCCTAAAGCACCTGAAAAAGAAGCAGATCCAATTATCGTGCACCCTGCAGTACGCAACATGCTGCTTACGCAAAAATCATTTGCTGAAGCTGGTCGTGCTCTGGTTTACTTATTATCTTTCCATGCCGATATCGTGGAACAAGGTGCAACGGAAGAAGAACGTAAATTCTCTGACAACATTTTGTCTCTACTAACTCCAATTGCTAAAGCATTCTTAACTGAAACAGGTTCTGAATCTGCAAAACACGGTGTTCAAGTATTTGGTGGCCACGGCTTCATTTCTGAACATGGTATGGAACAAATCGTACGTGATACACGTATCTCTTGCTTGTACGAAGGTACGACTGAAATTCAAGCAATTGACTTGTTAGGTCGTAAAGTATTGGGTACTCAAGGTGCAATGTTGAAAGACTTCACCAAGATCATCCATAAATTTGTTGAAGCTAACAAAGACAACGCTGCCATGAAAGAATTTGTTGAGCCGCTTGCTGCGCTAAACAAAGAATGGGGCGACTTAACCATGCAGATTGGTATGAAAGCAATGCAAAACCCTGAAGAAGTGGGTGCTGCTGCAGTCGACTACCTCTACTTCTCTGGTTATGTAACGCTTGCTTATTTATGGGCTCGCATGGCCTTAGTTGCACAAGAAACTTTAGCTGCAGGAACAACTGATGTTGATTTCTACAATGCAAAAGTGACGACTGCTCGCTTCTACTTCAAGAAAATCTTACCGCGCGTTCGCTCTCATGTAGAAGTGATCGCAGGTGGCCTAGATCCTCTTATGGCATTGGATGCAGAACACTTTGCATTCTAATGTGAATATATAAAACATATTCAAAAAATTGTACTCTTGAGTGCAGAAATAGAGAAAGGACGGTCATAGCATTGGCAGTCCTTTTTCTTTATAAATAGTCTCATAATTTTACTTTGGTCAATTTTCTCCACGCTTTATGTCGATACAAATTGCCCCAAGTCCACAGATTCAAACAATAAACAGGTGAACGAACATGCCAATTTATAATGCGCCGCTTGCAGATATGAAATTCATCTTAAATGATGTTTTTAAAGCAGAACAATTCTGGCAAAACAACGAAAATCTTGCTCACGTTGATGCTGCAACTGCAGAAGCCATTCTTGAAGAAATGGCAAAATTTGCGCAAAACGTCACTCATCCTTTAAACCGCACAGGTGATGAAGAAGGCGCAACCTATAGCAATGGCAATGTCACGACTCCTGCTGGTTTCAAAGAAGCATTTAAACAATATGCAGAAGGCGGCTGGATTGGTCTAGGCGCAGATGAAGAATGGGGCGGTCAAGGCATGCCAAAAATGCTGACTGTTCTGTCTGACGAAATGCTGTTTGCAACCAACCCATCATTCATGCTCTACCCGCTTCTTTCTGTAGGTGCAGGCATGGCATTAAACAGCTATGCATCACAAGAGCAAAAAGAAACTTATTTGCCAAAAATGTATACAGGCGAATGGTCAGGCACCATGTGCTTAACTGAACCGCATGCAGGTACAGATTTAGGTATTATCAAAACTAAAGCTGAACGTAATGAAGACGGTACTTATAACATTACTGGTACGAAAATCTTCATCACTGGCGGTGACCACGACCTTTCTGAAAATATCATCCACTTAGTTTTAGCAAAAACCCCTGATGCGCCTGCGGGCTCACGCGGAATTTCACTATTCATCGTACCTAAATTCTTGGTGAATGCAGATGGTTCATTGGGTGAGCGTAATGCTGTAGGCCCTGGTTCTATTGAACATAAAATGGGGATCAAAGCGTCTGCAACATGTGTGATGAACTTTGATGGCGCGAAAGGCTACCTGGTTGGTAAAGAAAATGAAGGCCTTGCAGCGATGTTCGTCATGATGAACTACGAACGTCTGTCTATGGGTATTCAAGGCCTAGGTGCTTCTGAATTTGCCTATCAAAATGCAGCGCAATATGCGACTGATCGTTTACAAGGCCGTAGCGCTTCTGGCGTGCAATCCCCTGCAAAACCAGCAGACAGCATCTTAGTTCATGGTGATGTACGTCGTATGTTGCTGAACGCACGTGCCAACAATGAAGCATCTCGTGCATTTGCGGTTTATGTGGGTCAACAACTAGACATTACCAAGTTCTCTACTGACCCAGAAGCAGTCAAAGCTGCCAATAACCGTGTTGCGCTGTTAACACCAATTGCGAAAGCGTATTTAACAGATACAGCTTTCCAAGCAACACTTGATGCTCAAATGGTGTTTGGTGGTCATGGCTTTATTCGTGAATGGGGTATGGAACAATGTATTCGTGACCTCCGTATTGCACAGATTTACGAAGGGACCAACGGTGTTCAATCTCAAGACTTAATTGGTCGTAAAACCATTAAATGCAATGGTGAATTCATTGCTGAATATATCCAAGAAATTCGTGATTTTGCCAACAACTTAGATGCCAGCTTGAACTACATCAAAGATGCAACATTAGATGCAGCAGCTGAAGTTGAAGCGGTGACTCAATATGTACTTGAAGCTGCTCGTGAAAACATTGAGTTCCCGAACTCAGCAGCAGTTGATTACCTACATGCTGTAGGCCTACTCAGCTTTGCCTATATGTTTGCCCGCATTGCAGATGCAGCAAAAGACAAAGATGGTGAGTTCTACCAAAACAAACTTGCACTGACTCTTTACTTCACGCAGCGTATTTTACCTGAATTGGCATTACGCATTGCTAAAGTAAAAGCAGGTTCTGAAGTGATCATGAACTTCTCTGAAGATTACTTTACCAACCAAGCTTAATTAGCCGTACAAAATCAAAAGTGCCCGATTTATCGGGCATTTTTTTTTATTTTACTGCTCTTATTACATAAACACTGAGTGCAACTTTTTCAAAAAATCATAAGCATACTTACTTATTCACAATCTCCTAATTCCATTCGATATGTAAAACAAGGATGGAACTGATCGTCTAGCATTGGAAATTTCGCCCAATGCGTTTTATCTTTATCTTGTTTAAATCCTACCTTCATTAAGACATTTTGTGATGCTAGATGTTCCTCAGCACAAAACGATGAAACAACCTTCGTGACATGATTCTGCTTTAAATACTTAATTACCCCAATTAAGGCCTCAGTCATATAACCACAACCATGAAAATTCACCCCTAACCCAAAATGTATTTCTCCATGGTTTTTTTGATTGAAGAAATACAGTAAGCCCATCGCTAACTGCGTATTCTTATCACTAATCACCCATGCAAGATCAGGATTATGTGTCGACCAACAATGATCTTCCCACTTTTCTAAAACACTCTTCGTCTGTTGAATCGTTAAATGTGGTAACCGCTGCAGATAACGAGTTGCTTCTATATTCGAAAAATATGTATCAAATAATGAAATTTCATCTCCTAACTGATACTTTCTCAGGCATAAACGTTCAGTTTCAATCATATTGGGCATGATTCTTTAGCCTGTTATTTCATGGGATAAAATTTTTTGATCGACTCCGCCATTTCAGCATTCGACCTTTCCAAAGCTTTTGCCACATTCATTGCATCTACAACGCTGCGATTTTGACTCACTTTAAACTTACCCAAAATTGAGTCTATTTCGATTTCAATCGCCACAATTTTTTCCAGTTGTTCCGCGATAAAATCATGAGGCGCATCGCCCATTTTCCATGGCACAGGTTGGCTAGCTTCATGTTGTCGAGTCAGCCGAGCCAAAACTCCTCGTAAATATTTTTCATCGTCAACTTTACGAATTGTGCCTTTGACATGTACCACGCGATAGTTCCATGTCGGCACAACGCGATGATGTTTCTGCTTTCCTTCATACCAGCTTGGCGAAATATATGCTTCGTCGGCATGAAAAATCACATAGGCTTGTGCTGACTGATTTAGCAATTCAAACATTGGATTGGCCTTGGCAATATGACCGCGCAATATGCCCAATTCGCCTGACTCAGCGTCATATTCTAGTGGTAAATGATTCACTTCCAACTCACCATTGGGTGCAGTCAGTATTACTGTCGCCAAAGCATACTTACGCATAAGATCAATCAGATCAGGGAGTTCATCATGTTTAAAATGCGTTGGTTGATACATCGTCGCTTCATTCTTATAGGACAAAATTTAAGCTCAAACTTAACATTAAAAACTTTATTAAACCTAAAAAATATTTTTGTCATATTCGCTTCATGTGCATGAAATTTGCTTGGTATTTAATGACTCGTTCTTCATTGAATATTTACGCAATTTACACAGGAGGAATATATATGACACACCGTGATCCCAAAGTAGAAAAAATCGAAGCCCTCCTCGACCGACTTGGCAATATTGCTGTAGAAGGTTTTCATTATCTTGCACTGTTTGTCATCGGCTGTATGATTTTATGGTCCGCGGGTCATACCATTTTTGAAATTATTACGGTTAAACAATTCGCCACGATTGACGATATTTTATTATTGTTTATTTACCTTGAACTCGGTGCCATGGTCGGAATTTACTTTAAGACCAACCATATGCCTGTACGCTTTTTAATTTATATTGCTATTACTGCCCTAACCCGCTTGCTCATTGCGGATATTCAACATGACCATAAAGCAGATATGGGTTTGGTCATTACCACAGGTTCGATTCTAATTTTAGCTGTGGCCATTTTGATTGTGCGCTATGCCTCTTGGACTTACCCTTCGGTTATTCGAGATAAGCATTCCGAGAAGCCACTGCCTGAAGGTAAAACCCCGCGCCCGCAAGATGATGAATTGGCCTAAACACTAAATCGTTCCCTCTCCTTTTAGGAGATGAGTAGCACTGCTACGCAAGGGAGAGGTTATAAACCTTATCTATTTGGCACCAATACATAGCGACCATTTTCAAAAATCCAATACATTCCATTGGGTGGTGCTGGTAAACCTAAACGCTGCCAATCACTAATAAAAGTATAGGTTGAACTGGAAATACTCGCGCTGGCAGGATCACCATTCACCCAACTATAGCTCTGCGAATTTTGAGTAATGGTGGTCGGCGCATTGTATTGAATACTAATACCACTTTGTGGATACTGCGGATAAGGTCGATTTGGATATTGCTGATAAACCGGCGGGCGACTTGGATAATGAGGATAATGTTGAGGATAATTCGGCGCATGCTGCGGATAGCCAGGCCGATTCATCGACGGTGGGCGGTGTTGTGGTTTTGATGTATCCACACCTTGGTAGTTTGCCCATTTGTTTTCCGCAAAAGTACTGGCTGAAGCACTGATCAGCATCACACCTGCAATCGCATAGAATAATGTGGTTTTCACTTAAGCTCTCCTCGACGGTTTATACGCTCAGTATAAATTCCATTGTAGGAGAAAAAATGAATAAAAATCCATCAAGTGCAAGAATTTGTTAATTTTCCGACCAAGCTGATCGCACCTTCAGGCTAGCCTGTTTTTCATTGGATTATGCTAAGATTGATTTTATTTCGTAGTGGATCAAACGCTGTGTCTGAATTAAGTTTTGACCGACTTCATCAATTTTTTTCTAAAGTTCCAAGTATTCAAGAACAACTGATTGACTCGTACGGAACCGATGGTAAAACTGCTTGGTGGTTTAAATTTCAAATTAATGTAGATCACCCTTTAGCATGGCAAACTGTTCAAGAATTGGGCCATGTATTGAACTATATTTCTAAAAATGAACGCTTACCGACTCAATTTTTACCGGTTTCTCCGCCACCATATATGAATGGCGAAGCAAAACAATTCTTGTCTTGGGTGATTCAATGTAACCACGCCGATTTTCCACCAGATGTCATCTGTGACTGGTTAGAAGCTCGTTTGCCACAACCAGTAGATGATGCCGATAAATGGAAAATCAAAACCGATATTAAAGAATTGGATCAAATGACAGATAAAGATTTAGATCAAATCGTTCCGCCGAATCCTGTACCGAAGAATTAAAACTGATTTAGTTCCTCCTAACCTCCCTTTAAAAAAGGGAGGAAAGCCCCTCTTTAAAAAAGAGGGATTTGGGAGATTAAGACAATTCTAAAAAGTAGATATTCCGCTCCATTCCATAAAGCGATACAACACATATTTCAAGGTCGATTCATCCGCATATTTACTATAATCGACACTCATTTGTTTACCATCCAGATTTGACCAAGCGGTATTAAAGTACTGTGATGCATCTTTAAAAACTTGAACATCTTTCACACCGATCACGCGTAAATCAGTTTCTAAATTATAATTTTTCAAGTTACGTGCCGTAAAATTGGCAGAACCTAAAATCATATCGGCTTGATAAGCAGTACGTTTTAAAATCATCTTGCTATGGCACTGCTCACCTTGGGTATTACACCAACGTACATCAATACCCGCCTCATGTAATTCGGATGCTACAGGTCGATTTGGAATGCCATTTTTGGTACGTCCAAAAGCATCCTTATTCGGATCGAGTAATACACGAACTTTCACGCCACGTTCATGTGCAGCAATGAGTGCTTTGATAATTTTACGTTCTGACAAGTAGAACATCGCGATATCAATTTCAGTTCCAGCTTTCTTCGCACTATCAATTAAGTCGAGTGTGGCATCATAAATGGCTTTTTCAGTCAGCACTTGAACCTGTGGCTGAGTTTTCGCGGCTTCAACATCTTTAATCACTACAAATGGAATATTAGCTTTAGACATCATGCCTACGGCTTGCTCGGTCTTTAGCAGATCAATCGCGGTCATGCCTTTGACGGTTAAGGCCACATTAGAATGTCGTGAGCTACCATCATGTGGATTCATAGAGGTGACCAAACCTTTCCAACCGTCAACGGTATCGACCACCAAGGTTTTTCGGTGATTCGCTTTAAAGTTAAACAGATCCATATAACTACGAATCGTCACTTTATCGGTTCCCAATGGGTTCGGTAACCAGCCTCGTTCAGGATTATTGCCAATATCTTGACAGCAGATATACCAAAAGCCTGACCATGCAGGATTGGAAGCACGAAGCGGTACCAAATTGGTTTCCATCAACTCAATGCCCCCTTGTCGTAATTGACGATAATGCTCGGGTTGAATGCCGCCATAGACCGAATTGACGGGGTCAGTAATCACAAAAATTTCCACTTGAGGAGATAGTCGACGCTTCAAAATCAGCGCATCGGTCAACTCCTGTGTTAATTGTTCATGTTTTAATTGAGAGTCACCAACTTGCGGATTAAAGAGAAACATATCCAACACAATGGTCGACTGTGCTTCCTCAATCATTTTCAGCATTTCTTTAAAAATGCGATGTTCCTGTTGCTGCTTTCCTTGCGCATCGATATAGGTTTCATCCACTAAAAAGTTCACTTCAGCATGGCGAAGTTTTCCCGTGTAGTTCACCCCTTCTGGGAGTGGCTTTAGCGTGTGATAAGTTGCCGATGCCAAATAACCTAAAACCAATAAACCCATGACCACGCCCACATAGCGACGACGTGACCAATTGAGCTTGTGATGTATTCGTTGAATGATGCGCATAAGAAAAAACCTAGTCTAATGCGCTCAGACTAGGTTTTATTCATTGATTTTTCAAGAGGATTACTGTGACTTTACCTAGACTTACTTAGAAAAGTCTGTGCAAATTCAATTAGAATCCAAATTCAAGACCAACTGTAAAATTACGACCGACTTGTGGAATATTGGCAAGGAATGACGTGTGAGAATAAACATCTTCATCCAATAAATTATTGGCTTTGAAATAGACTCGATAATCATTTTGATCTTTCAATTGACCACTATAGGCCACACCCAAATTCACCATGTTGTAGCCATCTGTTTCACGCTCAAATGCAGTGATTTTGTCTTGTTTGAATACATGTGAATATTCTGCAAGACCTGACCAACCATCGGCAAAGTCAACATCGACCTTGGTTCCTAAGCGCCCTGCAGGCACACGTGGCGCATTTTCACCATCAATTTTGCCGCGAACATAATCACCAAAGACACTGAGTTTATACATGTCATTTACTGCATAACCCACTTGAGCTTCCGCACCATAGAACTTGGCTTTGTCTTGGGTGTAATCAACTAAGCGGAAGTTTTCAAAATTATCTTTGGTTGCAGCATAAATGTAGTTGTCATACCAGTTGTGGTAAACATGAACGTGATAATCCAACTGATCTTTTTCGTAATGGAAACCCAGTTCTAGATTATTGGATTTTTCCACATCCAGATTTTCATTTCCGCGTTCATAGGTATTGGTCGCAAAGTGCTTACCGTTGGCATAAAGCTCTTGCGCCAATGGCAAACGCTCTTGATGAGAACCCACCAAGGACAATTTATAATTTGGCGCAAACGCCCAATTCACAGCACCTGAATAAGAGATGCCATAATCATCATAATCTTTTTGTGCAGAATCGATTTGAATTTTCTGCTGATCGACACGGGCGCCCAGCTCGACATGAAAATCACCAAATTGTTTATGTTCTAAACCAAATATACTCCATTTTTGGGTTTTATTTGGGTTCATCAATGACTCTTCGCCACTGATATTGAGCTTTTGCTGATTGTATTGTGCGCCTATCACCCCTTCCCAATCCGCAATCGGGTTATGCACCAACTCTAAACGACCATCGTAACCTTTACTTTTGAAGGTCGTTGCTGCGATATTGCCTTCAATTTCATCATGTTTATAGTCCGTATAACTCGCATGCGCACGTAATTTTTGGAACCCAGCAAACGGCTCAGCCAGTTCAGTACGGAAATCATAACGTTCAGATTTTAAATCGACCCACGGACCAGCATCATGGTCGTGATCGTGGTCGTCATGCACTGAATGGTCATGTTCATCGCTGTGATCATGATTGTCGTGACCATCACAATGTAAATGATCATCATGTGGATGGCAGCTTTCATATTCATGGTTATGACCTGGCAAGCCATATTGATCCTGACGATTCGTATAAGACAGACCCGCAAAACCGCGCTCATGAATCCATGAAGCACCAATCGTTACATTTTCGCCTTCAGCAAAAGTATTACCCACACGACGTTCTTTTTCTAACTCACCCTCATGGTCATGGAAATAATCGGGTGCAATATAGTCATTGGCTTTACGCTTTGATCCCTCAACTCGCAGTGCAAAATTTTCTCCTAGCGCAGTAGTGACACCTGCACTCGCTAATTTTTCGTCACTACCTGAGTTATAACGTAGCCCAACCTGCCCCTCTAAACCATTTTCAGGCATCTGCGTTGGAATTTTTTGATCGGTAACATTCACCAACCCACCAACCGTCCCAGCTGCATACAATAAAGTGGATGGCCCACGAATCACTTCTACTTGTTTCGCTAAAATTGGATCAACCGTCACTGCATGGTCAGGGGATAAAGTTGAAACATCTGCTGTTTCAGATGCATGCTCCAACACTTTGACACGTGGCCCATCTTGCCCACGTATTACAGGTCGACTTGAGCCTGCACCAAACTGATTTGAATACACTCCAGGTTGTCCGGCAATGGCGTCACCAATAGTGACTCCACCTTGTGCCAAATCTTTATGCTTAATAATGTTATCTGCAACCGCAAAATCTGCAGCACTTTGATTTAAAGGATGAACCCGAACATTAATCGCCTCTAAAGTTTGTACCTGTTGTTGCTGATTATCAGCATAAATATTGGGTGCAATCACTGCAAAAATTGAGATTGTGATTAAATTCTTATGAAAAGACATTTGGAGAGACTCAAATCTGGCTAATTTTGAATAATGTTATAATATAACATTTCATTACTTTTGCAATAAAAAACATTCTAATCTGCCCAAATCATATACACTCACCGATACCACATTGTATTTATTCATATATTTATTTTAGTTCAATGCCTTTTACCATATCCCATGCTGTACTCGCACCGCCTATTTCCAAATTAAGCGGAAATCGCCTGCCTATTGCAGCACTCGCAATTGGTAGCATGGTGCCAGATTTATTCCGTTTATTTACCAATGCTGACTATGCAGGTTCACATCAATGGTCGGGGTTAATTTTTCCAAACTTAATCCTAGGTTTGCTGTTTTGTGTGCTGTGGTATGTGCTCTATCGCCCGATGTTATTTGCTTTTTTTGGTTTAAATAAGCCGCTGAATCTACAGAATTTCAATCAATGCTGTGGGTTTATGCTCAGTCTCATCCTCGCACTCATCGTTGGAACATCGACGCATATTGTTTGGGATGGCTTGACCCATGTTGACTTTCGTACCTTTGCATTTAAGGATCTATTGAGTCTACCGATTCAATTTTTTGGTCATTCATATCCCCTACATCGCGTGTTGCAAATTGGATTATCTGGCTTGGCACTCCCCGTTTTGGTATGGATGATTTATCGTCATCATCTTCACTATCGAAGTACAGTAAGCATCCCCACATCCATCAAAGTCTATGTATATGGTTTAGCGGCCCTGTCTTTAGCTGCGGGCATCGCAAGTTATTTTTATTTTGCTGACAGTATTTATTCTGATGCCTTTGTACACGACTTGTATGCCTATGTCGGCAAAGCCATTAATTATTTTTTCCGTGCATTTTTAGCCACGTTTAGCTTCGGTAGTCTGATATTTCTGATCTTAAGCAAGAGCACCAATATTTTTTCAACGTCATCGGCTTAAGCCCATCATTGACCGAAAATTTGCTGTAAATTTGGCAGTTTTAGCAATAAGTCCTTGTGACAAAACAGCCAAAAAGAGGCATAATCCCCTATTCGAATAAAAGCGGTGCGCTGTTTACGCATTCGCTGACCTTAACCCATATAGTTGGATTTCTAACGCTATGATGCGAACTCATTACTGCGGTTCTTTAACCGAAGCTCAAATTGACCAAACCGTTACATTATGCGGTTGGGTTCACCGTCGCCGTGACCACGGTGGTGTAATCTTCCTTGACATGCGTGACCGTGATGGTCTTGTTCAAGTGGTTATTGACCCAGATACTCCTGAAGCATTCGCAACTGCGGACAAAGCACGTTCAGAATTCGTATTAAAAATTACAGGCCGTGTACGTCGTCGTTACGCAGGTACTGAAAACGCGAATATGACTAGCGGTCAAATCGAAGTTCTTGGTAAAGAAATCGAAGTGCTTGCTGGTTCAGAAACTCCGCCATTCCCATTGAATGACGACAACACAAATATTTCTGAAGAAGTACGTTTGAAATATCGTTTCTTGGATATCCGTCGTCCAGAAATGTTAGATCGTCTTCGTTTCCGTTCTAAATTGACTAACCTAATTCGTAACTACTTCGAAGAAAATGGTTTCTTAGACGTGGAAACACCGATTTTGACTCGTGCGACTCCTGAAGGTGCGCGTGACTATTTAGTACCAAGTCGTGTTTCTAACGGTAGCTTCTACGCACTTCCACAATCTCCACAATTGTTCAAACAGTTGTTAATGGTTGGCGGTATCGATCGTTACTACCAAATTGCTAAATGTTTCCGTGATGAAGACTTACGTGCTGACCGTCAGCCTGAATTCACACAAATCGACGTTGAAACATCGTTCATGACTGACGATGACATCATGGATTTAATGGAACGTTTAACGGTTAAGATGTTCAAAGAACTTCTAAACGTTCAGTTCGACAAGTTCCCACGTATGACGTATGCAGATGCAATGCGTGACTATGCATCTGATAAACCTGACTTACGTATTCCTTTGAAATTGGTTGACGTTGCAGACATGATGCAAGACGTTGAGTTCAAAGTATTCGCAGGTCCTGCTAAAGATCCTAAAGGCCGTATTGTTGCGCTTCGCGTACCAGGTGCTGGCGCGCTTCCACGCAGCCAAATTGACGAATACACTAAATTCGTGGGTATCTATGGCGCGAAAGGTTTGGCTTACATCAAAGTCAACGAGCTTGAAAAAGGTATTGAAGGTCTTCAATCTCCAATCGTTAAATTTATCGAGCCTATCGTACTTGATCTATTGAAACGCGTTGGTGCTGAAAATGGCGACATCGTATTCTTTGGTGCGGACAAAGCGAAAATCGTAAATGATGCGATGGGTGCTTTACGTATTAAAGTCGGTCACGACATGAAACTTGCAACTTGCGAGTGGGCGCCACTTTGGGTTGTTGACTTCCCAATGTTCGAAGAAACTGATGACGGTAAATGGACGTCTGTTCATCACCCATTCACGCTGCCAAAATCAAGCGTTGAAGAAGTGAAGAACAATCCAGGTGCGGCATTGTCTGTTGCTTACGATATGGTATTGAACGGTACTGAAATCGGTGGTGGTTCACTTCGTATTTATAACCTAGAAATGCAAAAAGCGATCTTTGAAGCGCTTGGTATTTCTGAAGAAGAAGCAGAAGAGAAATTCAGCTTCTTGCTTAACGCCTTGAAATTCGGTGCGCCTCCTCACGGTGGTTTAGCATTCGGTCTTGACCGTTTAGTGATGTTGATGACTGGTGCATCTTCTATCCGTGACGTGATTGCATTCCCGAAAACTAAGACTGCGGAATGTCCTTTAACTCAAGCGCCTGCGCCAGTTGAAGCGAACCAATTACGTGACTTAGGTATTCGCTTACGTGAAAAACCAAAAGCTGAAGAATCTAAATAATCTTACATTTTAAGATTTAGATTTTAAGTTTCAAAAAACCCTGCGCTATGCAGGGTTTTTTATGTCAACCTACAAAAGGTGGTAGAAAACCTACAAAACATAAATTAAAGATTTGATTTACTTTGCTAATATCAAAACGCTTCAAGTACGTTATGATGTTGCACTACATCCTTTGAGCAATGGATAGCTCAATTTTCCACTTCCGATTATTTTGTTTTTAGATTCAGATCTTTTTGTACTTTTCACTGAATAAGTCCGGTCTCTTGGCAAAATTTATTTTATCCCATGCTGTCAATTTTGAGACCTTGTGATTCATGTACTTTCTATTCAAAATCATCGCGTTATTGCCACTTTGGCTGTTACAAAATTTGGCTTTGATGATCGCGTTTATTCTTAATCTATTTAATTCATCGATCAAACGTATCACTAGCATCAATATTCAACTGGCCTACCCAGATTTGTCAGCGACAGCGCAGAGACAGCTCGTCAGCCAAAGTATCCGCAGCCAATGCCTGACCTATATTGAATTTATTAAATGTTGGGGTATGCCGCCGAGTTATAGCTTGAGCTTACTGAAAAATATTTATGGTGAAAATATCCTCACGGAAGCGCTTGCGAATAAAAAAGGTGTGATCGTTGTGGTTCCGCATTTTGGCTGTTGGGAATTACTGAACGCATGGCTCAACTTATATACAGAACCAATGATTATGTATAAACCGAATAAAAATAAAGGGATCAATCGGTATCTGTTAGAAGCACGAGAGAAGTTTAATGCAACCTTAGTCCCGACAGATGAAACAGGGATCCGTGCCATTTTTAAGCATTTAAAACAAGGTGGCCTAACGGTCATTTTACCTGACCATTTACCGAAGCCTTCAGGCGGTATTTATTCCAATTTTTTTGGGCAAAATACTTTATCAATTACACTGGTTTCAAAACTTGCTGCAAAAACCCAATGCAATGTCATTGGCTTAAGTTGTATCCGACAACCCAACTTAAGGCACTTTGATGTGCATTGCCAAACCTTATCAGACGAGATTTTATCTAAAGACTTACAATCCTCTGTCGACACCCTCAACATCGCGATGCAAGACATCATTAACCAAGCACCAGAACAATATATCTGGTCTTACAAACGCTTTCGTGTGTGCTTTGGTAATATCAATACGTACCGCAAATAAAGGTGATCTGAGAACATCTCAACCTTTAGAGTTGTGTTCCGCAGGCTTGGATTAATCTTATTGAATTGAGATCGATTATCGACAGTGGCATAATAGCCTCAATTTCCACTTTAAGTGATTCTCCTATGGCTATGCGTCCTGAAGTCCGTCGTCGTGCAATCGTGTTGATTGTTTTTTCTGTCGTACAATGGTTGTTCATGCGCTACATTTTAGCCAATGAATTATTCAACTTAACCACCTATAACCGAATCGTTTTATTCTGTGTCAGCAGCCTTGCAGGTGCATTATTAATCTTTGTCGGTTTGATTTATATGGTGTTGAAAGGTAATGCGGAAAAGGACTCTTAAAACACTCTAAAGTCTCTTTTATAAAATTAAATAGTTTAGAAATTTTATAAACTGTTAACTAAAAATTTGACCTACTTTATATTTACATGAAATTTTATTTAGAAATAAAGTAGGATATAATTTTATAAAAACAGAATAAATTATTCGTATTCAATTATTTATACTTACTTAAGAATATTTTCATAATTTTCTTTTTATATTTATTTATATATCTTTTTTTCTTACGTATTGTTAATTGTATTTGCTGTCTTTCTTTTTGCAAGTGACTATCTTTATCTACATCTAATATAGGAGGATGTTCAAAAAGATAAGATGCATAAAAATTTACTTGAGGGTATTCAACAATTAAGTCTGCCCATTGATCAGAGAGGTTCGGCGATTCATGATATTTAACTAAAACTTCTGCCATTGCTCTATCTATAACATAAGCATATGCGGACGCCATATTTTCAATAAAAAAAGGATGAATCTTCAATATATTGCGCCCAAATATTTTTTGCTCAATAAATCTACCATAGACATTTTTAGAACAACTGAGCTGAATACCACCTAAACTAAGAAAAAATGTAGATTTTAAGCTCAATTTTTTAATATGTGAATAAAACTCATCAAAATCAATCTCACTTAATAGTGAAATTGCATCATCTTCAAATACAAATGCCAATTTAGCATCTGTATCTAAAAAGTCTTGATAAGCTTTTAAATGAGAAAGTGTACAACCTAATTCACCTGGCGTTAAAGGTCTGGTTTTTCCTAATACCCCCAAATGAAAATACTCATCAACTGTTAATTTTTTACCAGCAACGCCAATTTTATTAAATGAACTTGAATTTCTAAATATTCTTTGCTGAAAAAAGCCCACTAGTCGTTCACTATTTTCTTTCTCAATAGAAATCACATATTTTTTCATGAACTGTTTCAAAATAAATGCTAAATTTATAGCTAAATCATATCATTTGTCTGTTTAATTATTCAATTGTTCGAGAATCTTAATTAAAAATAGAGTTATATATGCGGTTTATTGTAAAAAAATGGTTTTCATTTCTACAAAAAAAAAGAGAGTTAAAATTTAACTCTAGATGGTATCTCCGCTTTGGCAAACTACACCAGCCTTTTAAACCACAGCAAATTCCATCCTTACATGAAATTCATGCACCAGAAGGGCACGTTTATGCCGATCCATTTATCGTAGAAGAAAATGGACGTACATATATTTTTATTGAAGAAATTTCACCTGAGCATCCTGTTGGTTATTTATCTGTCATGGAAGTTTTTCAGGATGGTCAATACAGTCCACCTATTCCAATTATTCAATGTTCTTATCATCTCTCTTATCCCTGTGTATTCAAACACGAAGATACGTGGTATATGATTCCTGAAAGTGCAGCCAATAAAAGTATCGAGTTATGGAAATGTACAAATTTTCCATTTTCATGGGAATTTGATCGCATATTAGTAAATGATGTAAACGCTGCGGATACTACCCCTTATTATCAAAATGGAATGTGGTATCTATTTACTGCAATCAAAAATAAATATTCAAAAAAGTATGGCAATGAACTCCATATTTTTTATAGTGACCATCTACTGAGCAGCGATTGGAAATCACATCCCCAAAACCCTGTTAAAAAAGGAATTGTGCAATATCGCCCAGGGGGTCACTTGACCACAATTAATGATAAGTTAGTCCGTCCATCACAGGATTCTCTCAAGCGCTATGGTGGGAGTTTAGACCTCAACGAGATTACCAAACTTTCCCCAGAGCACTATGAAGAAAAATTTTGGATAAAATTAGATAGTGAATGGCATCCAAATGATAATGGCTGTCATACCTTTAATATTTTTAACCAGCATATGGTGATAGACGCAATTCGTGAAACGCCTAAAGATTTGTAACTTAGTTTCGATACAGATTTTCAGTTTGTGCCAACATTGACTCAAATTTTAGGTTCTGTTCTGCTTTTATAAATGCTTTCTCAAATAGAGGAAGCATTTGTGCTTTTGGTTTTAACGCGATAGAAATTAAACTCGCCATCTGTTCAACAGAGTCCGGTTCACATATAAACTGCTCATCAATAAAGTCGGCAACCATTCCCACATTAGAAGATAACACCGGTGTATGACTCAATAATGCTTCGGCCAGTGTAATCGGCCCCCCTTCTTTCAAAGAAGAAATCACTAAACAGTCTGCTTGCGTTAATAGCTTTGGAATGTCTGAACGAAAACCCAGTAATTTCACGCGGTCATTTAAATTAAGCTGAGCAATTTGAGTTTTTAAAACTTGATATTGAGTTCCGTCCCCCACTATCCATAGTTCGCTATTGATGTTTCTCCATGCTTCAATCAGGATATGAAACCCTTTGACCTTTTCTAAACGTCCAATCGCTAAAGCAATAATAGGCTTATTTTTCTTTATAACTATATCTTTGACTGGGCTAAGGAGTTGATTCCCGCCATTCCAAATCACTTGAACCGACTGTGAAGCAGGAAACTCCTCTTTAATTTTTCCACTTACAGCAATGATCTGATCAAAGGCCATAAAAGGTTTTAAATTGCTCTTCATACCATGCACGGTCACAATTTTTTTACATGAAAATTGCTTCAGCCAAGGGGCTAAAATGCTTGCTGCTTTACTTGCCTGCACATGCAAAATATCGGGTTGCAGCTGTTTTATTTTTTTAACTAACTCATAAATAAGAAATGGATTCCATCGGCTTCTTGAAAAATCAACAGCGTGCAATGTGATATTCGAACTGAGCTTTTGCTGATAAGATTGATCTGCAATTAAATGAACTTCATGATGTTGTGCTAATCCATGACATAAATCCAGGGTATGTTTTTCAAGCCCCCCCATACCACCACTTGTTGCCATAACTTGTACAATTTTCATGGTTACCCCGACTACATAGTTTTTCGTATTAACTGTTTAAGACGCTCTGCACGACGACGAATTTTCTTATGCATCAATACTCTAGACCAGTAAGATAATGGAATAATTTCTTTGCTCTTGAATGTGGATTTCACATCAATACACTTTAATCGAATGCCTTCATGATGGTGTTGGACAACTAAATTACCCGAATTTAAGTCAAACAGAGGAATATTATATTGAATCAGCCAATCGGTTAATTGATCTATCGATTGAGATACGCCATCTATATTTAAAGGCATTTTATGCTTTAAATAATGATGTAGGCTCAAAGAAATTTCCCCGTGTTCATCTCGAATTAATTCACAACTTAAAATCAGTTGATCTTCAATAACCTCCAGTTTTAAACACGCTGCAATAAATCTATTTAATTCTTTCTGATCAATGCGAGCTTGTAAACGTTGATAAGCACACCATTCAATATAATTTTCATTAAACCGATAAAACTGAGTACTTAAAAAACGCTGTAGCTTTTGACGCCAATTTTTAATTTGACGGCGTTCTTTAGGCAAATCTATTTTCAAACATATCTTGGGGTCAGATGGAGAAACGACACAATAACGATTTGCACCTTCGCCCAGATAATGTGCAGATTCCAACTCAGCAATTGAAAACATGTGCCTTCCATTCATAGTCTTCAGTATAAGGCTGCTTAAAAATTGTCTCTAACATAAACTTTGTTACGCGTTTAGAGTTATAACTAGAATGTGTCCGGCTCCAACCTGCTTTTGCAACTTCTTGAGCTTCTGCCGGATGATGTGCAAAATAATTGATTTGATCTGCCAATTCATCAACATGACTAAAGTAGACCACTTCTTTATCCGAAAATAAAGTTTCAAATCCTGGAATGCGAGGTGTAAAGGTCAACAGACCATTACCTGTAAGTTGCGTGATACGGTCTGAAGTATATAAGTCTAATGAATTAGCCCGTGAATAATTTAATCCCATACGAGACTGACTGAGGACTTTAAAATAGCCCGCCCCAAAAACCTTTGGATCTTGGTCAAATCCACAATAACGCGCCGGAATATGTTTAATTTTCGCTTGCAAACTACGGATAAACTTGGTTCGCTCTTGATCAGATGATGAACCGCAGAATACCAGCTCATTTTCAAATTCATTTTTTTCAAAATTTTTTAGGCTATCGATAGTATCTAGACTCATATTTGGCATATAAGCCACTGTATTTCCATGACCCAACGTTTTGAGGAGTTCACCACTTGTTGTCACAAAAATAGTATCTAAATATGGCGACCATTCTTTAATAAAATTCGCTTTCTTTTCCACACAAATCCAGTCCACATACCAAAATGCAATTTTAGTTTGTGGATAAACCGATTTGATTGTTTTTAATGTTTCACAGTTCAATAAAGAAGAATGTCCAATTAAAATTAAATCTGGCTCAAAGTTTTCAACAATTTTTATAACTTCTTCATTCGCCCACTTTTTCCCAACTTTTTTCGTTCTCCATACTGTTCCATAGTACGCCATATCATGAAAAGAGAAATCATAAACATGATGACCATTTAAAACCAAACCTGCCGAGATTTTTCGATCAGTATTGTAGAATTCTGCACCTGACTTTTTAAACGCAAAATTATTAATATGTAATATTTTCATAAATTAACTCAGTAATGATCTAACTGCATCGAACAACAGATTTCTAAAACTTACCAGCAATAAAAAACCTAGACTATTTTACAAAAAAATCTTTCAAACTTTAATAAAAATTTATGTGTAATTTTCCTACGATCTAAACAGTAAGATTTTAATTTTATTTATTTTTTTATTTAACTCCAAATCATCTCATTTCATTTTCATCTAAATCTTGATAAGAAACATACTCATCCCAATCAAAAACGGTGACATTTTGATTATCTTCGATATTCGCCAACGATTTTTTAGGATCTAATAATGGTGTTTTCACCCCCAATAAATCTGCATAAATATGCATATAATCATAGGCACTCACAGTCTTGTTATAGTGGTTTTTTGCCTGTGCATCGCTACGTAATACAAAAAATGGAACCTGATAATTATCTTTAAAATCATTATCTACATGATATGAATCTTCATCCACGGTCATACCATGATCTGAAAAATACGTCACACTGAAACTACGCTGATCAGCCTTCAATGAAGTATATATCTGTTCTATAAAGTGATCCAACTTATTGATAGAAGATAAATAACAATTAATCGTTTCAGGTTTATTCGCATACATACGTGGTGCCTTAAACAGACGTTCACACGCATCCGGATGTGAACCCATCATATGAATAAAAATTACATTTTTTTGATTGGCATATTTTTTTAACTGGGCCTGTAATATTTCGACCATTTTGTCGTCATCAATATTACTCGACATATAGTTACCACTTTTCAGGAAGAACTGATGATCGGCATGAATCGCAATTTTAGAAATCGCCGTATCATTTTTCCCCATAAATCCCTGATTTGAAATCCACATGGTGTTATAACCCGCTTGTTTTGCTAGCGTTACAACATTTTTTGCAATCTGCGGTTCACGATTTTGATCAACCAAAGTCAGCGTACGAGTCAGACTAGTTACCGTATTCGGTGCAGTTGCGATGTAATGATCTACAACATCCAGCGGCATCTGATTTAAAAAAGGTGTGGTATCGTCTTTCGAACCGTAGAGTGATAAATGGTCTCGCTGAACACTCTCACCAATGATAATCACTTGATTATCATAGCTAGCATTCACCTGCTGAATTTGCCAATCGACATCTTGCACATTATCTTCAAGGAGCTTGGCCTCTTCTTGTTTATATTTAACCGTCGCCAGTGCAGTTTGAACACCAAACACACTGACGCAGTTAGCAATAAAGATAAGTGCCAAAATCAGCTTGCGATAATTTCCCTGGTTAGCTTGATTAAAAAATAAAATATAAAAACAGAGACTTAAAAAAATAATTAAGGCAAAAACAATATATTTAGGATTAACTACAGATAAAAATTCAAAGGCTTCATTGGTATTACTTTGAAACATCGATGCCACGATTCCCAAAGACATATGCCCTTGTAAGAACCCCGTCCCACTTGCAATATACAGGCTAATGACAAAAAACAGCGCAAGGAAAATGTACTTAAAAATACGACTATGTAATTGTTTTACAGCAATGAAAAAAAACGTACTCGAAAGAACCAAAACAAAGAATAAAGGAGCATCTTTGATTTCAGATAAATAGTCCCAAAAACCTAAGCCAATACAAAACCCAATCGAAAGCAAAAGCGGAAACAAATAGGTTTTTAGCATGACCTGACAACCCTTTAATATTATTCAAACATTGTTTAGTTAGACTGAAATGTTGGTAGAAATTTTTCGTCGGGTATTATCTATACTTTAGGGACCGAGTACAATCTTTTTGGCGATACGGTCAGTTTCTTTAAATTCGCTAGCGAGATTCAAGTCAGTTAAAGTCGTCTGTAATGACACCAAACCTTGTCTTAAAATTTCATCTACAGACTTGGTAATCCGGTCTTCCTTCAAGCGATCCACTTCAATCACCCCGACTTTACAACCCGCGGTGAGTGCCTCGTAAATCATTGAAACACTATCTTCAGTTACCCAAACCGCTTCAGCTTTTTGCATTTCTTCGAAAATCCAACCTTGCGGAGTGACTTCAACTGGGAAAATCTGTACTTTTTCAATATTCTTTAACTGTTTTAATTCTGCTAAAAACGCTTGTGGTGTGCGCCGTGAAGTGGTCAAAATGATTTGTGAATTTGGATTCTGCTCGACTATTTGTTCAATCGCTTGGAGTACTTTAGCCGCATTCCACTGATGGCGTTTCGAAGAGCCACCCAAAGCGATCAGGATTCGACCATGCTGATGTCGCTCCTCATTCACAATAGGATTTAACGCACCCTGTGTGGTCAGTACTTTATTTGATGCCTGAATACCATCGTGCTGTGGAATCACAGCATAATCAAAGCATGCAAACGGCAAGCTTGGCTTCATTAAAATAATGGTTTTGGCTTTGTTATACACTTTGCCTAACAGCCATACTCGAAAATGCGTATGGCTGCCGACGCCAAAAATATAGGTTGGCACGTGTTCTACGGCATGAACTTGATGGCTAAACAGTGCAGAAATAAGTGTCGCTATAGGCAAATCATCAATTGAAATTTCTTGAAATGTGACTGCTTCCTGAGATTGGCGCTGCATGGCCTTAAATAAACCTAGAGCCTGTGAGCGATGTCCTGCTTTACCATCACTGACATAAACAATATGCATAGTCTCGTTCCAAAAAATTCAATATCTTCAAGCCAATAAAAAAGGCGAAACTTAGTTTCGCCTTTTCATCTTAACCGATCAGCTTATTTTACGTAAGTTAACCAGTGCGCATATTTAGGGTCTTTACCCTGAACCGCATTAAAGAATGCAGTTTGGATTTGCTCAGTGATTGGACCACGACAACCTTCACCAATTTGACGGTCATCATATTCACGGATTGGCGTCACTTCAGCAGCAGTACCTGTGAAGAATGCTTCATCTGCAATGTAGAATTCGTCACGTGTAATACGACGTTCAACCACTTCAAAACCAAGGTCTTTCGCAATCGTAATAATGGTTTGACGGGTAATACCATCAAGTGCACCACCCGCGATGTCAGGAGTATGAATCACGCCATCACGAACTAAGAATACGTTTTCGCCTGAACCTTGACATACATAACCTTGTGGGTCGAGTAACATTGCTTCGTCATAGCCAGCATGTGCCACTTCTTGGTGTGCAAGAATTGACAAAGTATAGTTACCAGATGCTTTTGCTTTACACATGGTCACGTTTGGATGATGGTGCGTAAATGAAGACGTTTTAACACGGATACCCTTCGCCATCGCTTCATCACCAAGGTAAGCACCCCAGCTCCATGCAGCAACAACGGCATGAATTGTATTGTCAGTTGCTGCAATACCTAATTTTTCTGAACCAATAAAAATAATTGGACGTAGGTAGCAAGAAGCCAATTTGTTTTCACGAACCACATCAATTTGAGCTTGTTCTAATGCTGCATGATCAAATGGGACTTTCATTTGATAAATTTTTGCAGAATTTAATAAACGCTTAGTGTGTTCTTTTAAACGGAAAATAGCCGTTCCATTCGGAGTTTCATAAGCACGGACGCCTTCAAACACACCCATGCTGTAATGCAATGTATGTGTTAATACGTGAGTTTTCGCCTCACGCCAGTCAACCAATTGTCCATCTTGCCAAATAAAACCATCACGATCAGCCAAGTTCATGGCACACACTCCAAATTTTTATACACAGTCATTTTTATCCAATGCAAACGTTGCAGTTGGATCAATTAATCTTTGCCATAGCTTGCAAACGACCACTCGGGTATCGTGCCAATCGTCAGCTGAAACTTGCATGGATTGATTCGCAAGTGCTAAACGGTGGCTCTCGGCTCGTTCACGGAGATAAGCTTGAATCAATGCTGTCGCATCGGCGCTGGATAAGCAATCCGTTCTTGCGGCATCCTCAAGGATTCGTACGTTGTCAGAGTAATGGGCGAGATCGGGATTCGACCCACTCCATGCTAATACTGCATACTGTGCCATAAATTCGATGTCAACGATACCACCTGCATCTTGTTTTAAATGAAAAATTCCATCTTTTTGCTGCTCTTTAGAAGAACCTAGATGGTCTTTCATTTTTTGGCGCATTTTGAGCACTTCTGCACGAACATTGTTCTCATCTCGTGGCTGCGTCAAAATATTGCAGCGCAAGTTTTCAATTTCAATCCGTAAACTGTGCTCGCCTGCAATGGTTCTGGCACGTACTAAAGCTTGATGCTCCCAGACCCAAGCATTTTTATGTTGATATTGCTCAAAGGCTTTTAAGCTGGTCACCAATAAACCCGCCTCTCCCGAAGGTCGTAAACGTGTATCCACCTCATACACTCGACCATCTAGGGTTTGCGTGGTCATTAAGGACATAAATTTTTGTGCAACCCGCATGGCAAATTCAAAGCCACTAATTGGTTTCTGTCCATCGGTATCGGCTTGTTCGTCCATATAGTGAATAAACACCAAATCCAAGTCCGAACCATAACCCAGCTCAATGCCACCCACCTTGCCATAGCCAATTACCGCGAAAGCCGTGTGATCAATCGAACAACGCTGCCCTTCTGCATCAATTGGATAGCCATGTTTTTTGGCAACAATTTGATATGCCAAATGCAAGGTTGCATTCACAGACACTTCAGCAATATCGGTCAATGCATCCGATACTTTCATCAATGGGCTTTCAGCCAAAACATCACTAGCAGCTACTGCTAAGACATTGGATTTTTTAAATAATCGAAGAACACGCATCTGATCTTCAACTTGATCAATTTCAATTCGAAGCAGTTGTTGACGTAGAGAGTCTTCTAAATCTTTACGCTTTGGCAGCTCAAAATCCATCGATAAAAACTCATCCAACAGCACGGGATAATGCGTCAATTCTTCGCAGATCCACGGACTCACTGTTGCCATTTTCACTAATCGTTGTAATGCCCCTTTGCTCTCAATCAGCATCACCAAATAGACCGTACGGCGCAGCACCGACTCCACCAAAGGCATGAGACGTAGTAAGGCCACCTGAGGTTTATCTGACTGTAATATCGCCTCAATGAGATGTGGCCAAAAGGTTTTTAAGCGCTGTACAGCTTTGGCAGGTAATTTTTTCAGCGCATGTCCATACCAAAATTCGTGAATTAAATTTTTGGCATCATCATCTAGAACATCGTTCAACTGGGCTTCTAAATGACTAAAACTTTCCAATAACGGATCGGGTTCTTTTTCTTTAATAAGATGTTCAAACTGGTAAATGACTTTGGCACGTTTCTGATTGAGCACATTCAAAAAGTCATCCCAAGATGCAAAACCTAAAGTATCTAAAATACGTTGGCGTGGTTCAGGCTCATGGGGCAACGATTGGGTTTGCTGATCATTGAGCGCTTGTATCGCATGTTCAATACGACGTAAAAATAAATACGCATCTTCTAAATCAGCAACCGCGGTATTTTCTAATAATCCAACTTCACCTAAATGATGCAGACTCACTAAACATTGACGGTCTTGCAACTCGAGTTTTGAACCGCCATAGATGAGCTGAAAGACTTGAACAATAAACTCTACTTCACGAATTCCGCCTGCACCGAGTTTAATGTCATCTTCAATATTACGACGTAGCACTTCACGTTCGATCATGGCTTTCATGTCACGCATAGCTTCGAAAGCAGTGTAATCGACATATTTGCGGAAGACGAATGGTCGGGTCATTTCTAGTAACTCGGCGCCTTCTTTACCGCCCGTGACGATACGTGCCTTAATCCAGGCATAGCGTTCCCATTCGCGTCCATGCTGGCTTAAATATTTTTCTAATGCCGCATGACTGATTGCTAAGGCAGAACCATCACCCCATGGGCGAAGGCGCATATCTACACGGAAGACAAAACCATCTGCGGTAATATGGTCAAGCAGGTAAATTAATTTTTGTCCCCACAAAATACAGAACTGCTGTACATCGATACATTTTCGACCATTGGTTTCGCCCTGTTCATCAAAGGCAAAAATAAGATCAATATCACTTGAAAGATTAAGTTCCTGTGCACCAAGTTTTCCCATGGCAACCACAATTAGGTCTTGAAATTTCCCCTTATAGCCTAGCGGTTCACCATATTTCGCAATCAACGAATTCAGCGCAAAATCTTTTGCCGCACAGATGGACGCATCGGCAAAGTCTGAAAGCTCTCGAGTTAAGGTGACGACATCGGTGAGTTGATTGGCATCTTGCCAAATCCAACGAAACATGAGACGTGCGCGCAGCACACGAATTGCACGCATCCAACTATTTTCATCTTGGATATCGGCAAGGCTGCTTGCGACAAAATGTTGAATTTGTGCTGTACTGAGCGAGGTTTGAAACTGATCAATTGCATAGTCTTGTTCTAAACTGGCCTGATGGATTCCGAGCACCTGTTCAGCATATTGACTGGCACGTAATGTTTTCTGCAATTGCTCCGCATTCATTTCACAAACCCTAGCGTGATTTTTTTCTAGTTATAACAGTTGATAACGCTTAGGGAAAAGTATTTTTAGGCTTTTATACCAATAGATGCGCATTAAAGTTCACTTAAGGTCGCATCTTTCTATGCACTGCTGCTCTCGGTACTTAGGGTTTGATGCAGGCTCGTCGCCTGTGGCAACCAGACTTTAAATTGTGTGCCTTCACCTTCTTTCGAATTCACCACAATTTCACCCTGATTTAAGTCCACAAAACGTTTACAAAGGACTAAACCCAACCCCGTACCACGTTCTCCTGCCGTACCTTTAATACTAACCGTCAGTTTTTGCTGAAATAAATCATCAATCTGAGCTTGGGTCATCCCCAATCCAGTATCTTGAATAGTGAATACAACCCGTTCTCCATCTCGATCGGCTGAAATAGTCACCACACCTCTACCATCGGTATGGGTAAATTTCAATGCGTTTGACACCAAGTTTTGCATCACTGATGTGATCATATTGATATCTGCATTGACTTTAATGCCTTCAGGCACGGCATTGATCAGTCGAATATTTTTCTTCACAGCCAAGCTATTTAAGACATCACTTACGATTTTTGCAGACTGATGTAAATCAAAATTAATCGGGTGATAAACAAAGCGACCACCTTCTGCCATGGCCCAGTTTAATAAGCTTTCTAAAAGGTTATACGTCGACTGTGTGGTGTCATATAAATAGTCTGCAATATTTTGAACGCTTGAATCATCTAAGGTATGACGCTCCTGTGCCAAAACTTCAGAAAATCCAAGTAGACCATGAAAAGGTGCTCTTAAATCATGCGCAATAATTTGGAAAAATTTAGTCTTACTAAAATTCAGTGCCGACTGCTGTTCATAGGCTTCTTTTAATTCAGCATTTTCAACGCGAAGCTGAACAATATTGACTAGACTTTGTACAAATTCTTCAACGATCTTTAATTGCTTGGCTTCAAATGCAGTGACTTGATCATCAAATAAAATAACTTTACCAATAGATTCTTGGTCATATTTTAAATCGAAAGCGACTAAACGCTGATGCCCTAATCCAAGTTCTTGCATATAGTCGGAATAAGCTTGGTAATTTTCAGCGTCTCGGTCTATACGAGAATGTTCAGCAAAAAACTGATCGAGACGATCATCATCAGCTTCGGCCATAAATGCCTTAAATATGTGCTCTGACGCATACCATATATAAGGTTCATTTTTAAATGCGAGGACAGCATTATCGACTTGCACAATACCACGCGCGAACTTTAAAAATTCTGCAATGCGGTTGTCGTCCGTATAAACCCCCATCAATAAAGACAAACGACAGGCAGTTAATAATTCGGTTTGTGTACCAATATCCAGTAAACGTAAAGCCATCCCGTTGCTCTCCTCAGGGTTTATCTTAAAGATAAAAACCAACTGTTATGTTCAAGATTAATAGCAAAAATAGCCCAAACACTCAATAACAAAACCCAACAAAAAGACAAACATCATTTACGAATACGCTATTTAATCGAACTTTCATCCAATTAGAAAATAAAAATATCTATAAAGAACATAACATTAAAGGTAAAACAAAATTTAAAACAATAAAATTAGAAACTTAAATTAATTTAAATTTTATTGACTGTTTATTTTAAATCGCACTTTTCGCATTTTATTCAAACTAAAAACATGACCAAAAGAAATATTCATTTACATAAGACCTAAAAAACTGGGTTTAATTTTCTTTAAATACATCACAAAAAATAGTGAGTTTTATGACTATTCTATGACCAGATTACTCATCAGGATGCTCGTTTCAGTCAGCTACACTAAATGAATCTATTATTAATCTTTTCTATTAGACTAATTTATTAGTTTTTATCAGTTGTGTGTGTCATTTGAGCATTAAACCATACTTGCTCGCTTTTACTTTATTAAACTGAGCTAAAGATTCGTTTCATGCTTCTAATGCACATGAACTCATTCACCCAAATGACTGAAGCTGAAAAAGTGCCATGCCTTATTCATCAGATATATAAGTTATCGCATAAACATTCCGCGACCGCTCAAAGTCAAACGGAGCATCAAACTCACGTCGTTCTTTAATAAAGTCCCCAACCCTGACTGATTTTTGAACTTCCGCACCAAATCTACATCTAAAAGTTAAGGCATTCGGTTTGACCTATCAAACGCTTTGCTTTACAACTAAAACTTGAACGAGCCATAAAGAACAGATCAGCCCCAAAAAAATGATATAAATTTAATAGTTCAATAGCTTTAAGCTATGAATAACAAGCTTTCAATATTTCCCTTTTCGGTTTTGCGCTAAAATTGGGCGTCAAACTGCACTTCTTTTGTATCATTTTTCTACGAAATGACCACATCACAGGATCTTGCGTTGACTGAAAAGCAATGAACCCCGATACTTTCATAGTTTTATTTAAGCAAATCGGTTCATAGAGGCGAGCCACAAGCTCGAACCTCAAAGACACAATCTAAAGCAAGGGGCTATATATGGCTGGTGGAAAGTCAACTATCATCTACACACTGACCGACGAGGCGCCATTATTGGCGACTTACTCTCTGCTGCCGATCATTGAAACCTTTACTAAACCTGCTGGCGTTGAAATCGTTAAACGCGATATCTCAGTTGCAGCACGTGTACTCGCTGAATTTTCAGACTATCTAAGCGAAGAACAAAAGGTGCCAAATAACTTGGCAGAGCTTGGACAATTAACCCAAGATCCAAGCACAAACATTATCAAACTTCCGAACATCAGTGCTTCAGTTGGCCAATTAACTGCTTGCATTAAAGAATTACAGTCTAAAGGTTTTGCAATTCCGAACTACCCAGAAAACCCAGCGACTGAGGAAGAAAAAGAAATCAAGGCACGTTATAGCAAATGCCTAGGTTCTGCTGTAAATCCTGTACTTCGTGAAGGTAACTCTGACCGTCGTGCGCCTACTGCAGTAAAAAATTACGCGAAGAAACATCCGCACTCTATGAGCGAATGGAAACAGTGGTCACAAACTCACGTTTCTCACATGGACGAAGGTGACTTCTACCACGGCGAAAAGTCTATGACTTTAGACCGCGCTCGCAATGTAAAAATGGAATTGATCACGAAGTCTGGTGAAACTGTTGTTCTTAAGCCAAAAGTTGCGCTTCAAGAAGGCGAAATCATCGACTCAATGTTCATGAGCAAAAAAGCACTTTGCGACTTCTATGAAAAAGAATTAGATGATTGTAAAGAAGCAGGCATTTTGTTCTCTCTACACGTAAAAGCGACCATGATGAAGGTGTCTCACCCAATCGTTTTCGGTCACTGTGTGAAGATTTACTACAAAGATGCATTCGAAAAACATGGCAAATTGTTTGATGAGTTAGGTATTAACATCAACAACGGTATGTCTGGTCTTTACGAAAAAATTGAAACTCTTCCGACTTCTCTTCGTGAAGAAATCATTGCTGACTTACACGCTTGCCAAGAACACCGTCCCGCACTTGCAATGGTTGATTCTGCAAAAGGTATCACTAACTTCCACTCACCTAATGACGTCATTGTAGATGCTTCTATGCCGGCAATGATCCGTGGTGGCGGTAAAATGTGGGGTGCTGACGGCAAACAGTACGACTGTAAAGCTGTAATGCCTGAATCTACTTTCGCGCGTATCTACCAAGAAATGATCAATTTCTGTAAATGGAATGGTAACTTTGACCCACGCACTATGGGTACAGTTCCTAACGTTGGTCTGATGGCGCAAAAAGCTGAAGAATACGGTTCACACGACAAGACTTTCGAAATTCCTGAAGCAGGTATTGCAAACATCACTGACCTTGAAACAGGTGAAGTGTTGATGTCTCAAAACGTGGAAGAAGGCGACATCTGGCGTATGTGTCAGGTGAAAGACGCTCCGATCCGCGACTGGGTGAAACTTGCAGTAACTCGTGCACGTAACTCTGGCATGCCTGCGATCTTCTGGCTTGACCCATACCGTCCACACGAAAACGAATTGATCAAGAAAGTTCAAACTTACTTGAAAGACCACGACACTACTGGTTTAGACATTCAAATCATGTCTCAAGTACGTGCTATGCGTTATACACTTGAACGTGTTGCTCGTGGCCTAGATACAATTTCTGTAACTGGTAACATCCTACGTGACTACCTAACAGACTTATTCCCGATTATGGAATTGGGTACTTCTGCGAAAATGCTTTCTATCGTGCCTTTAATGGCAGGTGGCGGCATGTACGAAACTGGTGCCGGTGGTTCTGCTCCTAAACACGTACAACAGCTTGTTGAAGAAAACCACTTACGTTGGGATTCTTTAGGTGAGTTCTTGGCACTTGCTGTTTCTCTTGAAGAAATGGGCATCAAAGAAGACAACGCGAAAGCTAAACTTCTTGCAAATACACTTGATGCTGCGACTGGTAAATTGCTTGACAATGACAAGTCTCCATCACGTCGTACTGGCGAACTTGACAACCGTGGCAGCCACTTCTACCTTGCTAAATACTGGGCTGAAGAACTTGCTGCGCAAGACGAAGATGCAGAGCTTAAAGCGAAATTCGCTCCTCTTGCTCAAGCACTTGCTGAAAACGAAGAAAAAATCGTTGCAGAACTTGCTGAAGTTCAAGGTAAAGCCGCGGACATCGGTGGTTACTACGCTGTAGATACAGCAAAAGTAAATGCTGTAATGCGTCCAAGCGCAACTTTAAATGCTGCTCTTGAGGCTGCTCAATAAGTTGATGCTGAACTAATGCAAGTTAGGGATGTAAAAAACCAGCGCGAAAGCGCTGGTTTTTTTATACCCTCATTTATATAGTGTTATGACAACTCTTTCATTTAATGCTTAGATCTAAATTTTATGAATGTGATTTATCAAAGGTTAGGATTTTTCATTCAACTACAGCCCTAAAATAAGGAAAACCTAAAATGGCAAATTCATGGGGAATACCAAAGCACATAGAGGATGCGGTCTCGGAGCGAGACCTGTGCTGTGTATATTGCGGCAAAAAGTTTGGCACTGAAAGAGCCAACAAGAAGTCTTGGGAACACATTATCAACGATATAAGAATTACAACCTTAACCAATATTGCATTGTGCTGTGTTGGCTGCAATGCATCTAAAGGCAATAAAGACTTAGCAACTTGGTTCCACTCTGAGAATGCTCGAAAAAGAGGTGTCAACACTGAGACAATCGCAGATGTCATCAAAGTAGCTTTAGATAGTTAATAAATCTTTTAAATACTACAAGCCCTATAAGACACCCGATCAATCACATTTGATTATTGTATTGATCTAATAATTTAAGCTTAGCATCTGATTCCACCATGAGTACCCAAACAAAATTCAGGTACTCATTTTACGAAGTGACCACCTGAAACGTGGCTAGTGAAATCATTGGAAATTTTCTAGGAATTTTATATAATTCATTACTTTTAGACATAAAAAACCCCAAGTCTTAATAAGCTTGGGGTCTTTTAGAATTTTGGTCCCGAGGGTCGGACTCGAACCGACACATCATCTCTGATAGTGGATTTTGAATCCACCGCGTCTACCAATTTCACCACCTCGGGAAGGTGTTGAAACGTATAATAAACTGTTTCAAAAACTTGTCAACGCATGATGTTCTCATTTGATTAAAAATAAACCGTATAAGAATTTATAGATGGATAATCCATCAATTTCAGCGTTAAAACCCAAAAAAGCTTATACTAAGCCAAATTTCATTATCCCCTTTTCAGATTTCTTAACATGCAACTTTCTGACTTTAACTTCAATCTCCCTGACGAACTCATTGCCCGCTATCCGCTTGAAACACGTAGTGCATCACGCCTACTCCATCTCGACCTCAATGGCGAATATCACGACCATCATTTCACTGACATTCTAGACTTGCTCAATGAAGGTGACTTGTTGGTACTGAACGATACCAAAGTGATGAAAGCCCGCTTGAAAGGCAAACGTGCAACTGGTGGTGCAGTTGAAGTCTTGGTTGAACGTATTCTTGACCCAAAAACCGCACATTGCCACATTAAAGCCAGTAATACGCCTAAAGAAGGGGCAGAATTATTTATTGGTCCAGACGAAGTTAAAGTGACCGTTCAAGGCCGTCATGAAAACTTATTTGTTGTGGAATTTTCACAGCCTATTTTACAAGTTTTAGATTTATACGGCGCATTACCGATTCCGCCTTACTTTAACCGTGAAGCAGAAGCGATTGATACTGAACGTTACCAAACTGTTTTTAACGATCCGACCAAATTGGCTTCAGTTGCAGCACCAACAGCAAGCTTACATTTTGATGAAGCGCTACTCAAAAAATTGGCGGACAAAGGCGTAAATAAAACCTTTGTTACCTTGCATGTGGGTGCAGGTACATTTTTACCCGTGCGCACCAATGACATTGAAAATCACATCATGCACAGTGAGTGGTGTGACGTATCAGAAGAATCTATGGCTTTAATCCGTGAAACAAAAGCACGTGGCAATAAAGTCATTGCTGTTGGCACCACCGCGACTCGTGCGACTGAAAGTGCTGCTCAAGCCAATGGCGGCGAACTCAAGGGTTGGACTGGTGATACACAAATCTTTATCTACCCAGGTTATGAGTTCAAAGTAGTCGATCGTTTAATTACCAACTTCCATTTACCTGAGTCTACCCTGCTCATGTTAGTGTCAGCGTTGTCCAGTCGAGACAATATTTTGAATGCCTATCACCATGCCGTCAAAAGCCAATATCGCTTCTTTAGTTATGGTGATGCAATGTTAATTGATAATATTAACCACAAATAAAATTACGCCGAAATCATCCCTATGCCGATAGATTCTGTAAAGCACTCCATCCATATTCGTCGAAAAAAGAATGCTGTGGTTTTTCAGAATATCGCTCGGCTTTGGGATATAGGCCGAAACGCCAAAACACACCAAGAGCTCCTCGATGGACTGCATCCATGGAATGCTCCCATTACACTCAAATTTGAAAATTTACTCCCCCTAGCTTTAGCCGCACTGGGTATCGGATTCATGCTGTTTATTGTGATTCAGCCCGATCATGGCTGGGCACAGCTCTGCTTTGCTGCGGGGTTGGCCATGGTGTTCTGGGCCTATATCAGCTATGAAAAAGATGATCCGCTCGAAGAAGTTATTGCGTTTTTAGAAACCGAATGCATTGCCAGAAAATACCAATTGGCTTTTAACCGACAGCCTCAATACATTTCGATGCCACTGAATAATCTGCAATTTATTGGCAATCTTAAACGTATGTTCCCCGTGTTTAAGCAAGGCAGCCTTTCGAATGATATTCAGACCTTCGCGAGCACCGTTTGGGAAGATGAAAATCAGCAACAGCATCAAGTCATGGTCTTTCATTATCACTATGTGAATGAACTGAAAGTACGTGACAAAGACGGTGATGAAGTCACGGTGAAAGAAATTCATAAAGACCTGTGGGGCGTATTTGTTTTTGATATTGGCATCCATGGACTAGCCGTATCTGCAACAGGCAAAAACTTTGGCTATCCCTATAGTTTTCCTTGGCACAGCAGCGACATTCAAACCAATCAAAAATTAAAGTTTTATGGCGAGAACCAAATGGAAATCGCTAAATTGCTCAGCCCGGGCTTTGTCCTCCGACTAGCGGATTTTTTTCAAAACCGTGAAGGTGATCTGCTATTTCATCCGAGCCACCGAGTAATGTGCTATCTTGGCTCTACAGATTTATTTAAAGTCAGTAGTAAAGCAAAACGAATTCAGGATGTTTCGGCATTGCGTGGACATCTCAGAACCTTTAAATTAAATGCTTTAGAAAATTTGAAAAACGATTTAACGCAGTTTTTAAAATAGATTTCATACAATAATGTTTTAAATTACGACCTTTTATCTTGAGGATAAAATTTTATGGGGCTTTTGATCTTTGTTTTAATCATCATTGCATTGGTGATTGGTGCAATCATGATTCGCAACAACATTGTCCGACATCACAATGCAACCATTCGTGCATGGTCAGATGTAGCCAGTTATGAACGTCAAAAAATCAAAATTTTAGATGGATTACAGCCTTTGGTGGAGCAATATTCCAATTTTGAACAAGGGACTTTGGCAAAAGTCACTGAACTCCGTCAAAATATTATGAATTTGAACGTAAACAGTACCGATGTCAGCCAATTACAGCGTATCGAAGCCTTAAATCAAGATCTGATGCGCAGTCTGAATGTTGTGGTTGAAAACTATCCTGAGCTCAAAGCCAATGATATTTATCTGAAAATGATGAATGAAATTGAAGAACAAAACGAAAATGTCGGTGCGGCGATTACTATTTTTAACCGCAACGTCGAGTTGTTCAACAACCACATTCAAGTGTTTCCTAACAATATTATTAATACGCTATTGCTGAGTAAAAAAGCGGTTCGCCCTTTCCGCGATCAAGCTGCCAGCCAAAATTTTGATTATCGTCCGAACTTTTAAGTTCGGGCTTTAATGCACAAAAGTAAAAAAATAATGATGAGGTGATCAAGCACCTCCAAAACTAGAAAGAAAAATAAAATATGCAAAATCAAATTAATGCACTGAAAAATGTGCTGATTCAGGCGTTTTTCAAACTCTATGAGCAGCACCAAGACGACCATATTTACGCATGTACGTTGGTGTTCAATCCCTATTTGTCCATGGACTATATCGCAGTCTCTACGCAGCGTAGTATTTTTGCCGAAGATGAAGATTCTGCTCAATATCTTGCAGTGCATGATCGATGGAATGTGTCGAAATGGCGCTATCGTAGCCTACCGGCTTTAAGTCAAGACTTGGCGCAGTTTAAACTGACATCTGTAAATGAAGTGGGCCATTTAAACCTTGATCCATCTTCTATAAAAAGTACGATAAAGTCTGAATCGGCTAACCATCTTTCAATCTTGCTCAATGCTATACAACAAACAAAATTCGACTTGGTTCAGTCCTACGGCATAGAACTGGACAATATTCTGTTTTTTATCACGGTCCAGACACAGCCCGAAATAGAAATTTATTCAGCTCAGGTTTTAAATCCTCCAAGTACACAACTTGACGATTTTCTCAAATCCAAACAACCCCTCAAGCTCGACAGCTTACACAAGCGTATGAAGCTGTCTCAGTATGATAAAGACCTGCTGATTGATTTAGCTCAAATCGTTGAAATACAACCTTATAACTATTTACATGTTGCCAATGAAATCTATCTCTTAAGCTTAGAAAAAAGTTATGCAACCACGAATCCCTATATTCAAAAGCTCATTGACAGTATCGTAGCCATGACATCGGACCCGAAAGGCACATTTGCGATGGAAAAAGAAGAAATTTTGCAGCGAATTAACCAGTTCTATTTTAATGCCAAGAGTTCAGATGAAACCTTGTCACAAGATGCAATCTATAAATTTACAGACTTAACACCCGACAAAGCTAGCGTTTAACCGCAGAATCAAGGAAAATAGAGCACTTTTAGCACTCTTACCATCAGCGAACTGTTTTTTCGCCTTGATCTGGACCTTGTATGAAGTTTGAAAAATTGGCGCAATCGGGCCGTGCTCGTCGCGGCCGTTTAACCCTTGAACATGGTGTTGTTGAAACACCTATGTTCATGCCTGTCGGTACTTACGGTACTGTAAAAGGCATGCTCCCACGTGACATTAAAGAAATTAAATCCCAAGTTATTTTGGGCAATACCTTCCATTTATATCTACGTCCAGGCCTAGATGTTATTCGTGAACATGGTGGCTTACACCAATTCATGAAATGGAATAACCCGATTTTGACAGATTCAGGTGGTTTCCAAGTCTTCAGCCTTGGCGCTATGCGCAAAATTAAAGAAGAGGGCGTGACTTTCCGCTCTCCGATTGATGGCTCTAAAGTCTTTTTATCTCCTGAAATTTCGATGGATATTCAGCACACGCTGAATTCAGACATCGTGATGATTTTTGATGAATGTACGCCTTATCCTGCGACACATGAAGAAGCGCAAAAATCATTGCAGCTTTCATTACGTTGGGCGAAACGTTGTAAGACTCAACATCATGACGTGCTGAAAAACCGTAATGCACTATTTGGTATTATCCAAGGCGGCATGTATGAAGATTTACGTGATGAATCTTTAAATGGTCTGAAAGAAATTGATTTTGATGGTTATGCCATTGGCGGCTTGTCTGTTGGCGAACCAAAAGAAGAAATGATCAAAGTATTGGATTATCTTCCAGAGAAAATGCCTGCAGATAAACCACGTTACTTGATGGGTGTCGGTAAACCAGAAGATATCGTAGAAGCAGTTCGTCGCGGTGTCGATATGTTTGACTGTGTGATGCCAACACGAAATGCACGTAATGGTCATTATTTTGTGACTGATGGTTTAGTGCGTATTCGCAATGCCAAATATCGTCATGATCAAAGTCCGCTTGACCCACATTGCGACTGTTATACATGTACAAACTTCACCAAATCTTATCTCTTCCATCTTGAGAAATGCGGCGAAATGCTCGGTTCAATGCTCGGTACTATTCATAACTTACGTTATTACCTGCGTCTGACTGAAGCGATGCGTGATGCTCTCGATCATGGCACTTTTGATGAGTTTGTTGAAGACTTTTATCGTCGTCGCGGCATGGAAGTACCACCTTGTCCTCAAGATTAATTCTTTCAGTATTTGCGCTGAAGAAAAAGACAAGGTAAATTGCTGAACAAGTCCAATTTATTTATCAAAGTATTGATAACCAGTTTTTTTAGTTTAGGAAAATGAAATGAGCCTTTTTATTTCTACTGCTCACGCGGCAGGTGAAGCTGCACAGCAACCAAGCATGATGGCAAACCTGTTGATGATTGCGGTATTTGTCGCAATCTTCTACTTCTTGATCTGGCGCCCTCAATCAAAACGTGCAAAAGAACATCGTGCACTAATTGAAAGCCTAGGTGTTGGTAGTGAAGTTGTTTTTGCGGGCGGTTTAATGGGTAAAATCACAAAAATCGAAGGTGATTTTGCAGTTGTTGAACTGAACCGTGGCGTAGAAGTAAAAGTACAACGCGCAAGTGTGATTTCAGTTCTGCCTGAAGGCACTCTAAATAACCTTTAATCAAAAAATAAGTCGTGCACCCGCACGGCTTTTTTCATTTTAAGAAGAAAACGAATGCGTTACCCAGCATGGAAATATCTACTGATTCTAGTGGTACTAGTCATCAGTACATTATATGCCCTGCCAAGTTTGTATCCTGATGAACCTGCTGTTCAAATTTCAGGTGCCAAAGCCGGTACCCAGATTGACCAAAGCATCGTACAAAAAGCAGAGCAGATTTTAAAATCTGAAAATATTGCCAGCCATGACAATAGCTTCACCAATAATGCCGCTTTATTACGTGTTGATTCGAGCGAACAACAATTAAAAGCGAAAGAAGCACTGCGTCGTGGGCTCGGTGAAAATTATGTCGTCGCACTGAACCTTGCGCCTACTACGCCAGAATGGCTACAAAAAATTGGTGCTAAACCAATGAAGCTAGGTCTGGATTTACGTGGTGGTGTACATTTCCTACTTGAAGTGGATATGGATAAAGCCATTTCACAACGTATGGAAACGTCTGCGGCTGACTTACGTCGCCAACTTCGCGACAATAAATTAAAATTCAATAGCTTATCTTTGAACAACAACACCATTACGATGCAATTTGCAAATAATGATGATCGTTCTGCAGCTATGGATTTCCTTCGTCGTAACGGCAATGAATATACTCAACAAGCGGTTGCAACAACTGAAGGTTCGACTCTTCGTCTAAGCTACACAGATACACGTAAACAAGAAATTCAGTCTTATGCTGTAAACCAAAACTTAACAACTTTACGTAACCGTATTAACGAGTTAGGTGTAGCGGAAGCATTGGTGCAAACTCAAGGTAGCAACCGTATTGTGGTTGAATTACCGGGTGTACAAGATACTGCTGAAGCAAAACGTGTACTTGGTCGTACTGCAAACCTTGAGTTCCGCTTGGTTTCTGACTTAAATGATCAATATATCGATCCTTACACAGGACAAGCAAAAGGCTCATTACCGCCAGGTACAGAAGCATTTGCTTATGAATCTTTGGACAGCGGTCGTCAATTATTGCTTAACCGTAACCGTATCTTAACAGGTGAACGTGTACAAAATGCGTCATCAGGCTTTAGCCAAGATACAGGTGGTGCTGAAGTAAATATTACGTTGGATACTGCGGGCGGTAAGTTGATGTCTGAAGCCACTCGTAATGCTGTAGGCAAACGAATGGCTGTTCTGTTCATCGAGAACAAACAAAAAATTAGTTATATTGCAGATCCTACAACAGGCACACAAACTGAAGTTCGTACACCTTATACCGAATCTGTGGTCATCAATGCGGCAACGATTCAAGCCGTATTGGGTTCTCAGTTCCGTATTACTGGTCTGGATTCACCTCAAGAAGCGTCTGAACTTGCATTGATGCTACGTGCAGGTGCATTGGCAGCGCCAATGTACTTCGTGGAAGAACGTGTGATTGGTCCGAGTCTCGGTCAAGAAAACATCGACAAAGGCGTATTATCAACTCAAATCGGTTTCTTATTGGTTGCGATTTGGATGGTGGTCTTCTTCCGTGTGTTCGGTTTGATTGCCAACTTTGCTCTCGTGGTTAACCTTGCCATGATTTTAACCATCATGTCTTGGATTGGCGCGTCCCTCACCCTTCCGGGTATTGCAGGTATCGTGATTACCATTGGTATGGCGGTCGACGCCAACGTACTGATCTGTGAGCGGATACGAGAAGAAATTAAATGGGGTGCCTCGCCGAAACAGGCGATTGTTGCGGGTTATGATCGTGCGTATAACACCATCTTTGACTCCAACTTAACCACATTCTTGGTTGCTTTCATTCTGTTTGCAATTGGTACAGGCCCGATTAAAGGCTTCGCGGTTACCCTAATGATTGGTATTGTGTGCTCGATGTTCACAGCGATTACCGTGACACGTGCAATCGTACAAATCATTTATGGTAAAAAACGTAACCTGAAGAAGTTGAGCATTTAGGAGATCGAAGATGACTGAAAATACTCAACCGAAACAATACGGCCGTCCGGACAACGAGCGCATTATTCCGTTTATGAAGATTGCCAAACCGGCAGCCTTTATATCGATTATTTTAACGCTCGCAAGTATCTTTTTTATTTGCACCAAAGGTCTAAACCTCGGTTTGGACTTTACTGGCGGTGTGGCAGCAGAGTTGAACTATAGTCAACCAGTAAAATCTACCGATGTGAGCTCAGCGCTGACAAAAGCTGGTTTTAAAGATCCTGTAGTACAAACCTTAGGATCTGACCGCGACCTGATGGTTCGTATGCCAGTTCAAAAAGACATTGAAGCTGAAGACTTAACCAAAGCCATTACGACTGCCGCTCAATTGCCGAGCAATAAAGCAGAAGTGCATAAAGTCGATGTGGTGGGTGGTCAAGTCGGTAATGAACTCTACGTGCGTTCTGCTGGCGCTGTAGGTCTTGCCCTACTGCTCATGCTGGTTTATGTCACTATTCGCTTTGAATTCAAACTTGCGATGGGTGCTGTACTGTCTTTATTCCACGATATCGTGGTGACCATTGGTATCTTTGCCATGATGCAGTGGCCGTTTGACTTAACAGTTTTGGCTGCGCTACTCGCAATTATCGGTTTCTCGCTCAACGATAACATCGTTGTATCTGACCGTATTCGTGAAAACTTCCGTAAGATTCGCGGTGCTGAACCTCTTGAAGTTGTGAACAGTGCTTTGACTGAAACACTTCGCCGTACCATTCACACCTCTATGACACTGTTACTGGTTGTTGTGGCGATGATGGTACTGGGCGGTGATGGTCTGAAATGGTTCTCTGTTGCAATGTTTGTTGGTGTATTTGTGGGTACATATTCATCAATCTACATTGGTACAGCCTTCGCGTTATGGCGTGGCCTGAACCGTCAAGACTTCATTGTACAAGTGAAGCCTGAATTTGAAGAAGAAGAGATTCCTTAAGCTTTTCAACTTATAGTTCAGATCAAAACCCATCTTCGGATGGGTTTTTTATGCGACTACCTTAAATAAATGAGCTAGGCAAAATCGCAATAATAGGATGTAACTTTTTAATATCGGATTGCAGGAATTCTACCTGTCGTTTTTGGTCTAGACTTGCAAATTGCCATGTATCATCTGTTTGCTGTATCACGTTTAAAATAAGATTTAAGCCATTTCGCAAATAGACACAGGCTACATCCGATCTCTCCACCCCTCGCCGTTCATCACAGACAACAAGCCAACCCTCTTGTAATATAGGTGCATAATACGACGCTGTGATGCGAATGAAATACAGGTTTTGAGTGTTTTTAAATAATGCTGAATATTGAGATGAATCATTTGAAATCAGTTTTAACGAAAATGCCTGTGTCTCAACTACCTGCATTTCAAAAAGGACTAAGTTTGGTTGCTCTGTAGTACTTTTGGCTTGTTCTATAAATTGAACTTCATGATCCAAACTTCCCTTTATGAGTTCCAATTGTGTCTCTAACTCACGTGCAAATTTCTCTCCAATCTGCCGATGACTATTTAATAATTGGGAAATTAAAGGAACTGATAAGCCAAAATGTTCACATACGGCTTTACCATTTTTAAAAGGGCCAATTGACACCCAATGATCGATAGCTCGTGTTAAATTCTGTCGACGCTTTTCAAAAAGCTCTGAAGGCAGCATAAGCACTCAATTTTATAATTTCTCTCCCCCAATATAATAAAAAAACCCGCATGCAGCGGGTTTTTTTATACAGCTTTATTTTTAGCTACCTTGTACCAAGCGACGTGCGCTGATAATGCCCGGTTGTTGCTCTAGACGTGCCAACAGTTTCGACAACTGCGCCAAGCCTTTCACTTCAATCAATAGCTTCATATTGGCAATACCATCACTCTCGGAAATGGTATTCACCTGACGAATATTGATTTGGTCTGAGAAAATCACCTGAGTCAGATCTTTAAGCAAACCACGACGGTCATAAGCTTCCACCACGATTTGCACACTTTGACCACGAGTTGGCTGCATTTCCCAATCCGCTTCAACCGCACGTTCAGGCTCTTGCCCAATCATACGGATATAATCCGGACATGCGACCTTATGGATACTTACGCCACGATTCAGGGTGATATAACCAGCAATCGATTCACCATGCACAGGCTGACAACACTGAGCAATGTGTAGTTCTACATTGTCCAAACCATCAATCAAAATACCATGCGCCGAAAGCGTATGACTTGCACGTGGGTTCAAGGTTGGTTTTAACACCAGTTCAGGCTCATCCTGATCGAGGTGCATATGACGGTTAACCTGATTGATTAAAGCATGCAAGCTAATGTCACCACTCACCAAGCCAATCAATATATCTTCACCCAATTTCACATTAAAATGATTGCAGTAATCATTCAAATCGATACTTTTCGGGTGAATCGCCAAACGTGACAATTCTTTATTCAGAATCTCACGTCCCACTTCCAAGTTTTTACTACGGTCTTGCTGACGGAACCAATGACGCAACTTATCACGTGCACGAGCCGTCTTGATATAACCCAGCGAGTTTACCAACCAATCTCGGTTAGGTTCACGATCTTTCTTGGTTAAAATCTCGACCTGTTCCCCAGTTTTTAGGGTATAGGTTAAAGGTACATAACGTTGGTTCACCCGTGCTGCATAGCACTTGTTGCCCACTTCAGTATGCACATGATAGGCAAAGTCAAGCACGGTCGAACCGCGTGGTAATTCTTTGATATCACCATCACGACTGAACACATAGATTTTCTCAAAATCTTCAAACTCTTGGATTTGTTCGAAGTTTTCAGAAGCCTCATCTTCTTTATGGGCGCTGGCATCATTTCGTTCTTGATAATGTTCAAGCACTGCACGTAAAGAATGTAAGCGATGATTAAATGAATAATCTGTGGTTTTAGAACCTTCTTTATAGTTAAAGTGCGAACACACCCCGAGCTCAGCTTCTTCGTGCATATTATGCGTACGAATTTGCACTTCTAAAGATTTGTTCTCTGCAATCACGGCCGTGTGCAGTGAGCGATAACCATTGGCTTTCGGGTTAGTAATATAATCATCGAACTGATGCGGAATATGACGCCAAATCTGATGAACGATCCCCAGTGTGTGATAACACTCAGGTACATTATCCACCAAAACGCGAACCGCTCGAATGTCATAAAGCTGATCAAAGCTCAGGTTCTTACTCTTCATTTTTCGATAAATCGAATAAATGTGTTTCACCCGACCATTAATCTCGGCCTCAATGCCATGATCTAATAGTTCTTTACGCAACTTTTCTGTCACGAACTGAATATATTGCTCACGCTCTAAACGTTTTTCATTCAGTAAAGAGGCAATTTCTTTATAGCGTTCAGGTGCTAGATAACGGAAAGCAAGATCTTCAAGCTCCCACTTGAGCTGTGCAATCCCTAAACGGTGCGCGAGCGGCGAGTAAATAGTTAAAATTTCTCGTGCGACACGCTCTTGACGCTCTTTGGTTGAGTGCGCCAACTCACGTAATGCATAGGTACGTTCAGAAAGTTTGATTAATACAACACGAACATCTTCGGTCACCGAAATCAGCATTTTATAAATGCCGGTCAAATGTTCACGCTGATTATTATTAAAATGATCTTCTAGACGTTTATTTTGCTCGATCAGGTCAGACAACTTACCCATGGCAAGCGTGCCTTTCACCAAAGCATGCACTTGATCGCCAAATTTGCTTTGGACTTCTTCTAAACTGGTTACGCCTTCACGAACACTTCGATACAGCATGGCTGCTGATAACGTATCTTCATCCGCATACAGATGGGCAAGAATATCCGCCATTTCAATACCCGTATAGAAGGTATTTGAGCGATGGTTGACCGTTGTTTCAAGTTCATTCTGTAAGGTCAGATGGGCAACTTCTTCGAGTTGCTTGAGAGGAGCCCCGTCAAACATGCCACTCACACGCTCTAGCCATTCAGCTAAATCATGCTGTGCTTGCTCGGCATGTTCTACAGTCGTTTCCTGAGACAGCTCATTGAGACGTCCAGGTAATTGTTCACGTACTGTGACCATACCCTACTCCTAGTTTTCTACGCTTCATAACTTTTAATCGTTTATCTGATTTTCTTTTTCGAACAAAGCAATCGATTCGACATGCCCTGTATGGGTAAACATGTCCATGACACCCGCTTTTTTCAAACGGTAGCCTTGTTGTACCAGCATTCCAGCATCGCGTGCTAGTGTTGCAGGATTACATGACACATAAACGATTCTTTTTGCACCAAATTTGGGCACATAACGCATTATTTCTTCTGCACCAGAACGTGGTGGGTCTATCAATAATGCATCAAATCCTTGTTTTGCCCAAGAATGATGCGAAAAATCTTTTGTTAAATCTTGTGAATAAAATTTCAGTTGCGAAAGGCCATTGTTTTGTGCATTTTCTGCACCACGCTGAACCATTTCTTCACTCCCTTCAACTGCAACGACTTGACCCGTTGAACCCACACATTGAGCAAGTGGTAAAGAAAAGTTTCCTAAACCACAAAACAGATCTAGAACTCGCTCACCTTGTTGTAACTGAAGCAATTCACATGCCAGTTTCACCATTTGCGGATTAATCGTGGAATTCACTTGCGTGAAGTCCTGAGGATTAAAGCCAAATTCCACACCAAAGTCACTTAGACCATAGTGCAGACGCATCGGTGCATCGGGATAATCCACGCGATGTAAGCTATCTGGCCCTTCAGGTTGTAAGTACAGTTGCCACTCTTTATGTAACGCAAATTTTACTAATTGGTTGACATCTTCCGCGCAAAGTTCCGCCGTATGACGAATCAGGAGAGCAATTTCTTGATCTCCCATGGCCAGTTCCATATGCCCAATATCTGCTTTACCTTGCAGACTTTGTAACAATTGTTTGAGTGTGGTGATGGAGCCAAACTCACGATCCAACACCATACAACGGTCAATCGAAGTCAGTTTATTTGACTGGCTTTCACGAAAGCCGACCACGAGCTTATCTTTTGCAGGTAAGTAACGCACACCGATACGCGCTTTACGACGGTAATCTTCACGCAATGAACGTAAAGGAGCTAACCATTGATCAGGTTGTATCCCAGCAAAATGTTGCAAATGTGATTGTAAAACATCTTGTTTTAAACGAATTTGCTCGTCGGGATGAATATGCTGCATGCTACAACCACCACAGACCCCATAATGTGGACAGGCAGGTTTTACCCGTAGAGACGACTCTTCACTCAGCAATTCCAGACTGTCTGCTTCTTCGAGACGCTTAACAACATTGGTAATACGCGCACGCACTGTTTCACCCGGCAAGGCATAACGGATAAAGACTTTCTTACCGTGTTTTTCTGCAGGATGATCTGGATGCGTGCCAAAATGCGCTATGCCTCGCCCCTCATGTGAAAGCGATTCAACCTGAAATGTATAAATGGGTTGTTGGGCTTCTTGGGGTTTGGCTTTGTGTTTCATGCGTACCTAATGTGTGGAAGATGGGAAATCAGATTGGGTGAATTCGGTACGTTGCGAGGTTTGCTGCCATACCGATAAAAAGTCAGCGTGTTGCGGCTGAGTCTGTAAATATTGAATCGTACTTTGAATCAGGTGCTGATGATCATTCAACAATAACTGTCCTTTCAACAACAGCCAGCGTAAATAAATCAACCATGTATTGAGCACATCGCCTTCACAGTAGCTGGTCAGTTCCATCCACTGTTGTTCACGTACATATTCAGGCACATGGTAGCCACCATCACCACGTTTACCGGGGAAACCAAGTAAATGTGCTGCATCGTCGAGCTTTTGAAAATGACGACCATGGAACATGGCCATGACATCCATCAAATCTACATGTCGATGATGATAACGATTCTGGTAGTTATTATAGCGCTTTTGCGTATCAATCTCGCCCTGATCGAACAAACTTGGTGCAGATAGTCCGTGATACATGGCACGGAACAAAATTACAGGCAAATCAAACTGCGAACCGTTCCAACTGACCAAGGTCGGATGACGCTTTTCAAAAATAGAAACGAATTTTTTTAAAATTTCAGCTTCGCTATTGTCTTCACGGCTAAATGAAAACAACTTCATGCCCTTTTCATCAATCCATAGGCCAGAGATACAGACAATTTCATGCAAGGCCAAACGCTGAAAATCCGTGCCCGCCTCTTGGCGACGCAGTTTAGTCAGCGCTGCATCTAAATCCACCTCAGGCAGATCCAGTCCATACAAATGCGCACCTGACTTCAAATCTGTCAGTGTTTCGATATCAAAAATTAAAACAGGTAAACGCATAAGTACTCACCAGTGCCGATCGGCTACTGTAATTATTCAGGATCAACAACAGAGAATAGACCAGTCGACAAGTAACGGTCACCACGGTCACACACGATGCAAACAATCACGGCATCCGGATTTTCTTCAGCCAATTTAACTGAAGCCCATACCGCACCACCCGATGAGGTGCCCGCACTTATACCTTCTGTACGTGCTAAACGACGAGCTGTTTTTTCCGCTTCAATTTGCGGAATATCCATAATACGGTCAACGCGTGAAGGATCAAAAATCGTAGGAAGATATTCTTGTGGCCAACGGCGAATACCAGCAATGTTTGAGCCTTCAGACGGTTGTAAACCAACAATTTGAATATCCGGATTTTGTTCTTTTAAATATTTCGAAATCCCCATAATGGTCCCGGTGGTTCCCATTGAGCTGACGAAATGTGTAATTTTACCGCCTGTTTGTTTCCAAATCTCAGGCCCCGTAGTGAGGTAATGTGCTTCCACATTGTCCGGGTTACCAAACTGGTTTAGGACTAAACCTTTGCCGTCTTTTTCCATTTGAAGGGCAAGGTCACGTGCTTCTTCCATGTTTTCAGATTCGATCAGTTCAGCACCGTAGGCACGCATGGCATCTTTACGCTCTTGGCTAGAACTTGCAGGCATGATCAAGGTCATTTTATAGCCACGCATTGCTGCAACCATAGCTAAAGCAATCCCTGTGTTTCCGCTCGTCGCTTCAATCAACGTATCACCCGGTTTAATCTGACCACGCTTTTCCGCTTGCATAATCATGTTATATGCAGGGCGATCTTTGACCGAACCCGCTGGGTTATTGCCTTCTAACTTGGCTAATACTGTTGCTTGAGTATGACTTGCCAGACGCTGTAAACGCACTAACGGCGTGTTGCCGACGTAATGGTCTAATAAAAAATCGTCTGCTTGAAAATCAGGGGTTGTATTACTCATTATTCACACCTATATCGAGGTGCGCCTATTGTATGAAAAAATGCCTTTGCCTGCACCCATTTGCCTCGCTTTTTCGCGAAAGTGATTAAAGCACAATCAGTTTTAAATAATCCATGCTAATATTCGGGGCATAAGGAATAAACTGCTTAAACCATGTCAAATATCAACAAAAAGCTTTTTAAACGCCTACACTTAAATCATGCCTATGGTCAGTTGATTGCACTTATTTTCGTGCCGATCACCATTTTGGCTTGTGTCGGTGCGATGTTGGTAATAACAGAAACCTCCAATGCAGCCAAAGCACAACAAAAACAAATGGCTGTCGCGATTCTGACACGCTATCAACCCACGTCAGAATCTGCGATTGATTTGCTGAATCATTACCCTTGGCAGTTTGATCAAGCTCGTAATGCCATGCAAAGCATGTTGAACGAAAAACATTTGATTCGTGCCGCGATTTTAGATCTTAAAGGCAACAACCGCCTGAGCATCGGCTTTCAAGATCAAGATATTTGGCCTGCTTTTGACAGTAAAGCATCTTTTATTGGACCGATTGCACATCAGGGTAACCATATTTATGCCCTGAAAATTTCAGATTCAACTCAGACCCCAGCATGGTTAAGCATTGAACTGGACAATCAACCGCTGCAAATTGCCCGCTATCGCGTGTTAATTGTGTTGATTGCAACAGGTTTATTGACACTCTTATTACTTTTGCTGTGTTTGAATTTTTATTCACGTCGTTGGATCGCACCAATGTACGAAATTCGCATGCAGTTACAACGTTTAAATGCCGACACTCTAGATCAGCACATGATCATTAACAGTACTGGAGAACTCCGGTTATTACAGCGTGATATAGCCAATGTGGTTAAACGCTTACATTTCAGTTTCTTAGAGCTACGTGAACATACCGAACAAACGGAAGATGACTTAAGACGCACGCTTGATACTTTAGAAGTACAAAATATTACCTACCGTCAAGCACGTGACCAAGCAATTCAAGCCAACCAATCAAAATCAGTGTTTTTGGCCAATATTTCCCATGAACTGCGCACACCGCTGAACAGTATTGATGGCTTTATTCATCTTTTACTGCGCCAAGGCAACCTCAGTAATGAACAAAATTTATATCTACAAACGATTCGTAAATCTTCTGCGCATTTATTGGCTTTAATTAATGACGTGCTTGATTTCTCGAAAATCGATGCAGGCAAACTAGAACTCGAAACTGCGCAATTCGACTTAGAAGAAGCCGTCTTTGATGTGATGGATATGTTGTCGCCATTGGCAGCACAAAAACACATCGATATGACCTTCTACTATGCGGACAATGTGCCGAAATTTGTGGTTGGTGATGTCCTACGCTTCAAGCAAATTTTGACCAACTTAATTTCAAATGCAATTAAATTCACTCCAGATGGTGAAATTATTGTCCGTGTCCGTATGGAGCATGATGACATCGGTCAATGTCTGCTGCACTTTAGTGTGCAAGACAGTGGTATCGGCCTAAGCGGTACCGATCGTAAGAAACTGTTTGAATCCTTCTCGCAAGGTGATGCATCTGTTACCCGTCAATTTGGTGGTACAGGTTTAGGTCTTGCCATCTCCAAACAATTGGTCAGCCTGATGCATGGACAAATTGGTTTTGAAGATAACCAAGAACGTGCCCCAACGGAAAAAGGTTCAACCTTCTGGTTTACTGCGCGCTTTGTGGTCGATGAAGAAATTGAAATTGTGCATCCACAATTTAGCAATCTACAAGTCGTTTCCTACTTAGCACATCCAGCAACCGCCAATGTCCTGCGTCATTACTTAGAAAATTATGATGTTGAACATATTGAAACGCAGTCGATCCTTGATTTATTTAGTCGACTCAATCAGCTAAAAACCAATGAAAATACCTGGTTGATCGTCGATCACAGTGGTGACTCCGAAGCCTTACTGAAAGAAATTCGTCATCGTTATAGCGGTAACTTAGCAGTTTATGGCTACCAAATGATGCTCGATCCAAACATGTTGAACGAGTACCGTGCACGTCCATTGCATCAACCGCTCAGCCGTACAGCGCTGATTCAGTTGTTGAGTAATGAGCCGTGGTTTGATCAGGAGCAACATGAAGAATTTAATGGTCAAGGTCTGCATATTTTGGCAGTCGACGACCATTTACCAAACCTGATTGTGCTTGAAGCCCTGCTCTCTGAGTTGAATGTGAAAACCACCAAGGCTTTGAGTGGACAAGAAGCCATTGAAATCATTCAAGCTCGCCAAGAGCAAGGTTTGACAGCTTTTGACCTCATCTTTATGGATATTCAAATGCCAGTGATGTCAGGTGTCGATACCACGCGTGCCATTCGTTCACTTGAGTCGACTTTTGAAAATCATAAGCGCCTTCCGATTATCGCTTTGACGGCACATGCGCTCTCTGATGAAAAACAAAAGCTTCTGCAAAGTGGTATGGATGACTATGTCACCAAGCCCATTCAAATGGATCAAATTATTCAAATCTTGACCCAGTGGACTACCGATAACTTTAAGAAAGTGCCGGTTTTAGAGCGCAGTTCGGTGATTGAAGCCCTAGAGCCAAGTATTTTAGATTGGCAGCAAAGCTTGCAGTTGGCCGCGAATAAAGAAGATCTTGCAGTCGATTTACTGAAAATGCTCGTCGATAGCTTTGAGCAAGAAATCCATGAAATGGCACAGCTCATCGAAGATGAAGATTTTCCACAATTAGAGCATGTACTACATCGGCTTTATGGCGCAACCCGCTATGTGGGCGCTCCAACCCTCCAAGAGGTTTCAGGTCAATTTGAGCAATTTGTTTCGACTTTACGTAAGGAACGCCGTAAAGCAGATGACGCTTTTGTCCAAGAAACCCTGAACCGTTTTGATGAGTTAAAAAATGTCATGGCGCAAGTTGAACACGCAGCTCAACAAATCTTAGCCAAACAAAATAATTAAGCGCAGTCCGACTAAAGTCAGTGCCGTCTAGCTTCTGTTGTGACTGCACTGTCATGTATCCTGTCAGGGTGCATGCTATGCTCGGGCGCAGAAACAACAAGAGTAATTACCATGGCTTTATTACGTGTAGAAAAAAATAATGGCATTGCAACGGTTTACTTAAACCGTCCAGAAAAACGTAATGCAATGAGCTTTGCATTGCTCAAAGAATTGGTCAGCACCGCTGAAAAATTAAAAAAAGATCGTAGCTTACGCTGTGTCATTTTAACGGGTGAAGCCAATGTATTTAGTGCTGGCATTGATTTGGCTGACCTAAATGATCCGAAAAATCGTGCCTACGCCGCATGGGAACTATTAAAACCCGGTCAAAGTTTATTTCAAAAAGCCTTCCTGATTTGGCAACAGCTTCCTGTGCCGGTGATTGCTGCACTTGAAGGCTTTTGCTTTGGTGCAGGCATGCAACTTGCCTTGGCTGCCGATATCCGTATTGCCCACCCGAAAACGCAAATGTCGATTATGGAAAGTCGTTGGGGCTTAGTTCCTGATATGGGCTTAACTCGCTCACTCAAAGGTGTGATAGGACTGGATTTAGCCAAAGAATTAACCTTAACAGCACGTATTTTTGACGCAGAATATGCCAAGGAAATTGGATTGGTGACACATTTAAATGAACAGCCTTTGCTTCAAGCGCAGCAGTTAGCCGAAGAATTATCACAACGTTCACCAGATGCCTTGGCAGCGGCAAAACAAGTACTAGATGCCATGGAACATAGTCCAAAACGTTCTTTACGCTTAGAAAAAATCTGGCAATTTAAATTACTGCTCGGCAAAAACAGCCAATTGGCACGTAAAAAAGACAAGAACCCAGAGGTTCAGTTTTTACCACGCCAATATAAGTAAAATAGTCACACAGGATAGATTGAGTACAGCACATGGCGTTTGATCGTAATACAAAAATTGCATTTTTAGGTATGGGGCTGATGGGTAGCCGCATGGCCACGCGCCTCATTCAGGCAGGATTTGAAGTTGCGGTATGGAACAGAACTGCCGCTGCGTGTGATGAGTTGATTGCGATTGGCGCGACAGCGCTTCAATTGGACAAGATTGCCCATTATCCTGTGGTTTTATCTTGTCTCGCAGATGATGCTGCTGTTGCCGCGGTGTATGCAAGCATCGAAAATCATTTAGCGGCAGGACAAATTATTGTCGACTTCTCGAGTCTTTCTGTGAATCAAACCCATCAATTGGCTCATGCTGCAAAGTTGAAACAAGTCACTTGGATTGACTCTCCTGTTTCGGGGGGCACAGCAGGTGCTGAACAAGGCACTTTGGTCATCTTTGCCGGTGGTGATGCTCAAACGATTCAAGATTTGAGTCTGATCTACAATGTTTTATCTCAACGTGTTACTCGCATGGGCGACTCAGGTACAGGTCAAGCCACCAAAATTTGTAATCAGCTGATCGTCGCTGCCAATAGCACGTTAATCGCAGAAGCTGTCGCATTGGCCGAGAAGTCAGGTGTAGACACCTCTTTATTAGCGCCAGCGCTTGCCGGTGGATTTGCAGACTCAAAACCTTTTCAGATTTTAACCCCACGTATGGCAACGCATCAGTTCGAACCCGTGCAATGGAAAGTTCAAACTTTATCTAAAGACCTAAATAATGCAGTTCAACTGGCTGCCCAGTTTGAATTAAGCATCCCTGTTGCCAGCCTTGCTTTATCGCAACTCAAAGCCCATCAGGACAATGGTTTTGCAGAAAAAGATTTAGCCACCATCATTCAACATGTCGAACAAAACTAACAACTCCCACTTTAGAAGTGAATTGCTTCAAGGACGATATACATGACACAGCTCGCGGTTAATTTATCCATGATTTTTACCGAAGTGCCGTTGTTAGAGCGTTTTGCTTTGGCTCGTGAACACGGTTTTAAGCATGTAGAAATTCAGTTTCCGTATGAGCTGAGTATTGAGCAGATCCAAACCCAACTCACCATCAATGATTTAAGCCTGTGTTTAATCAATGTCCCTGCGGGTGATTTGATGCAAGGTGGTGATGGTCTTGCGGGAGTTCCGGGGCGTGAAAATCAATTTCATCAAGCCTTAGAACAATGCATTCGCTATGCCACTGCGTTAAATGTACCGAGTGTCAATATTTTAGCCGGCAAACAGCCACAAGATGCTGACTTGCTCCCATGTTTAAATACCTTGTCGAGCAACCTCAAACTGGCGTGCCACATGTTGTCTGAACATCATATTCAACCGGTATTTGAAATGATTAATGGCACTGATATGCCGCGCTTTTTGGTCCAAAATATTGCCCAAGCTCAGGAAATGCTTGAAGCTGTACAACACTCTACTTTGAAGATGCAATATGACTGCTACCACATGGCGATGATGGGTGAAGATATTCTCAGTACTTTGGCAGAAAATATTCAGGATATCGGTCACATACAGTTTGCTGACTGTCCGGGGCGACATGAACCTGACTCAGCACAGATTCCATTTGCAGAGATTTTTAAATGGTTAGATCTAAGCCAATATACAGGTTACATCGCGGCTGAATACCGACCACGAAGCAACTCATCACATTCTTTTGCGTGGAAAGACAAATACTTCCCTCATTTAGCCAATGGTCAATGACGTGTTGATTTGAAATTCATCAACAAAACCGCTATATTAGATCATGTAAAATTGTCAGGAAATCATACTCTCTATGAATTTAGAACCATCGCCCAGCGCTTCTAATTCTCTCGATCTCGCAAAATCAACGCAAATCAAAGACGTACAAGCTTGCTTAGCTGTTGTACGTGAAGCACTTGAAGATGTAAAAGCCAAAGATATTGTTGAACTTGATATCAAAGCAATCAGCAATGTCGCAGATGCGATTGTAATTGCGAGCGGTACTTCAACTCGTCACATTAAGTCTCTTGCAGACAACGTGGCAGAAGAAGCACGTAAAGCTGGATTCCGCCCGATTGGCGTTGAAGGTGAACGTGATGCAGAATGGATCCTGATTGATCTCGGTTTTGTAGTGGTACATGTGATGTTACCTACAGCACGTAAATTCTATGATTTAGAAAGCTTATGGCGTACAGCTCCAGAAACTGTAGCTTAAGCTTCCAGAAAAAAGCGACCTAATTAGGTCGCTTTTTTTATCCCTTGATTTCATACACGGACAATCAGCTTCATGGTGTTTTACCCCCTACACTAAAGCAGTTGATGTAAATCTACCTCAGGATAATTGGCTTTAATTTTCAGCTTGGTTTGAGCATAAACTTGGTCCGCACGCATCGGACCATAAAAGTCACAATACACTTCATAAATGCTCGTTAAAACTTTGGCATAACTGGTCAAGGGCAAAAACTCGACAAAATTCGCCGTATTTATTTGTGCATTTGCCGCAATTGCCAGCCCGATTTCTTCTAATTGCTCAATCACATCTTGGGTGAAATCAGCCTGATCTGTAGATTTCACCGTCAGCATGACTGACTCGATAAAGCCTAAAAAAGCTTCGCTAATGGTTTCTGCAATGAGCTCGTCTTCTTGCTCCTGCGGTTTTTCAACCCTTAACAGTTCCTGCTTTTCTAAGGTAGATAACTCATACAAAACTTGCTTCAGCATATCTTTACGATAAAAGCGAAGCTCCTCTGTGGTACAGATATCATTTAAGAAGCGATTTAAGACAAATGACGGTTTCATGCTGTACTGCTGTTCCCAGTGCCGTAGCGCACTCTCGAGTAACGTCCCATGAATAAATTGTTGTAAGCCTTTTTCTAAAGCTTCGCGGCGTTGTGCCAAATTCAACAGTTCGGTGCTCATTGCTTTACTCCTGTTAATGACGCTTGGTCATATCATCCGTTTCAAAAATCACATCTTTTTGAAACTCGGGATAAGACAATTCAGCATGTTCGGTATAGTCCAAACCCCGTTGTTCATGTTGCTTACTCACCCGTAAGCCACCCAACAATTTGTCCAAGACCTTAAATACAATGAACGCAACGCCAAAGCCCCATAAAAAGGCTGCAATCACCCCAAGCCCTTGTATCGCGATGACATCGCCATTAAACATATTATTTTCAAGGAAGATCCCTGCAGCCAATGTTCCCCATGCGCCACAGAAACCATGTACCGTCACCGCATCCACCACATCATCCAGTTTCATTTTTTCCATGAGCATTGGCAGGAAGGTCACCATAACACCTGCACATAAACCGGTGATGACCGCATACAGTGGAGACATCGTTGCACAGCCTGCCGTAATGGCAACTAAACCACCCAGTGAGGCATTGATCGTGCTGCGGATCAAAATGGCTTTAGATCGGATGAGACAGAGCAACATATATGCAACCGCTGCAGCACACGCTGCAAGGTGCGTATTTAAAGCGATACGTCCTACGCTGACATTGGCATTAATGGTCGAGCCTGCATTAAAACCAAACCATGCTAACCATAAAATAAAACCACCTAATGCCACTAAAGGTAAGTTATGCCCCGGTAAATAATGGCTTTGCCCATTGCGTCCAAATCGCCCCAAACGTGGGCCCAGTACGATGATGCCAGCTAAAGCCACCCAGCCGCCTATAGAATGCACCACGGTCGAACCTGCAAAGTCGATAAACCCGAGTGCTTTTAACCAACCGTCTCCGCCAAATAAACTGCCCCATGCCCAACTACCAAAGACAGGATAAATCAGACCTGACACAACGGCCGCACTCACCACATAAGCCACAAAATGAATCCGCTCCGCCATTGCACCACTGGCAATGGTGGTTGCCGTTGCAGCAAACATCATTTGGAAAAATAGTAGGTTCCAGTGCCAATCATCCAGTTGATCGGGTGCAAAATGACTTAAGCCAAACCAGCCCGTGGTATTAACCCCAAACATCAGACCAAAACCCACCAGCCAAAACACCAAACCACCCAAGCAGGCATCCATGTAGTTTTTCATGAGTACGTTCACGGTATTTTTACTGCGAACTGAACCACTTTCGATCATGGCAAATCCGGCTTGCATAAAGAACACCAAGATACCGCCCAGTACCACCCAAATACTGTCGAGTGAAATACGAATGTCTTGAATATTACTGGCGATTTGCGGGTCAACTGCCCATGCAGTCGATGTCAGAACACTCAGAAACAGTGCCATCAAGTATGTTTTTTTCATGATTACTCCCCCAAGAATAACCATGCTGTGCAAAAAGAATACCAAATTTCAGACAATTAATTATTTTTCAATGCATTGCATCACAAAATCAGTTCGCAACGATGTTCTGAATCGCTGAGATCAAATCTAATGAAACAAAACAGCGCATCGATCTGCACCTTGTTTTCAAAATACGCATCAATTTGATTCAAGCACCTGATGCGCTAAATATTTGTGCACTTTTAGTGTGAAGCATCAATTAATCAAAAGCGAAGAAAATAAAAGCAAAGAAAACAAAAAACCACCCGAAGGTGGTTTTAAATCTTCCTCAATCCCGCTTTATCACAGCGGGACTTTGGCAATATGAATTAATGACCGCCGCCATTAATGGCTTTTGTCATATCTTCCACAACTTTCTTCGCATCACCGAAGATCATCATCGTTTTATCGTTATAGAACAAGTCATTATCTAGACCTGCGTAGCCTGTAGCCATAGAACGTTTGATCACCATAATGGTACGTGCTTTATGCGCTTCAAGAATTGGCATACCGTAAATTGGAGAACTTGGATCGTCTTTTGCCGCTGGGTTCACAACGTCATTCGCACCAATCACCAGTACTACATCTGTTGCTGGGAAGTCTGAGTTGATCTCGTCCATTTCAAGAATGTCTTCGTATGCAACATCAGCTTCAGCTAAAAGTACGTTCATGTGACCCGGCATACGACCTGCCACTGGGTGAATCGCAAAACGAACTTTTACACCTTGTTCTTTTAAGATTTCACACAATTCTTTCACGGCATTTTGTGCACGACCTTGCGCCATACCATAACCCGGTACGATCACCACGCTATCCGCATTTGACATCAAGAAGCCAGCATCGTCTGCAGAGCCTGAACGGTGATTACGCTGTGCTTTTTCACCATTATCCGCCGCCGCTACTGCTGTACCACCCATTGCACCACCAAACAAAACGTTGATGATTGAACGGTTCATGGCTTTACACATGATGTAAGACAGAATTGCACCCGATGAACCAACCAGTGAACCTGCAACAATCAGCATGTTATTTTCAAGCGTGAAACCAATCCCTGCTGCTGCCCAACCTGAGAACGAGTTTAGTAACGATACCACCACTGGCATATCACCACCGCCTACTGGTGCAATCCATACCCAACCAAATGCAAGTGCAAGAACAGTCATTGCCCAGAATGCGTTCATGTTGCCTGTGGTAAAGAAGTAGATACCACACGCCAACATCGCTAGGAAAATTAAAGCTTGAACAGGTTTTACCCATCCACCTGAAATGGTTTTTGCCCATTTCTTCGCAGCCAATTTACCGTAAGCAAATACCGACGCTGTGAATGTAATCGCACCAACGAAACAGCCTACAAACAATTCAAATAAATGAACTTTGCTCATGTGGGCATGTTCTACACCCGCTGCTGTTAATACCGCTTCATTCTCCGCGAATGCCGCAGTCAATTGGTTGTTATGTAGAATCGCAGCGATCGCAATCAGTACCGCAGCCAAACCGACCAATGAGTGCATCAGTGCCACAGTTTCAGGCATTTGCGTCATCGGAACTGTTTTTGCACGTGCAATACCAACGACCGCACCCAACACCATTGCACCCACAATCATCCAAATCACTGGATGATCTGCAACAAAGAATGTAGTAATTACAGCAATTGCCATTGCGATCATGCCATAACGGTTACCTTGAATCGCAGTTTTTGGACCAGACAAACCACGCAACGTTAAGATAAAAAGAACGGCACCAATCAGGTAGAACCAATCCGCATATTCTTTAATGAATTCCATGGATTAACCCTCTTTTTTCTTTTGCTTAGGTTTGAACATTTCAAGCATACGTGCAGTCACCGCAAAGCCACCAAAAATGTTGATACTTGCAAGGAAAACGGCAATCGCACCTAAAATACTCACCACGTTAATGCTTTGGAACTGTACGCTTGCATCCACAATACCTGGGATACCAACGGTTTGAATCATCGCACCAACGATAATGATCGATGACAAAGCATTGGTTACAGCCATTAATGGTGTATGTAGTGCAGGTGTTACCCCCCAAACCACGTAGTAACCAACAAAGATTGCCAAGACAAAAATAGTAATCGTTTCAACCATGATGATTCTCCTTAACCACGTTTCAGCAGCACTTGGCCGCCATGAGTGACAAGTAGTGCTTTTTGAATTTCTTCTTCAGGGTTAATTGCGAAGTTCTTTTCGCTATCAAACAGGGTTTCAATGAAATTCAAAACGTTACGTGCATACAGTGCCGACGCTTCAGTCGAAACTGTTGAAGGAATATTTGGAATACCGAGAATTTTCACGCCATTTGCAGTCACAACATTTTCGCCGCAAACAGAACCTTCAACGTTACCGCCAGTTTCAACCGCCATATCTAAAATGATTGAGCCTGGTTTCATTTTGGCAACGGTTTCTGCTTTGATTAAACGTGGTGCGTCACGACCCGGCAATAATGCAGTCGTAATCACGATGTCAGCATTCGATACGGCTTTATCAACAATAATCGCTTGGTCGCGAATGTAGTCTTCACCCGGCATCCAGCCATAACCATTTTTCGCAGCATCAGCTGCTTTTTGTTGCTCTTCTGGTGACATTGGTACGTCTAACCATTTACCACCCAAAGATTCAACTTGGTCACGTGCTGTAGGACGTAAGTCAGTTGCTTCAACTACGGCACCTAAACGTTTTGCTGTTGCAATAGCTTGTAAGCCTGCAACACCTACGCCCATGATCACAACACGTGCAGGTTTCACTGTACCTGCTGCTGTCATCAACATTGGGAACATACGTTGATATTCTGCCGCAGCCAAAAGCACAGATTTATAACCTGAAAGGTTGGCTTGAGATGAAAGTACGTCCATGTTTTGCGCACGAGATAAGGTCCGTGGCAAAAGTTCCAATGCAAATGCAGACACGTTTTGTGACGCAAATTGGTCAAGTTCGGTGTTGCGGTAAGGGTCAAACATCCCCACAACGGTGGTACCCGCTGTGAGTTTTTGAATTTCGTCACCTTTAGGCGCACGAACTTTCAAAATCATTTGACTACCGGTATAGGCATCATCCGTAATTTTGGCACCAACTTGTTCATAGGCACTATCGATGTAAGCAGCGTTTACCCCTGCTCCACGTTCAATAACGACGCTATGACCAGCGCTGATCAACTTCTTTACTGTTTCAGGCGTCGCAGCGACGCGATTTTCACCGACAACAGTTTCGGCTGGAATTCCGATCTGCATGAGCGTTCCTCAAGCTAATTTTTCTTAAGTAAACATCGCAATCCGCGATGTCTCCCCTCAGGATGTGTTTTTGTACAATTTTTGGATTCTAATTGAACTTTTTTAAAATACTACCCAATATTTATTTAATAAATACCCATATTTTGAACTCATGATTCATGAAAAGAATAGTGCGATATTTCATTTATTCAGTTTTATTTGTCGATTTATTACTCATTTTTATCCTATTTATAACTTTTTAATATTACTTAAGACCAAAAACATAAATAATTTCGCTGGTTTTAGTGCAGATTGTTTCAGTGCGTTGATCATTGTGACATTTTCATTCGACAACTAATGACCTGAACGTGTCGTGAAAAATCGACTTAAGTCAGGTAAAGCCACTCTTTCATGCAGACTGCATCAGCTCGTTGACTCATTTGACAGTTTTGACGTGCTGACCTGCATTGAAAACTGACTTTTTTCTGCCACAGTCTCGTCAAATCGGTCAGCTTGAATATCCGATGGATTTTTGCGCACATTTCGGGTTTATTGAGATCTTGCTCTCCCCACCTGATGCTTCGCCTTAAGTCTTAGAATTGACTTTTTTAGTTAAAAAAATAATTTTTTGAATATTTAGCATCATGATATCGCTACTGAGTTTCTATCCCTAAAAAACACTATTGCACCATTTGTGTGCAATTTTCACCTTAAATGTTTCAGCCTGATATATTTGACCTGCCGAGTCATGTTGATATTAAAAAATTCAACACCAAATTGGTCATTTCTTCCGCTGTTTTTCCTGTTTGATCTAGCAATCCCTTATGCATAAAGGAATAAGTACTATTCTTTTTTTGCATTTTTACTCACACGATGCATTTTTTATAATCAAAATGACAGTTCAAATTTATCGGAACAATGCTGTCGAATTCGTTCAGTCGTCATGAGGCACACCTTAACTTATGTCAAGAAACCTTAGTCCGCACATCATCGGTGCAATTTTTGCGCTGATTGCTGCCTTCTTGTTTAGTACCAAAGCGATTTTTATTAAGCAAGCCTATGCACTTTCTCCTCTTGTCGATGCTACAGTCCTCATGGCTTTACGCATGATGAGTGCATTGCCGTTTTTCTTGGTCATTGCATGGCTAAGTCGATGTTCCTATCAAACGATTCAACGAAAAGATTGGGTGCTCTTGCTCATTTCCGGTTTAATCGGCTATTACTTTTCGAGTTGGCTCGACTTCCGTGGCTTGATGTATATCAGTGCTTCGCTTGAACGAATTATTCTTTTTCTGTACCCCACATTAACTGTACTGGCTTCCGCTGTTTTATTCAAAAAGCCACTGAGTTTTAAAACCATCCTTGCCCTGATTTTAAGTTATGGCGGGACAGTGTTAGTGATGCTACAAGAACAAAGTACCACACCACATGATCAGTATTTTTGGCTCGGATGTAGTTTGGTTTTTGCCAGTGCCGTGTTATTTGCAATTTACTTATTACTCACACCAGGCCTCATGCAAAAGTTTGGTTCTTTACACTTTACTGGTCTAGCCCTGAGCATAGCCTGCGTTGGGACGATTATTCATTTTCTATTTGCAACACCACAGCCTATCGCCTTGCTCCAACAACTCCCGAGTCAAGTCTGGCTGTATGGTTTAGCGCTAGGACTATTGGTAACCGTGCTTCCAACCATTTTGATGATGCAAAGTATCGTCCGACTTGGGGCTGCACAATCGGCCATGATTGCATCTATCGGGCCCATTTTAACGATTTTACTGGCCGTCGCTTTATTGAATGAACACTTAAACCTATGGCAATGGGTCGGTTGCGGTCTGAATATGCTGGGTGTCTTGATGATCAGTCTCAGTAAGAAATCCTAAACGCGTGCGTGGATACAATTCACAGAGAAACACTTTAAGACCTGTTTGATTTTCCTTATAGTGACCACAACAGCGTGGCAGCAAATTCTTTGCATACGCTTCCGCCCAATATCTGGACAATTTATGAAAGCCTCGATCGACATTAGCCATGATAAAACCCTGTTGTGGCTTATGGCTGCTGCATGTGGTTTATGTGCGGGTGCCAATTATTATTGCCAACCTTTAGTGGCTTCTATCCAACAGAGCTTTCAAATTCCACAATCTGAAGTTGCGCTAACCGTCACCTTTGCGCAAATTTCTTATGCTTTGGGTCTACTGTTTATTGTGCCGATTGGCGATATTGTGAATAAAGCCAAATTTATTCCATTACTCATGCTTGGTGCGACTGTCGGTTTAGCCCTCTGTGCTTTTTCGACCAATCTATACATGCTTTGGGCAGGAACCATTATCACGGGGCTATTTTCAGTGGCTGCTCAGGTTCTTATCCCTTTGGTCACTGTTGCGATACGACCTGAAAAAATTGGGGCAGTTGTTGGCTTTTTAATGAGTGGGTTATTGGTCGGCATTCTGTTATCGACCAGTCTCTCTGGCTTATTGTCCTATCTGTTTCATTGGAAATCGATTTACATCCTCAGTGCGCTCTTGATGTTGGTATTAGCACTCTTACTCAAAAAACGTCTGCCCGTGGTCAGCATCACACGGATGCCCTATAGCCAAGTTTTCCAGTCAATGGGCGCATTACTCAAACATGAGCCACGGTTAATTTTCCGTTCTCTAATTGGAGGCTGTGTCTTTGCCGCGATGAGTATGCTGTTTTCCACCATTGCCATGTTACTGACTGAGCCACCTTTTCAATTGGCCGATGTTTGGGTCGGTGTTGTGACTTTAGTTGGTGTATTTGGTGCCCTATCGACACAGTGGATTGGGCGTTGGGCGGATTTGGGTTTCAACCGAAAATTAACTTGGCTCGGTTGCAGCATCTTGGCCCTCAGTTGGGGACTGCTGTATTTGGGTGGATCATCTATAGCTTTTTATATTTTGGGCTATGGTTTAATCAATCTAGGTTTGGCAATGGTGCATAGCTGTAATCAAAATATTATTTTCCAACTCAACCCGATTGCACGCTCTCGAATCAATTCAATTTACATGACTTTTTATTTTGTCGGTGGTGCATGTGGTTCAGCTTTGGGCGTATTTGCATGGCATCATGGCGGCTGGACCACCACCTGCATGACAGGGATTGCCTTAGTGATTGCTTCTGGTTTTTTTGTATTGATCGATCAACTCTATACTTCGCGGCAACTAAAATATCCACAATGAGAAGTATTCATCACCGCAATAAAGCCACAATAAGTGGCTTTATTTTTACAAATTAACTGACCTGCACCACAGGATAAAAGGGTTTGCCTAAATCCAAGGTTTCTGCATTTTCCAAAAGAATCACCATAAACACCGGTAAGAGTGCCAACAGTATTGTGCAGCCGTCTTGAAGCTGTTTCCGATTGACCGAACTTTTATAGGTCGCGCCGCCATGAACCATTTGATTGCGTAGCGTATACATGCGATTGAACAGCACCATTAAAATATCAACGGAATCTTTTTCTTTAAGCGCGTGCAGTACTTTTTGTTTTTCATGCGCCAAGCCCTCTTTGCATGCGTCATGGCTAATTTTTTGATTTTGATAATCCCAAAATCCCTGATAAACATAGGGATTATCCAAAAACAACCGTATCGGCTGACTAAAACGTTCCCATAAAATATTGTAGATTTTATGCTCTGCATCCTTTTGGCAGATCACATATAAAAACTGCCTTAAGCTTTGCTTGTCCTGCGCAATCTGTAAGTCTTGCGCATATATTGCGTTGAAGGACACCCACAAACTTATAAATTGCAAATCGAGATCATCTTGAAGATCAATTGACTTTTTCAGCCAACTTAAACCTCGATGAATGCGTAAATTAAATTGGTCGGTATGTTCCGACTTTTTACTTTTAAATATTTCTTCAAGTAGCATCATGCCTGCTAAATTCCAATGGATAATTCGTTTATTTTTCTACCATTTGAACTTAGCGCAATTGTTTACCGGCATGCAATCAAAATATCTCTGTATTCAACTATTTGGTCTCATCTTGTGTGAGATAGGTATAACGTTCTAAAAGACCATTTTCATCAAAAATCAATTCATAAGACATTTTCTTTCCATTAAAAACGGATTCGGCAGGTGTTCCGAAAAGCTCCCATAAACCCACAGTCGCCACATCTGCCGCACCATGCCAAAACGCACGCCCCACTTTACTGGCAGTCGAATAACCTTGGGTAAAGGTATAAATTTCATGGCGTTTGCCATTTTTATATTCAGAGGTGATCGGTGCGCCAAATTCAGCAATCACCAATTTACGAGACAGCCCTTGTTGAATCATTTCGGTATTTTTCTTGTTTGGCTGCTTACTTGCCATGACAACTGAACAGCCTGTTGTGCCTGACAATGTGAAAACTAAAGCTATTCCTAAGCAGGTCTTTTTCATCATGTGGTATTCCCCAAATTCTTCAAATTTCTATTTTTAATTTTTGATTTTTGATTTTCATCTGCTGTTGATCTTAATTGTTTCTTTCATCTTTTTCATTTTTTTATACGACTATTCGTCTGATTTTTAGAATGATTAGCGCTTGAAAGATTCACATTTATGAAGGTTTCAGACTGAATAATGCTTTAAGTTAATTATTGTTTTGTTGGTGACGAATTCGGTGGAACAAACCAGTTTTTCCAAGAGCTACTATGGCGAGTTTCAATTGCAACGGTAGGGATGAGCTCTTGCTTCAGCATTTTTTCTTGACCCACGGCTTTCGCCAACCGCGCTTTGACCGAGTGTATACACTCACGGTCTTCAAACTCACAGCGGTCAAGGTTGGAGCCACCACAGGGTCCATTGGCTAATCCTTTGGGGCAGGTTTCTGGGCAAATATACAAGGTTTCACCTAAACGACATTGTCCGCAACTTTCACAGCCCACGATGCCATGTTTACTGATAAATTCTGTTTTCAGCAAGGCTGCATCAGCTTTCGGTTTTTGCCATAATTTGGCCGCAAAAATATAAGATCCCACCCCTTTGGCCAGTTTTGAACTAAAAAATAACTCATGCATGACATGCATACTTTTATATTTCAAAACTTGTTCAACTGGAGCTTTATGGTTATTTGCGCCCGTCGGGTGGAAGTTCACATCTACACTAGAGCGCCAAAGCATTTTCCATTTTGCTAAACACTGTTCAAACGTTAATGTGGCAAATTGCAAAATTGCTTTTTGCAACTTCTCTTGCTCTTCCACTTTATGGCAAGCTGATAAATGAACCCCTGCATAGCCCAAATGCTGACACATTAAAATTTGTAAAGCGCAGCGTGCATAGACATTTTGTTCAGCTTGTATGGCGTCAGTTTGCTGTTCTTGTTGCAAAAAATTTAATACATCTGCTGAAAGCACGATGCCTGCGACTTTTTGCTTGGCCATAAAGCGGGCACGGGCAAATGTCAGCGGCATGACACAAGCCAATACAGGCACACGTGGATAATATTGCTGCATATAGCGTTGGTAACTGCTCAACACATCCATGTCAAAGCCCAACTGTGTAATCACATAGTCAGCGCCAGCTTGAATTTTTTTATTCAGTTTAAAATACTGCGCATCCTTTTCTGCTTCTGCATATTTAAAAGGATTAAATGCTACCCCTAAATAAAACCCGCCATAGTCTTTGGCTGCCATGACTTGATTGACCGACTCTAAATAACGGCTCCGTAGAGTCGGATCATTTGCCCCATCCTGATGCTGCTTGAGTTTATCACCACTGAGCAAAAGTAAATTCTCTACCCCGTGCTGCTGAGCATCTTTCAGAAAAGTTTGAAAATCTGAGATATCTCGACCTTTCCCCGAATAATGCAGAATTTTTTCAATGCTTTGAGGGTAGTCTTGCATTGCTTCTAAAGGAGCAATATCCGTGTCACTTTGTACTCGGTCAGCCAATGTCATGCACACAGGAAAGCCTGCAAATGTCGTTGGGACCAGATGCGTTTTTTGCGTCGTTAGATATTCAAACGAGATACAAAACTGGCGTTGCAATAGATATTGGGAAAATAAAGACATAAAGGCAGGCAGTTAAATCTGCTGAGAAACCATACAATAAAGTTTATAAAATTATAGATTAATCACATAAAAATTTAAATTACTTAAGCCACACTTCCGACTTTTTCTAGCCTGACCTTGAATATGTCACGCTAGCAAGACCATGCCCCAAACCACAATTTATGCTAATATTGCGCGCGTCTTGAAATGCGGTTTTTTTCATCGTATTTCAGACAGCTTTTGGTATTTCTTCACCATTTTCCATTTCGTTCTTCCATCTTGTTCTTTTAAGGCGTGTTTTTTTAATGACTGATCTCCAACCCATTGAAAATAAACTTCAACCACGAATTAGTGTTGCGCCAATGATGGATTGGACGACTCGTGACTATCGTTTCTTTGCACGCTTGTTTAACCCTAATGTGATTCTCTACACCGAGATGGTCACCACAGGTGCGATATTATTTGGCGGTGCGAATCGTCATTTGGACTATAACAACGAAGAACACCCGATTGTGTTACAGCTTGGTGGTTCAAATCCCAAAGATTTAGCGACCTGTACCAAGATGGCACAGGACTGGGGCTATGATGAAGTAAACCTCAATGTCGGCTGTCCGAGTGACCGCGTTCAGAACAATAAAATTGGCGCATGCTTGATGGCAGAGCCTGATTTGGTTGCAGAATGTATTGCTGAAATGCGAAATGCTGTTGATATTCCAGTGACCGTGAAACACCGCATCGGGATTGATGACATGCAGTCTTATGAAGAAATGCTACATTTTGTCGATACCGTGGCAAAGACTGGCTGTGACAATTTTATCGTGCATGCGCGTATTGCCCTGCTGCAAGGGTTGTCGCCAAAAGAAAACCGTGATGTGCCACCTTTACGTTATGAAGATGTTTATCGTCTGAAACAAGAACGTCCAAATTTATTGATCGAAATTAATGGCGGGGTGAAAACCTTTGCTGAAACGCAGCAACATTTACAACATGTTGATGGCGTGATGATTGGCCGTGAGGCTTATCACAACCCGTATTTATTGGCTGAGATCGGTCAGCTTTGGGATCTCGAATTACCCAACCGTTTCGATATTATTGATCAGATGCTGCCATATATTGCGAAACGCATGGAAGAAGGTGCACCGCTTTCTATCATTACCCGTCATATTTTAGGTTTATTCCAAAACCTACCGGGTGCTCGAAAATGGCGTCAGGCTTTAAGTGGAGGTAATGCCAAAACCTTTGCCGATGTGGAAAATGCCATCCAAAATATTAAGTATGCAATGCAACGTACAGAAGACTATTTACGTGATCATCCTAAAGTCGTTTTAGAAGATTAATCCTATAAAGTAAAAGCCCGCTATTTTGCGGGCTTTTTTATTTTCACGCCTCACAAAATACGTGTTTGGCAACATCGTCACAACTCAGCAAAATCATCAAAGCAATCACAATCATCGCTCAATGACTATTGATCGTAATGTTCCCTTTGGGAAAAGGCTCATCATCATCGGTCCATTGATAATCGGATGGATCTTCTTCCTCACGTAAACCCACATAGCTCTCAGGCGCCGATGTAACAGGTTCAACCTCCTCGGTTGGTTGTTCCAATTCCTCAACCAAATGATTCAACTCTTGATCTAACTGCGCCTGATACTTTGCAATTTCAGCTTCGTCAATGAAGGCAAATTGTTCTTCATCTATTTTCCATGCATAGCCTTGCAGGTCTTTGTAAATATCGACCAAAACAGTATAAGGCTGACCATCGTATTGCAACGTCGCCTGAGCCTTAAAGCTTAATCCCTTACGCTCTAATACTTTTATATTTTGAATCCGTAAATGGTACTGCCGATAATCTGGATTCTGATCAAACTCGTGTTGCATCTGCTGCTCAATCTGCCGAGATAATTCATCTGTCGAGACAAAATAGCTACAACCAGCCAAACTCAACAGTAAAAAAATGGTGAGCCATCGAAACATATTGCATCCCCCATGATGCATTTATTCTTGATGAAAAAGTCAGACCGTTCACAGATTGCGATCCAAACATTCCTCATTGTTTGCTTCATAATAGCCAATAAAACACACAGTACAAGCCAAATTATCAAGATTTCTCAATTTTATATTTAATTTTGATATCAATCACTTAAATTGCATTTTTGCTGTTTTAAAACACTGACAGCTTTGGTCTTTTGCTGACATATTTTTGTTGAAAATGACCATTTTGGTAGTGGTTTCCTAGCCTTCATATTTTCAATATGAAATCGATCCTATTGTGATTTATTCAATATAAATCCTGAAATAAAACATCTTAAATGCGCCATAAAAAAATCCCCGAACATTGCGGGGATTTTTAAGGCATCAACTGAAATTATTCATCGTCCGTTTCAGGCTCATGATGTAGCGCATCATGTATGGCTTCCACCAATTGCTGTGCAATTTCTTGTTTTGACGCTTTCTCTAAATCACGCTTTTCCATTTGATATTGATCGGCGAAGAACACGGTCATGGCATTTTCATCTGAAGCAAAACCAATGTCTTTACGTGAAACATCATTGCACGCAATCATATCGAGTTTTTTTGCCACAAGTTTGCCTGCAGCATACTCTTCGACATTGCGTGTCTCAGCGGCAAATCCCACCATAAATGGACGTTTTGACTGCTGCGCAATTGTTGCAACGATATCTGGATTTTTAATTAAAGCCACATTGAGTTCATCGCCAGCTTTTTTGATTTTATGCTCTGCAACTTCTGCCACGCGATAATCAGCAACAGCCGCTGTTGCAATAAAAATATCACAGCCTTCATCTAACATTTGCAGACTGGTGTCTAACATTTTAATTGCAGACTGCACATTAATCCGTCGTACACCATTTGGTGTATCTAAACTGACGGGTCCAGCGATCAGCGTTACTTTAGCCCCAGCTGCATAACAAGCCGCTGCCAGTGCAAACCCCATTTTACCTGTACTGTGGTTGGAAATATAACGTACAGGATCTATCGACTCACGTGTTGGACCGGCTGTAATCGCCACATGTTTGCCTGCAAGCATGCCAAATTTTTCAGCAATAGCTCGCTGTGCTTGATGAAAATAGGCCGTCACTTGATCCGCTAAATCTTCTGGCTCAGGCATACGCCCTAAGCCCACATCACCACAGGCTTGAGAACCAGCATCGGGCATGATCACATGTACGCCATCTTCAACCAGTGTATTTAAATTACGCTGTGTCGCTTTGGCTGCCCACATTTGCTGATTCATCGCAGGGGCAACCCAGACTGGTGCTTTAGTCGCAAGATAAAGTGTCGAAAGAAGGTCATCTGCTAAACCCACCGCAAATTTTGCCAGCGTGTCGCAACTAGCAGGAGCAACCAATACCAAATCAGCCCAACGCGCCAATTCAATATGCCCCATACCCGCTTCTGCTTCGGGATTGAGTAATTCGGTATGCACAGGGTTGCCTGAAAGCGCCTGAAACGTTAGCGGGGTCACAAAGGCTTGCGCACCTTGAGTCATCACCACGCGCACATCAAATCCGGCATCTTTTAACCGACGGACAAGAATGGCACTTTTATAGGCTGCGATACCACCAGTGACACCTAAAAGAATATTTTTTGTGGGCATTACACTTAAATCAAAGCTCACGAACAGGCTACCTATCTGTTGCAGTGGCGCTCACAATAGCATTAAATATGCACTGACCCAACAATCTGCTGTGAAAAAGCCGATTGACTGATAATAAAAAAGTCTAAGAATAATGAATAATTCAATTAAAAATTGGCCTGAACAAGAGCGCCCACGTGAGCGCCTGATTCATCAAGGCGCACAAAGTTTATCCGATGCTGAGCTACTGGCTATTTTCCTACGCTCTGGTTCCCAGCAGCACTCTGCTGTCGAACTCGCACGACTCTTGATTCAACATTTTGGTCAGTTGCAAGCGCTGATGGATGCGTCACTTGAGGATTTACGCCAGTTTCATGGCATCGGAAACAGTAAATATGCGCAGCTCATGGCGGTAAAAGAACTCGGTAAACGCTATGTGAGTCAACATTTTCAAAATGAAGCCTTGCACTTGCAACACTCTGAACAATTACAAAATTTTCTTCGCTTTGAATTTTTAGCGGAACGTCAAGAAGTCTTTGGCGTGCTCTGTCTAGATGCGCATTTAAGAAAAATAAACTTTAAAAAACTTTTTTATGGCAGCCTCAATACCTGTGAAATTTCCATCAATCAACTGCTGCGTTATGCCATTTCTGAACACGCCAGCAGTATTGTCATTGCACATAATCATCCTTTCGGTCGTGCAGAACCTTCTGCTGCCGATCTTGAATTGACTCGACTCATTCAGCAGGCTTGTCAGCTGGTGGAAATTCGACTGATCGATCATTGTATTATCTCAACAGAAGGGAGTTTTTCCTTTGCTGAACATGGCTTGCTCCAAGCACACTCATCTGCATGAAACAGTTATTGACAAGTGCTTGAGCAAACCCGAAGATCATCATAATTTTTTAAAACTAGAAATTATCATTCGAACATGATCGTCCGTGACCAACCGAGTATTTTTAAACTGCTATTTTCTTGGCGAGGAACGATTTTACCTAAGGTTTTACCGCCGCTCGGGATCGTTATGTTGCTGTCTGCCATTGTGGGCGGCTTATCCTATGTCGATATCTTCCATTTTACCGAATTTCCTTTGGTCGGCTTTACCCTGATCGGTGTTGTGTTGTCGATTTTCTTAGGCTTTAAAAACTCAGCCTGCTATGACCGTTGGTGGGAAGCTCGGCGTTTATGGGGCATTTTGATTGCCAATGCACGCCATTTTGACCGTGACTGCCGTTTACTCAGTCAAGGCCGTCGTGAACGTGTGATTCAACATGTAATCGTCTTTGCCAACGTTTTACGTGACCGACTCCGCCATCAAACCGCCAATCCCACTGAACTGGTTGAAACCAGCGGCATGAGTGCGAATGCCATCACCCAGTTATACCAACAGGCCAATGCACCGCAGTACACGTTGAGTTTGATTCAATGGGAGCTAATGCAAGCGCTCAAAGATGGTGAGATTTCAGATATTATTTATACCCAGATGAATCAGCATGTGATGGAGCTCAGTACCGTACAAACCGGCTGTGACCGTATTGCCACCACGCCATTACCGTTTGCTTATTCGGTCTTGCTGAATCGAACCGTTTATTTTTTCTGTTTTGTCTTACCCTTTAGCTTGGGGTCTACTTTAGGTCTAGCGACTCCCCTTTTGGTCGGGATTTTGGCCTATACCTTTTTAGGCTTAGATGCACTAAGTTCAGAGATAGAAGAACCCTTCGGTACACAAAGTAATGACCTTCCATTGGACTCGATGGTGCGTACTATTGAAATTGAACTTCTTGGAACTTTAGGAAAACCCACCCCACCACCGATTCAAGCCAAAGATCATAATTTACTTTAATTAATCAATGCGTATAGACCCTCGCTTACATAGCCTTGCCGTACACTTTTTTGTACATCGAAAATATGTAAGTGAGAGCAATCATCACGTAAGGATTTAAACAAAGCTCTCCCAGATTCCAACTTGCCCCTCTTTCACTCGAGGAATATTGCCGAGTTTAATCCACGGCATATTGTCACCATGAAAATCACTGCCAACAGAAACTTTTAAGTTAAAGGCAGCAATCATACGATCTACCATTTGACGAGTCGATAATGGCTCAATTGCCGGTGGTAATTCCACTGCATCACCGCCCGCTTCAGCAAAGATTTCAATCAAATAACGAATATTGGTCGCAGATAAATCATAACGCGTCGGATGCGCCAACACTGCAAAGCCACCACTGGCATGAATCACCTCAATGGTTTCAGCAAGACTCGGACCTTCAAATTTTACAAAGGCTTTTTTGCCTTCTTTAATATATTTATCAAAAGCTTGTTGTGGACGCGCAACCACACCCTTTTCCACCAAAGTTTTGGCAATATGGGTACGTGTTACCCGATCTGGAATATGGTCGACCTTGGCAATCACATCGCTATAAATATCTTGACCGATTAACGGTATCAGTAAGTCACAAATCTGCCGAGCACGTTCCGCTCGAATACGCTTTTGATCCATCAATAAGGCTTGTAAGGGCGCAGGATTTTGCATATTTAAAGCGACGATATGCACACCATAACTTTTTTTGGTCGCAGGTCTCGACCACTGGCTAGAAATCTCCACGCCAGAGATTAATTGCAGCTTTAATTCATGAGCGACTTGCTCTGCAGCCAACAATCCGTCCATTGTATCGTGATCAGTCAAAGCCAGCGTATGAATTCCAATAGCACTTGCGGCCTGCACCAAAGCCTCTGGTGACAAAGTACCATCAGAAATATTACTGTGTGTATGTAAATCTACGCCTTGCATCTCTATACTATGTCATTTATTTGATCAGATTTAGATACTCTAACATGAAAGCACTTTTAGACTTTGTGCCACTCATTATTTTCTTTTATTTATATAAAACTGTAGATCCAAAAGATACGCAGCACCCATTATTACAATTGATTGGTTCTGCTGGGGGTGTCGATAACAATAACATTCTTGTGGCAACATCAGGTCTCATCATTTCCATGCTTGTGGTTTATGGTGCATTGTTTGTCATGCAAAAATTCCGTCTAGATAAACAACAATGGATTGTGTTGTTCATGACCGTGATTTTTGGTGGTATTACCCTGATGTTAAGTGATGATTTTTATATTCGTTTAAAAGCCGTTTTACTGAACTTAGTGTTTGCTGGGGCGTTTTTACTTTCTCCACTATTTAGTAAAGATAAGAAACCACTCATCGAACGTTTATTTGGTCCAGTCTTAAATTTAACCGCTGTCGGTTGGAAACGATTGAACTATGCATGGGCTGCAATGTTCGTGGTGATGTCATGTTTACACACCTTTTTCGCTTATTTGTTTGCAGACGGAAAATATTGGGGTGAATTCACTGCTTTTGGTGACATGATCGTGATGTTTTCCTTTATCATTATTCAGTTTATTGTATTACGTAAATACTTTAAGACCTCAGAATAATCCATTCGGTCAAAAATCAGGAAAAGTCATGCCATTATTCGTCGTAAGCTGTACAGATAATGAAGGTACAGTAGAAAAGCGCCTTGCAGTTCGCCCTCAACATCTTGAACGTCTACAAAAACTCAATGATGAAGGTCGTCTGATTGTTGCAGGTGCCATGCCTAAAGATCCGGCAAACCCGCAAGCTGGTTTTTACGGCAGTACGATCATTGTCGATTTTGATAGTCGTGAAGCCCTAGACCAATGGTTGGCAGATGAACCTTTCCTCAAAGAAGGGGTTTATGGCCAAATTGATGTCAAACCATTTAACAAAGCATTTCCTAAAGGATAAGGTTCATGCGCGTCGTTGTTTCTAGTTTACTGGGCTTATCTTTAATTTGTTCAACTGCATGGGCTGAAGAATCGGCTCCTGCACCTGCTGTAGCCCCTGCTGCTCAAGCAACGACTGCAACACCTCCTCCCAATCCTGTGCCGCATACCATTCCTGCCAATAAACCGGGCATCATTAAAGTGGCGGCAACCGTCAATCCTAATGGTCAACCTCAAGATGCAAATCCATTGACCATTGAGCAATTGGCAAAAAATAAAGCGCTACAAGATGCCAAAGTCAAAGCAATGGTCAAAGACCAATCTGTACGCTTACAACAGCTAGAAAAAGCTAACCTTGAAGCCTTGGCGCAAAACCAAGAATTACAACTTAAAAATGATAGCTTGGGCGTACAAGTACAAGTGCTACAAAGTGAACGTAGTGCGCAGATGTTTTTATATGGTGGGACCACACTAGGTGTTGGCGTGATTTTAGGTTTCTTATTGGCCAGTTACGTCTATACCAAACGTCGTCGTCAATGGTAATTCGTTTTTCTACTTCAATTTATAGGTTGCTTGAGTTTTGTCAGGTGCAATTCAGACTGCCGATCTCGATTGGCAAATGATCGATGGCATTGATATTCCAGTGTCTAAACAGTTTGGTGATGTGTATTTTTCGAAGGATAACGGCCTGCTCGAAACACGTCATGTGTTTTTAAAAGGGAATGACCTCGACACTCGCCTCGCGGCACTGACTGATTTTGAATATTTCAGTGTCGGCGAAACAGGTTTTGGTACAGGCTTAAATATTTTGGCCCTGTGGCAATTATGGCAACAGGTTCGTCCAGATAATCACAGTCATCTGCATGCCATTTCTGTAGAAAAATTCCCTTTATCTAAAGCAGACCTCATTCGTGCATTAAATGCATGGCCTGAATTACAACCTTTGGCACAGCAACTGATTGCGCAATATCCTGAACCTATTGCGGGATGTCATCGACTCAATTTTCCAGAAGAACGTTTTTCAATTGATCTTTGGTTAGGCGATGCACATGACGTTTTTCCGGTCATGGCAAAAACTGCTACGGTCAATGCATGGTTCTTGGACGGTTTTGCACCCGCCTGTAATCCTGACATGTGGGAAGAAAACGTACTCAAAAATATCGTGCGTCTATCGGACATTGGGACGACCTTCGCCTCATTTAGTGTGGCAGGTGTACTGAAACGCGGCCTACGTGAGCATGGTATTACCATTACACGACCACGTGGCTTTGCGCATAAGCGTGAAATGCTCAAAGCTTTTTGGCTCGCACCTGAAAAGTTAGATGATCAATCCGTAGTTGCTGACATACCCACCTTAGACGAAAAAAAAAATCCTGAAATCCCTGTAGGTCATAAGCCCCGTCAAATCGCGATTATTGGCGCTGGCATCGCCGGTTTAAGCTGTGCTTGGGCATTTGCTCAACGTGGGCATCAAGTGCGTATTTACGAGAAATCAGCACCACTCAGCGGTGGATCGGGTAATCCTCTTGCCCTACTCAACCCTAAACTCTGTCCAATTGAACAAAGTGCTGAACATTTGATGACCTTGAGTTGGTTATATGCGCTCAAGCATTATCAAAACTTCAAGGCATTTCGTCCCTTACAGATTCACCAATCTATTTTAAAAAATAAAGCAGAACACCTAGATTTAGCTCAAGCTTATCCTTCAGAGGTATTAGCTGCTGAAGAAGGCACGCTAAATCAATTAGCCTCAACATATCCAACCTTGCTCCTCAAACAAGCAGGCGCAGTCAGTCCACATCAGCTTCGTGACCAAATCTTGGCGCATCCACACATTGAATTGTTACAAGCAGATATTCAACGCATTGAGCAACAACAAAATGGCGTTGCGCTATTTACAATGGATCAGCAGCTTCCATCTGCCGAGCATGTCATTCTCTGTGCGGCACGTGACAGTATGCGGCTACAAACAGATTATCCAGAGCTGCGTGCCATTCGTGGACAAGTCAGTTGGTTGAACAACCCCGCTCAACAAATGGATATGCATACAGCCTATAGTTATGGGGGCTATTGTATGCAACTGGATGCCGAACAGATGATTATGGGCGCGTCATTTTATCCCGGCCGTGATGACACCGACGTTCTCACAGAAGATCATGTGCATAACTATGAACTTATCCACAGTGTGTTCCCTGACTTTGCAAAAACCTTAGCACCGATTGAGCAATGGCAAGGACGTGCCGCAATTCGCGCACAGACAAAAGACTTTTTCCCAGTAATTGGTGCAGTCCATGAAGATCAGCAAATTTATAGCTGTAGTGGACTCGGTTCTAAAGGTTTCCTGTATGCCCCGCTCTGTAGTGAAATCATTGCCGCGCTGGTCTTAAAAGAAGCCTGCCCTATTCCAACACAGCTACTCGATAAAATTCATGCAGCACGTTTTATACGACGCGCCAAAGCCAAACAAAAAACTAAGAAGCCTTATTTTCAGGGTCAGATGCCGTCATCTCCACCTCAAAAAAATAACCTGCAATAAAAAAGCGCCTTTCGGCGCTTTTTTTGATTCGATCTCATTTCCCTTGTTCCAAAGGAAGACCGGCATCACGAGCAGCACGCGTGCCGCCCATTAAGATTACATATTCACGTGAGCTGTCAAAACCCTCTAGTAACTCTGCTGCACGTGGAGCTTTACTTCCGCCACCACATAAAATGTAAATGGGTTGATCCGTTGACACCTGAGTCAGTGCATCTGATGACAATGCGTTGATCGGTCGGTTAACCGCACCTTTCAGATGTGCTTCAGCATAAGCACTTGCATCGCGAACATCCCAGATAATCGAGTCTTCTGGGAACTCAAATGTTGTAATTTCTTGTTTACGGATCATTGCACACTCCTTTTGATGTAAACAACACTTGGCAAATGAAGAAAACATCCCTAGCATCTCAGATATTCTTTCCCTTTGTAAAGGTCTAATCTATGCCTTCTTTTGATATTGTTTCCGAATTAGAAGTTTTTGAAGTAAATCATGCAGTTCAAAACACGCAAAAAGAAATAGCGACGCGTTTTGACTTCCGTGGTCAAGACGTTTCAATTGAGTTAAATGAGAAAAATAAGGAAATCAAAATCTCAACAGAAAGCGATTTCCAATGTGAGCAAGTGTATACCATGCTCGAAAATCATTTCTTCAAACGTAAAGTAGACATTCAAGCACTCGATCCACAAAAAATGACAGCTTCTGGTAAAAACGTTATTCAAGTGATCAAACTAAAAGACGGTCTTGACTCTGATACTGCAAAAAAAATCAATAAAGCCATTAAAGAAAGCGGCATTAAAGTGCAATCTTCTATTCAAGGCGACAAAATTCGTGTGACTGACAAGAAACGTGACACTTTGCAACAAGTGATGGCGTTCTTAAAAGAGCAACAGTTTGGTGTGCCGCTTCAATTTAACAACTTTAAAGATTAAGGCAGCACAACTGCCATTGAGGTCAATATGGCACGTCCAAATCGTCTAAATAAACTGGTCAAAGCAAGCTCTAAATTACCCAAAGGTATTCAAAGTCGTTTGCTCAGTCGAGCTTTTGGTCGTGTCGTGCCCATGGTTGGAACAGCTAAGATCCAATATCAACATGTCAGCCCTGAGCGTGTTGAGGTGAGCATCGCCAATCATAAGGCGATGCAAAACCATATCGGGCAAGTACATGCCTGTGCCATGGCACTGATCGCAGAAACAGCCACAGGTTTTGTCACAGCAATGAACGTCCCTGATAGCGCCATTGTCCTGATTAAAAGCTTCAAAGTTGATTTTAAACGTCCAACCCAAGGTGGGATGAAAGCCATCGCAACGCTTACACCCGAACAGCAACAACAAATGCAAAGCACAGAAAAAGGTGAAACCTTAGTACAGGTCTTAGTCACCGACGAAACTGGTGAAGCACCGATTCAATGCGAAATGCTTTGGGCTTGGGTGGCAAAATCCGCTCTGAAAAATAAATAAATGTAAATAAAACTTACTTTTAGGTAAGTGTAAGTTTTACCAAATTTCAGCAAAATCAAGACTGTTTTTTACTATTTATACGCCCTAATTCCGCTCAATATGCTTGCACGACACAAATATATTGAGCACTTTATGAAAAAAATCATTCCCCTTTCATTCATCGGCATGGCGGTTTTTTTAACTGCATGTCAAAGTAATATTCCTGCAACGCCAACGACTCCAAATCAAGCGGCTGATAGCAATATTCAAACCAGCCAAGCGGCGGAAAATAAGAAAATCGTGATTGATTTTTATGAAGGTGTCTTTCTTAAACATCAGGTTAAGACATATGCTGACCGATATATTGGCAATCAATATATTCAACATAATCCGCATGTACCTGATGGCAAAGCGCCTTTTGTCGATTATTTCACCCAGTATTTTAAACAAAATCCTGAAGCAAAAAACCAGATCAAACGTGCTGCTGCCGAAGGTGATTTGGTCTATTTACATGTGCACTCTATGCAAAATAATCAAGACCGAGGAGAAGCCATTATTGATATCTTCCGTGTTGAAAATGGCAAGATCGTCGAACATTGGGATGTGCAACAGAGCATTCCTGAAACCAGTGCCAATTCAAATACAATGTTCTAATTTCTCAGTCACTATTCATAAAAAAGCCACTCGATTGAGCGGCTTTTTTATTGCGTCTAACTTTAATTAAGCTTGATCTGCAGCAAATTTAGCTTTTGCATCCGCAGGAATTTGACGCTTAGCACCTTTCACATCCACAGCGACAAATGTAAACACACCTTCGGTTACGCGAATAGGATCTCGTGAGCTGTCATGACTATCCCAAACTTCAATCTGCATTTGGATAGAGGTATTACCCACTTTTAAAATTTTGGTATATACACTGATGACATCTCCGACTTTCACTGGAACGAGGAAGGTCATTTGGTTAATTGAAATCGTTGCACAGCGTCCTTGACTGAAACGCTCTGCGTGAATTGCACCGGCCAAGTCCATTTGTGACACGATCCAACCACCGAAAACATCACCACTCCAGTTGGTGTCTGCAGGCATCGCGATGGTTTGTAGGGAAAGCGTTCCTTCAGGTTTTACATGAGTTTCTGACACTTTAGCTCCTGGCGCTGACATTTATTGAGGTAGATTTAACTGCTGGTTGAGCCATTGTTGTAACTCACCAGCACGCATTGCACCGCTTATTCTAGCAATTTCGTTGGTTTTATTCATCAAAACCAGTGTAGGAATACTGCGAACATTAAATGCACCGCTCAATCGAGGGTTTGCTTCAGTATCAATTTTGGCAAAAACCACCTTCGGATTTGATTTTGCAACTTGTGCAAAGTGTGGCGCCATCATCTTACATGGGCCACACCATTCAGCCCATAAATCAATCAGCACAGGTAAATCACTATTGCTAATAAAATTTGCAAAGTTCTTTTCATTCAACTCGATGGGAGCCAATGGAATCAATGCTTGATGACATTGACCACATGCAGGTCCAACTTCGAGTTTTTCTTCAGGTACACGGTTTTTTGCACCACATTCAGGACACACAACGATCATTTAGCTGACTCCAACATGTTGATGTAAAAATTCTAATTGGGTTGCCATGGCTTTTTCAAACCATTGCCCATGATAAATATCAAAATGTTGCATTTCCCACTCATAATATTGCACATATGGTGCAATATTTGTCGCAGTTTCTCGGCTTGATTCGATGGGAATCAAACTATCTTCTTTGGCTGCAATAAAAAGTACTGGTATGCTAATTTTCCGGACATCCAAAATTGGACGATAACGGATTAACTTAAAAAAGGCCCGAGCCGGAATTTCGCCACTCCAATAAAAATCAGGATTTACAATCGATAAGTAGCCCGCATAACTATCTTCAGACTGTAAAAAGCACAATCGATGTGGATCGACTACAGGCAAAGTCGTTGGACTCATCCCAACTTTAGACCCCATATAGTCCTGACTCGATAATTTTAACGCTTTGGGTAATTGCTGTAGGGGATACAATTTTGCACTTTCAGCGCCGTCGACAAATGGTACTTGTACCATTACTGCTTTAATATTTTTAAGCTCTGCCGCCAAACTAAGTACATAGCCACCACTCAGCGATGTTCCCCATAATACAATGCGTCTCGAATCAATCGATTTACGCTGCTGTAAATGATCGATCATGGTCCGCCAATCTTCAAGTTGAGCTTTAAGGTTTACTAACTCTCGCGGACGCCCCGTACTGCCACCCCAATAGCGATAATCAAACAATACGACAGCATAACCCGCTTGTACAAAGCGCTTTGCATATTGCACTAATTTAAATTGGCGTAATGCCGCTAAACCATGTGCCATGAGAATTACTGCAGGTTTTTCAACAGATTTTGGACGATAAAAGTCAGCAGCTATAACATCTTGTCCGCTTTTGACATACAGTGGTTCGACTGTATAGGCGTGCATACGCGCTCCATTGCGTTATTTTATGGTTGTAATCGCTTATAAAAATTTAAGAACATTCTGCTCAAGTTTGTGCTTAATGCTATCATAAAGCATAAATCTATGAATTAAATTATGGAGTGACTCAATGAGCGAAAATGTTGGTTTTGCAGGTCAAATCGGCCCAGAACATGTAGTGCAAGTGGTTGAAAAAGGCTTTAAATCGATTATCAATAACCGCCCTGACATGGAAGGTGGTCCGGAGCAACCAACCAGTGCTCAAATTGAAGAAGCAGCACGTAGCGCTGGTTTAGACTATGTTCATCAACCGGTTGTTGCGGGTCAAATTTCTGAGCTAGATGTCCGTAACTTTGCTAATCATTTTAATGAATTGCCAAAGCCAGTTCTAATGTTCTGCCGTACAGGTAACCGTTCAAATAACCTATATCAACTAGCAAAACAGATGGATCTTTTGGATGACTAAGGCTTTCATTCAAAAAGCTTTATTGATCGCAACATGCATCTTTTCGGCACCCACATTTGCTGATAATAGCAGTCAGCCCTTAAATGCAAATTTAAGTGTCTCTGGGCAAATGACCACAGATAAATTTTCAAGTTTACTCAAACACCTTAAATTTAAATCTGTGATTGTGAACCGACCAGATAATGAGGCGGGCAATGAAGTGACTGTTTTACAGTTACGAGGCATTGCTGAAAAGTCTCATGTGAGTGTTGTGTATCAACCTGTGCAAAGCGGTAAAATTTCTCAAACAGACGTGAAAGAATTTGCCAAATATTATAATGAGCTTCCTAAACCCATTTTGATGATTTGTCGTAGCGGTTCTCGTTCGACATCTCTTTTCAATCAAGCTAAGGCTCAAGGTTTGCTCAATGAATAAATTCGTGTTTACCGTTTTATTTACAACGTTGTTGCTAACAGGGTGTAATTCTATGAATGTACGTCCAACCGTTGGTGTAAGTGTCGGGACTACACTATAAAATGACGAATATAAAGATGGCGCTATTTGCGCCATTTTTTATGTGTGGTATCTTTACGCAATATAACTTTTTCTATACATAAATAACTATTTTGGGGTACTTCATGAAATTCGTTCAAGGGACACTTGTACTTACTTTAGCCGCTATACTTACAGCTTGTGGTGGTGGTGGTAGTGATGGATATTTTAATAACGAAGGAACAGATTCCTCTAATCAAAACAATAACAGTGGTGGTACAACAACCCCAACTGAAATTGCAAAAGCACAGTTAGATATTCTAAAACGTGAAGGGCAATATTTATTCGGTAATTATGATCCTAACGATGCATCAACAGCAAAAGGCTATATTGATCATTCAATGGATACATTTGCGCAAGGTCCATTACAAATAGCTCTAGATGCAAAAAAATTATTCGACAAAGATAAAACGGCATTTTTTTATCGTGAAAAATGTATGGATTCAGGTACATATGCAAATACAGGTTGTTATATCCTTTTTGGTGACGAACAAATTAAAATTGCGCTAAATAGCGTAAATCCTCAAAAATATAATAACTGGGACTTTGATGTTAATGATGATGAAGTTTCAGGTATGAAACTATCACAAGAACAAATTGATGCATTTACTGGAAAAACGATGATTATCATTTTTGATAATCGCAATACTGATAAAAAATATAATGATATTTGGGTTACTGGTGTATTTGGCTACCCTTATAAACAAAGTTGGGGTTTAAGTCAGACAGAGCAGTTAAGAATCGTTTCAATGAATGAAACAGATAGTGAATATCAAGTAACATTAACATATGAAGACGAAACCACTGAAACTAAGGGTGCGTTAAGCATCTATAAAGACCCAACATCAACAGATGGGGAACTGTTTGTATTACAAAATAACTCGTCATTTGATGTTCTAACAAATGACAACCCAAATACACCTGAAGTCGAATCAGTTTCTTTCACTATTAATTCATTGCCAGGGAATCCATCTACTCTTGCTACTTATCGAATTAAATCTAATTCCGTGCAAGTATTAGATATCCCAAGCATTTCAACAATTTCTGGTAGTCGAATAGAAAATGAAACTCCAAATTCAAATTCCCAAAATTTTTCTGGAAGTATTTATTTAGAAGGTACTAATATTTTTACATTTAAAAATTCTTTAAATGGCACAGTACTCAAATTTAAACATATTTTCAATAATATTACTTTTGAAGGACAATCAGTGAATAATAACGGCGTTATTACAACAACTTTGAGCCAACCAACATCCATTAAATATTAATATGTAAGTATTTGAAATAAAACCTTCCTTATGGAGGGTTTTTTTATATATTTAATTATAATTATTTAAAATGAAATTTAGAAAAATGTACGACATCATCATTATCGGTGCAGGAACAGCAGGCATTTCAGCCTATAAAGAAGCAATCAAAAAAACACAGAATATTCTTATCATTAATGATGGTCCTTGGGACACCACCTGTGCACGGGTCGGTTGCATGCCAAGTAAAATACTCATCTCTACTGCCAACCGTATGCACGAAATTGGAAATGCTGATAATTTAGGGCTAGATGTCAAAAGTGAAATTGATACCTCTAGCGTCATGCAACATGTTCAAACTTTACGTGATCGTTTTACACGAGCCACTTTAAAAGATGTTGAAAGTTGGCCAAGCCAACATAAAATTTCAGGAAAAGCTGAATTTATTAATTCAAATACCATTCAAGTAAATAACCAAACATTTAAAGCAAAATCATTTATCCTTGCAGTAGGTACAACGCCTACTATAGATACAGAACAAAAACAAATATTAGGCGATAAATTAATTACATCAGATCAGATATTTGAATTAGAACAACTACCAAAATCTGTCGCAGTTATTGGAAGTGGCGTGATCGCTTTAGAATTGGCTCAGGCTTTAACACGGCTTAATGTAAACACCACTGTTTTTGCACGTAGTCGAAAAATTGGCTCATTGACTAGCCCCATATTACAAAAGCTCGCACAGGAAGAGTTAAGTAAAGAATTAAAGCTAAAGTTTGAAATTTTACCTGAACATTACTCTCTTGAAGGCGATCTAGTTCATTTAACCTATACTGAAGAAAACGTACAAAAGTCGCTACAAGTTAACTATGTTTTAGCTGCAACTGGCAGACGTACATTATTAAATACCTTAGGTTTAGAACGTATAAGTGCAGAATTTAAAGATATTAAAAATTTACCGATCAATCCGCATACAAAGCAACTAGCTGATTATCCTATTTTTATTGTCGGTGATGCACATACCAATACCCCTATCCAACACGAAGCAGCTCATGAAGGTAAATTTACAGTACAAAACTGTTTAAACTTTCCACAAATTAAATCCATCAAGACGCTAACCCCTTTAGGCATCTTATTTTCTACACCACAAATGGCAACTATTGGTCAAAGCTATAAGCAACTACAAGATAAAAACACAGAATTCGTCATTGGTTTCGTTTCTTACGAAAAACAAGGTCGTGCGATTGTTGCTGCTAAAAATAAAGGGGCTGCCGAAGTATATGTGGATACAATTAACCATACACTATTAGGAGCTGAGCTATTCTGTGCAGAAGCTGAACATTTAGCACTTTTACTAGCTTGGATGATTTCAGAAGAACTAAGCATACATGAAATTTTGGATAAGCCTTTCTATCATCCAACGTTAGAAGAAGGGTTAAGAACAGCATTAAAGCATGCAAGACGACAGCTCAATCAAGCTTAGTCTATAAATGTCTCAGGGAGTATAGTAACCACTCATATTCCCTGAAGAAAACCCTGCGATAAAAGCATATTCGATATAAAATTGAGTCAGATTCAATCCATATAAAACCAAACAAACCACTACAAAGACCACCAATGCTGACATCACACGCGCAGCTTTATGTTCTGCCTGATTATATTTTGATGTTTGAATTACCACATTTTAATTTATTTCGATTGATATAAAACTGCTTAAAAATAGGCAATCGAATAATCAAAAATATGCATCAGCACAATACCTATAAACCAATGCAAACCTGCAACCCAATAATTAAATAACAAATGCTGTGGATGCATGACCACACCGATCAGAATCAGCGATAAGACTAAATTTAACAGTAAGTAGTTCGGATAAAATTTTCTGTACATCAAGAGTTTATAATTATTCTATGAATGATTTCAGACTATATCTTTTCTCCGCACATAAAAAAACACCCCCTGCACTAGTCAGGGGGTGTTTCGAATAATGAGCTGGCGATGACTTACTCTCACATGGGTAACCCCACACTACCATCAGCGCTAAGAGGTTTCACTTCT
>NZ_VOZY01000012.1:0-125784 GCF_013419525.1 Acinetobacter sp. YH12076 | reverse complement strand
AGGCAAATCAAAGTCGCTTGCACGCCTTGGTTTAAGACATGCTCCCCATCAATACGTTGAATAAAAAGCTCTTCATTCAACGCAGGGTTGGAAAATTGCACATGAATGGCACGTTTTTGGGCGGATAGACCTAATTGTTCTAATACAGCAAGTATTTTGCCTAACATAATAAAAATTCTAAATTGTAATCATGGAAATAATTTTGCTGCTAGTTTAGTCAAATTCATCAATAAACTTAATGCTTAAAACCATAGAAGATGTTTCGTTATGTAAAATCCACGATTCAAAAATTCACTTAAAAATAAAAAGCTGAGAACCCACTCACTAAATACTTCTTGCATATAAAATATTCACCAAATGGTCTTAGACCATGTACTTGCACCCAACGAACAGCGTCATGCACGCAACTGTAAAAATAGTTTTATCGTCTAATTAACATCGAGCTTAATGATCAATTTTTTAATATTATCTTTAAAAATAGTGGATTAATTTAAACTTAAGCTAGATTAAAAAACACACAAACCTTTCTTTCCTGTCTTGTAATTCACCTAAGATCCCCTATAATTCAAAAAACAGACAAGTCTGTCTATTTTGCTGCAAAAACCGAATGAATTTAGCATTCAGAGGGTAAAAATATAAATGAGAGAAAACGTATAAAACGTTCGAAAATCAAATCATTGACTTAAGCTAACAAAGTGAATGATTTGAACGCACAATTGTCAGCAAAGCGCGATTACCCCAAATAATCGCGCTTTTTATTTTCTTAGAATCTTAAGTCATGTGAAAAAAATTGATGGTTAATCAATACAAATAAGTCGTCGCTAGATTTAAAACTTAGATACCTACAAGCAAATTTTAAGCGGTCAATTCCAAACGAATTAAGGTTTCAACTCGCTTCCAATAATCTGCTAAATGCACTTGGTTGGGGTCAATTTGGGCTTGGATGGTCATGCCATCCAAAATACTACTCAAAAATGCAGCGAGTTGTTCAGTTTGCTGAATGCCCAGATTTTGCAAGGCAGTACTTAGTTTTGATTTAAGCCACTCTTTATAGTCGATCGCAGGTTGTAATGACGAAGGATAAACTTTAGATATTTCTTCTACTGCTTTTTGAAACATACAACCATTAAAATCTGCAGTATGAAACCAAGCATCGTACCAAGCAAAAATGGTTTTAATATGCGAAAGATGGTCTTCTGGATCACATTTTGCAATAGCAGCTTCAAGTGATTCCTGTAAATTAAGATTTCGAATCACGAGACATTCTTCAATTAATTTGGCTTTAGAGGGGAAATATTTATAAAACGTCATTTTAGCAACGCCCGATTCCCCAATAATTCGATCTATACCAATCGAGTTATAGCTATAAGAATTGAAGAGTTGGAGCGCAACGTTAATGATGTCTTGCTTTTTCGACATTTAATTTACCTGATGCACCAATGGGGCCTAAACATAAAGCTTTTAAGGTAGAAAACCTAATTTTTAAACATGATTTTCGCGCGCTATTGTAAAGCATAACTTAATTGGAGTCTGTAGATAAAAGCTCAGCATCCCATTAAATACAGTCTGATTTCAGAAGATTTATCAAATTAGCAGTCAGGAAAATTTCGTATAAAACTGACTGCTAATTTTATTTCAACTAGCGACTTAACGACCACTTATCTGCGTTTAAAACCTTGCTGAAATGAATGCCATTAACGGTGAATTTAAGAGCAAGGCGTGCTTAAAATATCTTTTTGCTTACGCTCCTGTAGTGCTTTTCGAATCACCTGATAACCGCCCGTTAAACCTAAAATCGCCATGATTGCGGCCACGATCAAATCTGGCCATAGACTGCCTGTACCAAATACCCCAACAGCCGCCAAGATCACCGCGACATTACCAATCGCATCATTACGGCTACATAGCCAAACGGATTGCATATTGGAGTCACCTTCTCGGAAGGCATATAAAACATATGCACAAATGACATTAGCAACTAAAGCCAAGATACCAATCAACCCCATAGTGATCGGTTCAGGTGCGATCCCATTGGCATAAGCATAGAGCACTTTGGCAATCACCACGATCCCAAATGCTGCCATAACAAAACCTTTAACCAAGGCAACTGTTGCACGCCAATATAAACTGGCGCCAAGCACGGCTAATGAAACTCCATAATTTACGGCATCACCAAAGAAATCTAGCGAGTCCGCCCAAAGCGCAGAAGAATGTGCATAAGCCCCGCCAATCAGCTCTACCAAAAACATTATGGCGTTAATGATTAAGGCGATCCAAAGCGCGATACGAAATTTACTGTTGGGTTTGCTTGGTGCTGGCTCATGACTACATGTACATGCCATAAATGTGCTCCAATTTAAAAATCAATGGATTTGTATTATTCTTATTCAAAACTATGGACTCACTCCAAGGTCAAGCATGAACGTACAAAAACATTATTTGATTAAAGAATTGTCCACCAAATCTGGGGTAAGCGTTGACAGTATTCGCTTTTATGAAAAGAAAAAACTGCTGAAACCTAGCTTCCGCGCAGACAATAATTACCGCTATTATGATGAAGAAATGTACAAACGTTTGGTTTTTATTAAGCGCTGTCGAAACCTCGATATTTCTCTCACCGAGATTCAAACCCTGCTTGAACTTGAGCAATCCCCTACGCAAAGCTGTCATGCTGTGAATGAATTAATTGATAATCACATTCGTCAAGTTTCTGAAAAAATTAAAGAATTAGAAAATTTTAAAATACAGTTAAGTACGCTCCGTGCCAGTTGTAATGAAACCAGCCAAATCAATGATTGCCAAATTTTAAAACATTTGGAAAACGGAATATCTTGAAAACCCAACTAAAATACTTGGTTGAATCCTTTTTTTAGATCACTACAATAAAGCCATAAATTTTTTATGCCTTTATTGACATGACGATTCAACACGTAACCGAACTCCTCTCACCTGCTGGCTCATTAAAAAATATGCGCTACGCTTTTGCTTATGGCGCAGATGCCGTGTATGCAGGTCAGCCGCGATATAGCTTACGTGTGCGCAATAATGCTTTCGACCATGACAATTTAAAAATTGGCATTGAAGAAGCTCATGCCTTAGGTAAAAAGTTTTATGTGGTGGTAAACATCCAACCGCATAACTCAAAACTGAAAAATTTCATCCGTGACCTTGAACCTGTGGTTGCCATGAATCCTGATGCACTGATCATGTCTGACCCTGGTCTGATCATGATGGTGCGTGAACATTTTCCAGAAGTGTCCATTCATTTGTCTGTACAAGCCAATGCGGTGAACTGGGCAACGGTTAAATTTTGGAAAAATATAGGACTGACACGTGTCATTTTGTCACGTGAATTATCAATCGAAGAAATTGAAGAAATTAAACACAATGTACCTGATATGGAAATTGAAGTTTTCGTACATGGTGCATTATGTATGGCTTACTCCGGTCGTTGCTTACTTTCTGGCTATATGAATAAACGTGATGCAAACCAAGGTGCATGTACCAATGCATGCCGTTGGGATTATAAAATTCACGATGCAGTTGAAGATGAAACTGGTGATGTTATTCCAGTCACACAAATTGAAGAATCATCATGCTGCAATAATAAAAATGCCGATGAGCAACACGCCCTAGAACAACACCAATTCGGCGAGCCGGTTTTATTACAACGCAATGAAGAAGACATGTTTGCTGCCGAAGAAGATGAACATGGCACTTATTTCATGAACTCAAAAGACTTGCGTGCTGTACAGCATGTAGACCGTTTAACCAAAATGGGCATTCATTCTTTAAAAATTGAAGGCCGTACCAAGTCTTACTTCTACTGTGCGCGTACCGCTCAAATTTATCGTAAAGCCATCGATGATGCCCTTTCTGGTAAACCGTTTGACCCTGCTCTCATGTCTCAGCTTGAAGGCCTTGCGAATCGTGGTTATACCGAAGGTTTTTTACGCCGCCATGTACATAGTGAATATCAAAACTATGAAACCGGCTCTTCACGTTTTGATCATCAACAGTTTGTAGGTGAAGTCTTAGAACGCAATGGCGACTCTCTTAAAATTGAAGTGAAAAACCGTTTTGTTGTGGGTGATTCTTTAGAACTGATGACCACTTCAGGCAACATCACCTTCGTTTTAACTGAAATGAAAGATAAAAAAGGTAATCTGATTGAGGATGCCAAAGGTTCAGGTCATATCGTGGATATTCCTGTTCCTGCCGATGTCGATATGCGCTACGCCTTACTGATTCGTAATTTACCCAATTCGACCGTAGATATTTCGGCTTCGTCTTTAGCGTATCAGGCTTGAGTTCGCTTTATGGCTTTGTTGATTACAGATAAATGCATCAATTGTGACATGTGTCTACCTGAATGTCCCAATGATGCCATTTATGAAGGCTCAAAGATTTATGAAATTGATGTCGCACGTTGTACTGAATGTGTCGGTTTCTATGAGCACCAAACTTGCGTTTCAGTTTGTCCGATTGAGTGCATTATTCCGCATCCGGAGCATATCGAAAGCCAAACTGATTTATTGGAGAAGTTTAAGGGTTTGAATTTATTTAAATCTTAAATGCATGGTGTGATTGGCGTAAGACTTGCTTAATCCACTTTATATAGAGAAACAACCTTGGGGAAAGTATAAAAATAAGGTTGTAAAACAAAAATAGCTGGGCAACGAATAGGGTTCAAAATGTGTGGGGACATTTTTGAATCCTAATTTTGCAGACAAAAAAAAAGGAACTCCGGTGTTAGCATCCAAAGTTCCTGTAAAACGAGAATATTAAGAAAAATAATATTCTAATGACAACATTCAGCGCGGCCAGTGTGTTTCTCGAAACACACTGGCCTTTCTTTTATTGACCCGAACGGATGATGTAATCAAAAGCAGATAATGATGCTTTCGCGCCTTCACCTGTCGCAATGATGATTTGTTTGTAAGGTACTGTTGTACAGTCACCGGCAGCAAATACACCTTTTACATTGGTTTCGTTACGCTCGTTAATTACGATCTCACCACGGTTTGAAAGTTCAACCGCTGTTTCTTTTAAGAAATCAGTGTTTGGTAACAAACCGATTTGTACAAAGATACCTGCTAATTCAATCGTTTTGATTTCATCAGTTGCACGGTCTTTGTAGTTCAATGCAGTCACTTGTGAACCATCACCGACCACTTCTGTAGACAATGCATTCATGATCACAGTGGTGTTCGGTAAGCTATTTAACTTGTCTTGAAGGACTTGGTCAGCACGAAGCTTAGTATCAAACTCAACAAGTGTTACATGTTCTACAATACCAGCTAGGTCAATCGCCGCTTCGACACCAGAGTTACCACCACCGATCACCGCAACACGTTTACCTTTAAACAATGGACCGTCACAGTGTGGGCAGTATGCAACACCACGTGTACGGTATTCTTGTTCACCCGGAACGTTCATTTCTCTCCAACGTGCACCTGTTGAAAGAATCACTGCTTTAGATTCAAGTTTTGCACCATTCTCTAAAGTCACTTCAACCAAGCCATTGGCTGTTTCATCTGCACCTTTGATGTCAGATACACGTTGCAAGTTCATGATGTCCACACCGTATTCACGTACATGTGCTTCCATTTCAGCAGCAAACTTAGGACCTTGTGTCTTTTGAATCGACGTGTAGTTTTCAATGTCCATGGTATCCATGACCTGACCGCCCATGCGTTCAGCCACGATACCGGTTTTGATACCTTTACGTGCAGCATAGATTGCAGAAGTATTACCTGCAGGGCCACCACCAATCACAAGAACATCAAATGCTTCTTTGGCATTTAGCTTTTCAGCATCTTTTGCAGCAGAGTTGGTGTCTAATTTAGCAATGATTTCTTCCAAAGTCATACGACCTTGACCGATGTGGTTGCCGTCTTGGAATACCATTGGTACAGCCATGATTTTGCGTTCTTCCACTTCGTCTTGGAAGAATGCACCATCAATCATGGTTGCAGTTGTACCTGGGTTATAGATCGCAATTAGGTTCAAGGCTTGAACCACGTCAGGACAGTTATGGCAGCTGAGCGATACAAACACATCAAAGTCAGTTTTAAGACCTAGACCTTTGATGGTGTTCAGTACTTCGTCAGAAACTTTCGGTGCATAACCTGAAGTTTGTAGCAAAGCTAGAATCAAAGACGTGAACTCGTGGCCCATCGGTAAACCTGCGAAGAATACACGCGGAGTTTCACCTGCTTTTGCAATACCAAAGCTTGGCGCACGGCTGTTGTTACCATCAAAACGTGCAGTCACTAAATCAGATAAAGCAGCAACTTCAGTCACCAATTCTTTAATTTTGTCTGATTTGTCCGTGCCGTTTAAAGTCGCGACGATTTCAATCGGGCCTTCAAGGCGTTCAAGTAAAGTTTTTAATTGAGCAGAAGTATTTTGATCTAACATTGCTAACGTCTCCAGAGGAGTAAATTTATTTGATGAGAGAATGATAGAACAAACCATTAAATAGGTGAAACGGTTTGTTTTTATAAAATTAATCGGTTTTACAAATCAAATGATTAAATTTCTTTCTAAATCATGAATATATGGATGTATATTAACATTAAAATGATTTATTTCGTACACATATATCGTGACAAATTCATCATTTTTTTCTTTTTTATTGAAATTACACCAAGCCTATGCAAGACATACGCACGACCTGATCAATTACAAAATCTTTATAAAGCTTTAAGTTTCATTTCAGCAAGTCGGCATTAAATCAAATGAAATATCAGGTGATTCGACTGCTTTTGAGTTCTATCAATAAAGCCGCAATCAATCCCTTGCATCAATCAGCCATCGATCTACAAGTATAAAATCAACAGTGAGCAGAATAATGAAAATTGAATTTGTCTTTGATATTGTTTATCCCATGAGTTATGTGGCGTTTCAAAAGTTGAAGCAAAACTGGAATGAACATACAGCAACTCGTGTAGAGCTATTACCGATTCAACGCGTTCCAGAAATTCCTGAACAAGGCTTAGATGTGCTGCAGTATTTAACCGATAAGTATGGCGCGAGTGCAGCAAATCGAAAACTCGAAATGACAAAGTTTGCCGCTTATAGCGAAGATGTGATTGTCAATATTGAGCACATGAAACGTATGCCAAACAGTCAACTGGCTCATCAAGCTATATTGGCCTTGGACAATATTTTGGATCAATATGCCCTGACTCAAGCCTTATTCCATGCATTATTTGCACACGGTCAAGATATTGCTGATATTCAGGTTTTAAAAAGCATCATTGAAGGCATTGGTTTAGATGGCTCAAAAGTACTGCGCTCAATTCAACATAAAGATATTGCGGACCGTCAGCACGAAATTACACAGTATGTAAAATCAAAGGGACAGCACCCCATTCCTTTTTACCTTGTGGATGGCGAAGTGAATGATCAGACTTTTTCTACACAGGAACTTCGACAACTGTTTCATCGCGCAAGTTAATCTACCCAAGATCAAAAATCCCCATACTATGTGATGGGGATTTTTATTCTGAGCAATGCAATGATCTAAAAAGAAAATAGGCCTATTAATGAAGTCCCTGCTCAATTCGATTAATCCGTGATTTGAACTGCTGAGAAAGCAGATACAAAATTAAGCTCAAAATCAGCGTGAGTACTATCACGACGATCAACACCCAACGTACAACAACTTCTACTACATTGGCTTGCTGAACTTGTTTTTCCACGCTTTGCGCCATCGGTGTCATGGTTTTATCAAATAGCTGATTTTGCATCGCCCAGAGCTGTTCAGGCTGAAAACCGTATTCACGGAATTTTGCTGGATTTTGTTGCTCGGTATTGATTAAGGATTGCACCAAAGGAATGGCTGTCGCACGATCTACAGGCTTATGCATCAAAGCAGCTTGTGCAAGTAAATAGGCTTGCACGGGTTTTGCCAATTGTGCATCTTCCATTTCGAAAGCCAGCTGGCTTTCCTGAATATTTTTTTCATAATGTACCAATCTTTGATCTGCTGCACGATCATCATGATTAAGGTCATATTGCACATAGGTTAAGCCTGACCAAAGCACAATAAACGATAAAATCCAGCCGACAAATTTCAATATAAAAGATTGGAATCGAATTCTAAAAAATTGAATTTTTTTTAGAAAACCAACCAAGAAAAATGCGCCAATAAATGAAACGATGAGTTTTAGAAATAACCAACCAATAAAGGATAAAAAGTTTAAAAAATAGTCGGAAGACTCACCGAGTTGATATGTCAAATCACCTGCACTGACGGGAATATGCAGTTGCTGTACGCTAGAACTTAGGCCAAAAAAGCTATAAACCATATCATGCTGAATAAACAACATCACAGCTGAAACGATCAGCACAGAAACACTGGTTAAAGTCAATAACGTCAAATTGCGTTGACGCTTCTTAATGGTTTGAAGCCCTGTTTCCAGTTGCTGCGGATTTAGCGCATATTCATCAATGGGAGGCAAAGACATACTCCTTCAGATTATATTTTCACCTCCCTCACAGCTTATGAAGAAGGGTTTGAACCACTCGATTCAATTACTAAATGATTCAAATTGTTTTGTAAGGCACGAATACGTGTCGTCGCTTCTTCACGCTTTTGTACACCTTCTTTCTGAATTTGAATCACATCATTAACGGTTTTAATGAGGGTATTTTGCACATGTTCAAGTGTTTCGATATCAATCACTGAACGCTGATTGGCTTTCGCTGTATCGACAGAGTTTTGATGCAATAAATCTGCATTGCGTTTTAATAGGTCATTGGTCGCATCATCAATGCTATTTGCCAATTGCACGCTGTTCTTTTGTTCTTGCAATGAAATCGCCAAACTAATTTGGTTTTTCCATGCCGGTAAGGTGATATTTTTAATAGCATAAAATTTATCAACCAACATCAAATTATTGGATTGAATTATGCGAATCATCGGTAAGGTCTGCATGGCAGATTGTTGCAAGATCTGTAGATCACTCACACGTTTTTCAAGATTATTAGCCAAATGGTTGAGGTCATAGACTTTTTGCGTAGTGGTTTGATCTTGAACTTGTGTGGTTAAGCTTGCAATTTCCTGTTGGATTTCCTGCTCTTTCAACTTACCTGCGGCAATATACACCCCTAATTGTTTATATTCGTCTTGTACGCCTTCAAACATTTTATCTAAGGTATTTACACGCGCTTTTAAGCCATTTTGCGAAGTTTCAATTTCTTTGACCAACGCATCAATTTGCTCTTTGGTGGTATTAAAGTGCTGATCAAAACTTTGCTTGGCACCTTTAAATTTACTCAGTAACCCACCAAAAAATCCTGAGCTTTTAGATTTATTTAAAATGCTCGTAGTGTTTAGCTGCTGTGCGACTTGTACCACCTGATTGAGCTTTTGACCTGTCGCATCTAGATCTTTATTTTGCACCAAATTTAATAATTCATCGGTATAGGTCGACGTCTTGGTGGCAATGTTTTTACCATATTCAGCAACACTATTATGACTTAAATCTGCCAATTCCTTACGTGCAGCTTCGACTTCGTGAAAATCGGAAGTTTGTAAGCCAATTTCCTGCAAATTGAGTTGCTGAAACTTTTCTTCAGTCAACTCTTTGCTTACTTCAACGGGTAAATTTTTGGCATCTAAATCGGTCATAACTCACCTTATATTTCTAAGACTTAGAGGAATTCTCTAATGATTTTTTTAAAGTTTTAATCAAATTTTCACGGCTATTATCAAGCTTTTCCAATGAACTTGTCGAGTTACTTTGACGACTTTGTTTCACATGATATTGCCATGCTGGAATCAACACCTGCTGAGCTTCCTTATATCGATCTAATAATTCAAAAGAAAGCTGCTGAGAAAGCTGCATTTGCGTAATTGCAATATCATTACTGGCTTGTAAGGTTTGCAACGTATTCACCTTTTTCGATAAACGTTCTGCAAAGTTGTCAAGCGGATGCTGTTTTTTTACAAACTGTGGGTATTCCACCAAGAACTCTTCAGCCGCGACGATATAGCGCGCCATTTGCTCACGTAAGCCTTGTAGTTGATTAAAACGTGCTTGGGACTTTTGAATTTCTAACTGTAATTTTTGGCTCAGATGATTTGCCCGATCAAGTAATTGATCTAGATTTTTATAATATTCAACTTGTCCTGAACCATATTCCAAATCTATGCCTAACCATTTTTGCAGGGCATTAAATTTGCGTGTTTTTAAATATTTTTTTGAATTGGCTAAGGCTTGAATCAACTGCTCAATGGTTTGACTAAGTTGTTTCGTCAACTGAGGGTCAACACCGTCTAGCAGCACCGACTGTGCTTGAATTAATTGATCTGCATAATGATTTAGACGATATTGATCGGTCAGTAATGGCACAAGGTCATTCCGCTTAATCGAAAGCACTTCCGCCCGATCTACCGTAATATCCTTTAACGGCACCAATACATCAATTTGTGACATAGCCAATTAAACTCAATAAAATCATTTTTATACTACAAGTTCTGCCATAAAAGTCTTGTAGTATTTTGCAAAAAATACATCTATTTCATCGGTCAAATTTCGTTATTAAATTCAACCGTTGCATATAGAACCGCCTAAGCAGCCATACGGCATCATTTCAATGGATATGATGACCTACACAGATGAATTCAAGCTTAAGATACCCAAAGATTCAATCTAGATTTAAATTAAACAACTGACTCTACATGAATTATTATCAAAATTATCGTAAAATTTAACTCATACACTTTAGAACCAAATATTAGATCAATAATTTTAGAGGCTTAAATGGAACGTTTTTTCCATAATACAATGTATGCTGCACGTTGGATTCTAGCTCCCGTGTACTTTGGTTTATCCTTTGCACTGCTACTGCTCGCGATTAAATTTTTCCAAGAAGTCATTCATGTCCTTCCGCATATTTTAGAATATTCAGAAGCTGACCTGATTTTAGTCATCCTCTCTTTGGTCGATATGACTATGGTGGGCGGACTGATTGTGATGGTGATGTTTTCAGGCTATGAAAACTTTGTTTCGCAATTAAAAATTAATGAATCGACCAATCGCTTGAATTGGCTCGGCACCATGGATGCCAATTCATTAAAACTCAAAGTTGCAGCATCAATCGTGGCAATTTCTTCGATTCATTTATTACGCATTTTTATGGATGCGAAAAACATCCCCAATGACAAAATCATGTGGTACATCATCATGCATTTAACCTTTGTTTTTTCTGCTTTTATGATGGGTTACTTGGATAAAATCAGTAAGCACTAATCTATGTAAGATCAATGAAGCCATTTGCGATTATGGCTTCTCGTCAAATTTTAAATCCAGTTATTCATCAAGTTCACTCATTCGCCTTAAACGATCAAGATCCAAGATCACGATTTGTCCATAATTCCACGCGATCACTTGTGTTTGGACAAATTGCTGCAGATGTTTATTCAACGTTTGGCGTGAAATATTAAAAGACTCTGCAAATTCCTGCTGACTGAGTTTCAGGGGAATTTCCTGCCGACATCCATATTGCTCATAGAGTCGAATCAAATGTCTAGCAATACGCTGCTCTAGCGTTGCCGTTCGCAAATAACGATTATGCTCAAACATCAAATACATGCGTCGACTGAGAGATTGCACGACATTCCAAAGCGCCTTCGGATCACGCTGTAAAACTGCTAAAAACCTTGTTCCAGAAATGATTGCCACCTCGACGTGTGTCGCAGCAAAATAATCATAATTCAAAGGCTTTTGTTGTAAGAGTGCGACAAAATTAAATACCGACTGGCGACGGATATAGTCATTTACAATCAATTCACCATTATTTTGCAACCAACCAATTTGTAGCGTACCTGAAAGCAAAATATAAATATCTTGCACGATTTGTTGTTGTTTTAAGATGTGCTGCTGCGAATGAAACCGTGAATATTTCACCTGTTGCACAAGCTGTTCTAAAGTCTGATCGCTAAAGCCCTGAAAGATGTCTTCATTACGCAAAATTTGCAACAAATGCTGTTGGGCTGTGTTCTTTTGATCGCTCACGTCTATAAAAAAATGCCTAAGATCTCATTGATCTTAGGCAAGTGCTGAAAAATGTAAAACCATTGTTTTTCGCATTATTTATCTGTTTTTATGCTGTTTTAAATGACGCTCTAATACTTAAGATGCTTTCTCATAAATACGGCCTGCTTCAGAACGGAAGTTTGAAATGTCGGTGTTTTGAATATTTTTCAGTACAGTACTCGGCTGACCATTTACATCGACAGGCACATCGCCCTCGATAGTGACACGTGAGGCGATACGTAGCTCATCACCATAGTCATTGATGGCACGGTGCTGCGTCGCACGATTATCCCAAATTGCAACATCACCAACCGCCCAGCGCCAACGCACAATATTTTCCCATTGCACGATTTGCTCTTGAAAGAGTTCAAATAATCGTCGTGACTGTGCCGGACTGTATCCACTGAAGCGTTTAAAGAAGTGACCCAACACCAAACTTTTTTCACCTGTTTCAGGATGTACACGCACCAAAGGATGCTCAGTTTCCACTTCTACTGCAGTACGGAATAAATGGCGACCTTCTTCATTGTACTGACCTTTCGGCGCCGCATAGTCATAACTATTACTATGCACCGCGCGTAATTGTTCCGCCAACTTTTGCAGCTCAGGACTTAAATCTTCATAAGCGGTCACGGTATTGGCCCAAACCGTATCGCCACCATGTTCAGGTGCAACTACATTTCTTAAAATTGTGGCTTTAGGATAATTGGGCAAAAACGTAATATCGGTATGCCACGAGTCTGCACGCCCACCACGTGAGTCAATTGACAAAGTATGTGCTGTACCATCTTTGAGTGGCACACTTGGGTGATTCAACGGATTACCTAAAAGTCGTGCAAAGGCTTCTTGTTCTAGATCTGTGAGATCTTGCTGTCCACGCACAAATACAACTTTATATTTTAATAGTGCATGATTAAATTCATCGACCACGCTTTTGTCTAAATTTCCAGACAACTGAATGCCAGAAATTTCCGCACCAATACGACCGGTTACAGGTTTTACTTCAATATGCTGATATTGATAGTCTGGATTGTAATGATTCGATTCTAATTGTGTCATAGGGCTCTACCTTATTCTTCAAATTATTAAGCAACGATGGTGTTGTTGATATAAAGTGTGCCGACTTCGTGCCCATGACTCTGTCAATTCTTTGACAGTTTTCCCAAGTTAAACTGCTATGGTTGTAATAAAATCTGCTTAACAACTTTTGCCGATTTCATATCTAAAAATGCGATATCGAAAAATAAAAAAGCCATCAGTATCGATGGCTTTGTGTGCAGAATTTATCTGTATAGCAGTGGAATTATAAATAGTCCCCTTCACGCTCAGGTTGATAGAGCACTTTAATGATTTTGACTTTCATAGTGTGACCATCAGGCTGCGGCCATTCTATTTCCTGCCCTTCAGCCAAACCTAATATGGCAGCACCCACTGGAGCCAAAACATTGACTTGACCTTTATCGCCACGAAAATCATGTGGATAGACCAGTGTAATTTCGGTTGCTTCTGTCGCAGGTGCAATGTTAATGAGAACTTTGGCATTCATACTCACCACATTGGCAGGGACATCTTGTGGAGCAACCACTTCAGCGCGCGCCATCTCATCTTCCAAATGCTCCATCGTCGGCGTCAGCTTAGACTGATGCTCCAACATGGTTTCTAAACGATGTAAATCTTGTTCTGAAAGAATAATATTGGGTTTTTTCATATAAAGTTCCTTTGCGACCTTGCCAACAGATCTATAGCGATGGGCAAATTTTTTGTTATCTCTTATTCCGTTATAACAGAAATATAAATGTTTAGATAACTTTTGAATTTTTCTGATGACATAAAAAAAGCCCCCTTGAGGGGGCTTTCTCAAGTCAGACTTATTTTGCGTAAACTGGGAATTTAGCGCAAACAGCAGCAACTTTTTCTTTCACTGCAGCAATCACAGCTTCGTCACCTTTGCTGTCTAGAACGTCAGCGATCCAGCCTGCAAGGTCACGTACTTCAGCTTCGCCAAAACCACGTGTTGTTACAGCAGGAGTACCGATACGGATACCCGAAGTCACGAATGGAGAACGTGGGTCGTTTGGTACTGAGTTTTTGTTCACAGTAATGTGAGCAGCACCTAACCAAGCATCGGCATCTTTACCAGTAATGTCTTGTTTAATTAAAGATAATAAGAACAAATGGTTCTTAGTACCGCCAGAAACAACATCATAACCACGTTCGATTAAAACTTCAGCCATTGCTTGCGCATTCTTAACAACTTGTTGTTGGTAAGCTTTATATTCAGGCGCCATTGCTTCTTTGAAGCAGATCGCTTTAGCCGCTACAGCGTGAACTAAAGGACCACCTTGGTTACCTGGGAATACAGCTGATTGTAATTTTTTCTCGATTTCTTCGTTTGCTTTCGCAAGGATTAAACCAGAACGTGGACCACGAAGTGTTTTATGTGTAGTCGTTGTAGTTACGTCAGCAATTTGTACTGGGCTTGGGTAAACACCAGCAGCAACAAGACCAGCTACGTGAGCCATATCTACGAATAAGTAAGCGCCAACTTTGTCCGCGATATCACGGAAACGCTGCCAATCAACAACTTGGCTATACGCAGAGAAACCAGCCACGATCATTTTTGGCTTGTGTTCTTCAGCTAAACGTTCAACTTCTTCATAGTCGATTTCGCCAGTTTCTGGGTTCAAACCGTATTGAATTGCGTTGTAAGTTTTACCAGAGAAACTAACTTTAGCACCGTGAGTCAAGTGACCACCGTGAGCCAGGCTCATACCTAAAACTGTATCGCCTGGGTTAAGTAGCGCAAGGTAAACTGCAGAGTTTGCTTGTGAACCAGCGTGTGGTTGAACGTTTGCATAATCAGCACCAAACAATTCTTTAGCACGGTCAATGGCCAATTGTTCGATCACGTCTACATACTCGCAACCGCCGTAGTAGCGTTTACCAGGGTAGCCTTCTGCATATTTGTTAGTAAGTTTTGAACCTTGAGCTTCCATTACTGCAGGTGAACAGTAGTTTTCTGAAGCGATTAACTCAATGTGCGCTTCTTGGCGAGCATCTTCATTCGAGATCGCTTGAGCTAATTCAGGGTCAAATTGAGCAATAGAGGTGTTGGCAAACATTAGCGAGGTCCTATTAAATTAGGGCTTTTAAGCCGTGCTAAGATTGGCGCGTATTGTAGCATGAAGTTTTAGAAATGAGAGAGGGAAGTTTGTGCTGTTTTTAAATAAATAATGCCCGTGTTGAATCTGCACGAGCACTATTTAAGTCAAATCAACTTATTGATTTGGCATGAGAGTCTCTACATCTTGCACAAAATTTGCCAGATTATCGGTATAAATACTAATATGATCTGCTGTCGCTTGCTCACGATAGTCAATCGATGTTCCCGGCTTAGCAAGGCTAATCATAAATTTAGTCGCATCTGCTGGAATGGTTTGATCGGCTTTACCTTGATAAATGATGATCGGCGTTTTCACCGCTGTCGTTAAAGGCTGTAAACCTTCACTCATAAAGTTTTGGATTGGCTTTAAAGTTAAGAAATCAGACTGCGTGCGGCCATAGTTATCCAAAGTCGTGTTCTGACTCGCATAACTGAGCATGTCATCTTGAATTAACTTGGTTAACTCGCCTGAACACACTGTTTCAGCCTGAGGTGCAATCGCAGCCAGATGTCCACTAAATACTTTTGAATAATCCACACTGTTTTTATGCCCTTGCATACCCGCAATGATCTGCGCAGTAAAACTGTCTAAAGGTGCATAAATCATACTTTGCACGGTTGCAGGTTTACCTACAGCTAACTTCTCGCCTGCGTCAAGAATGAGCGCAAGATTATTTGCAGGTGCTATGGCAATCGTTCCCTTATAATTTAAGTCAGCACGTGATGCATATTCAGCCGCACCTAACACGGCCTGACCACCTTGAGAATGTCCGATCGAAAGCCAATCCTTCGACACCATTTTACCTTGACTGGTTAAGTAACTTCGAGCTGCAACAACGGCATCGGTAATCGAAAAGGCTTCACTTTTTAGATTCAGATAAGGATGGTTTTCACGTCCACTAGGTTCCCCTAATCCTTCATAATCGGGTGCCACAACGACATAACCCTTTGCCAATAACATTTGCAATAAATATTCAGTGCCTTGCAAACCTTGTCGGCTCGGAGCGCATTTATCAGCCACACCGGTCGTTCCATGTGCCCAAGCCACAATTTTCCAACCACCTGCCGGAGCAACTGTTTTTGGGGTAAAGACTAAGGCTGTGGCTTGAACAACTTTGCCATCTACTCCTAGCATTTTATAGGTCATCAATCGGCTGTCTGCACTCACAGCAGGCATATTGTCTTGACTATAGGCTGTTGTAGTTACCACCGGATTTTTGATCTGATTGAGATCAGCATTTGTTTCAGGATTACTAAATTGTTGGTCATTACTATCATTACCGCAGGCTGCTAAAAATAGCATACTGCTGACTAAAACCGTTAAACGCAGCATTTTCATTCCATGATCCTTTTGTTTGTTGTTTTAAAGTCAATTTTTCATTGAATATGAATCATTAAATACATGGAACAAACTTTTGTTCAAGCCTAATTTTTAAGCAACTACTCTTATTTTAATTTATCAAATTAATATAGAACTAAAACTTTGTTTTAGCTCGATATGGATTAACAGCATTCAAATAAATCAGCCACCCCGATCTCAGAAAAATGGCTGAACTTATATTTCTGATCATTGGATACAGATTGGGCTATTTTTCGGAGGTTAAAGCAAAATGTAAAATCAACAAAAATGCTGTACCCCCTGCCAACTACACAAACATATGCACAAAAGTAAAGCCGAAAAACCACCATGCTATTGATCGTGAACATACTCTAGTGCTTAATCCACTTAGCGACATTTTTGGATATCACGATGGACAAAAGCCTTTAAAATAAGTCGATTTAGAAGATGGTTTAGCTTTATCCCGCTGTAAAGGTTTTATTTCAGCAGATGCGATAAAAGCAGATTATTTAAACACTGCGCAGCCATCTTCATAATATTCCTACAAATAATCACAGCATGGGTTTGTCAGTGTGGATGTGATCATGTACATTCATAAACATTATTCAACATGCTGGAACTGGACATGCAAGCCATCATTCTCGACACAGAAACCCATACACTAAATGGACAACCCATCGAGATTGCCTATGCTCCAATTCAGGTGGCAGATGCCAAAATCACTTTAGATAAATCTAAAATTTTTGATCAACTATATCGTTGTGATGAAGCTATTTCTTTTGCAGCGATGGCTGTTCATCATATTTTAGAATCAGATCTTGAAGGTCAGCCCCACTACAGCAGTTTTGAACTCCCATCAGAGACGACATATATCATTGGGCATAATATCGACTACGATATTCGAGCGCTCGAAAAATGCGGTGTAGATGGTTCAAAAATTAAAGCCATTTGTACCCTTGCGCTAGCTCGTCGTGTTTGGCCTGATGCAGAAGCGCATAATATTTCTGCCTTGATATATATGATCACCAAAGGCAGTGAAAAAGCCCGTGAAATGATCCGTAAAGCTCACCGCGCAGATATGGATATCATTTTAACTGCCAATATTTTGATGCATATTGTCCATCACTTAAAAATCAACAGCATCGAAGAATTATACGAAGCTTCGGAAGATGCTCGCATTCCACGCAGTATTAATTTTGGTAAACACCGTGGTACCGCAATTGCAGAATTACCTGCGGACTATGTGCAATGGCTATTACGTCAAGATGACTTAGACCCTTATTTGCGTAAAGCTTTAGAAAACTCTGCTGTCATTACTCTATAAATCATTGATTGTTTAATATTTTCTTAATATTACTGTCATTATCACTGCATAGGATTGCCTTAATTCTTTTGAGCTATGGAATTAAGGCATGTTCAACTATCAAAAAACTGAGCTGGGTTTTCAAACTTTAAAAGACCGACAGCTCGCATTAAATGCAAGACAACGTCGTCTGCTACTCTTAATTGGTAGTGATGACTTTAACCAAATGCCAGTGCATTATCAGCAGCGGATTGCTGAAGAGACATTGCTCGAGCAACTAATGGAACTTGGGCTGATTCAGCCAATTACAGCACATGATCATCTACGCCTTCAAAGCTCAGATTTTTCTGGTTTTAATACTCCTAAAAAAGCGCCTAGCAATACGTCCGATCTCAATAACCTTAGCCCTGCATCTGATCTCACAGCGCAAGAACATGTGACTTTTAATGAACTTTCAATTCCTACGATGGAAGTTCCTCAGATTCATTCACAGTACGCACTGACGACCTCCCTACCTATGGATGCAATGGGCTTTATATCCCATCAATTTAATCAAGCCACACCTGAAAACACAACATCAAACAACCCTGTTTTAGCAGAACAAATCATTGATTTCATCGAGCACGATTTTGATGAGTTACAGAATTTTATGTGCAGTTACTTACAGCGTTATTGTGGACTGATGGCAAAAAAATTAATGCTTAATATTCAACAGGCCACGGACATTGCAGAATTAAAAGCCTGTCAGATGCAATGGATCACCTGTCTAAATGAATCCAATATTCAACCTAAACTCTTACAACATGCATTACAGCAAATTAATTACAGTCTAAAAAATCTGCAACAACTGATTTAACTTAGAGACTTTTCCTCACTTCTCATTCAAAAAACAACTTAATGAGGTGAGTTATTCTTCACACATATCAATATAAAGAATTGAATTTTATTAACTTTATCGATTCACTTATTTCATTTATGGTTTTAACTGCTGTTTTATACGACCTTCCCCTAATGTCAATCAACAGTAAAAAATCGCAAGAATAAAACCGATCTCCTAGCGTTTGAGCATGTCAATGTCACAACAGTTTTGTTTAGAATTTGATTCTTTCGATAATCCTATGCAACTCAGCAAAATTGGCAATTGGGTATTTACCTTCTTAACCTCACAAGACGAATTGCCTAATGTTCAATTGGCCATTACCTATGTCTTGCCACGAAAAATTAGTGATGAATTACAACCTCGACGTGTGGTCATTCAAAATACAGCCATTGAAACAATTTGGCGTATAGAACAAGTCGAATGCTTTAACAGCCAAACGAACCAAGAACTCACCTTTACAGCAGCGGAACCTCAAGCTCAATTGATTTTAAACAGTATCATTGAAGAATTTGCCCGTTATGATGTCCCATTGCTATTCAAGCCGCTTTAATTTAAAGCGAATTCCAACTTATTTTTCATAAAGATTTAAGCTGTCTCAATGATTTAACCAAAGTTAGCTAGATAGACATTAAATGAAAAATAATCCATACAGATTATTGTTGCTCAATTCATATACACTATTCCTGCTCAATAATTTTTGACCATGGATAATAAAAATGAATTTAGCCAATTATTCTAATGATCAGGCACTCATCCTTTTCAACCTATATAGCAGCCTTGAACAATGTCTAGATGCGATTGGACATTTGCACCTTGGACCAAAACTGGTGCTGACCGACCATGATGTATCAAAAGATCATATGATCGTGCAACGTTTTCAAGCTGGAGTTTTAACTCAAGAAATTCAAGTGCGTAAACAAGACGTTGAACTGTCTTCTAGCAACCCGATGACACGCTATCAGTTACTGTCTTATATTTTGAATCAATTTAAAGCAGATCAAACAGCTTAAAGTTCTATTTCTAAAAATAAAAAACTCACCATAAGGTGAGTTTTTTTGTTCATTCAATTTAAGCTTCTAAAAGCTTGTAAATACTGTCCGATTTTTGACTTTCAAAAAGTAGTTCGATACTGGGTAGGATGATTTCACCTGCAATAATGATATGTTCAATGCGATGAAACAGCGCTCTTGAATCTTCTTCTGAAGGATTACGCACCAAAGCTTGTGCTTCATAAACCTGACTAAATTGGTCCTTTACCTTTATGTCAATCATCTGTGTCATGGTAACGTCTCTACTTGTTTTAATAATTGCATTTTTTATATCACACCTTTACACATTAACTTACTTTGTAAATGTTAGATTTCATGGCAATGTAAACTTATTTTACTTTAGTAATTATATATCAACAACATAGGTTGACTATTTAATTATTGTTTGACAAAAGCACTATATTCTCAAATCTAAAATGGCATTAAAAAGCCCGCATCGCTGCGGGCTCTATGTTGGAAGGCTAGTGCTGATTTATTGTCTGCAATATCTTAAGACTAAAATATTACGAAACTCAACGAGCTGTCATTGATCCGTCCAACTTATTGGTAGCGTCGTTTTATGACCTACCGTGATTTAAATATAGCACTTTCAATTCTCTTGCCAAGCCTTGCTAACACTTCAAAACAATTGATCAAATAAAATACAATTGAATATCTCATCTTATAAGAAAATAATATGTTCTCAATTGGACGCCTTAACTGATATTTATGCAACTATTTGTTTTTTAAAATATCAATCATTTTTAAAAATGCTAAATGTTTAGCCTGGGAATATTCCTCGCTCTTTACGCGCTTTCAAGATACGTTCACATGCCAAAATATAAGCTGCTGTACGTAAGGTACAGCTATTCTCTATAGCACATGACCATACATCTTCCACCGCTTGAATCATCAATTTATCTAAACGGTCATTAATTTCGGCTTCACTCCAGAAATAGCTCGCCATATCTTGTACCCATTCGAAGTAACTGACTGTCACACCGCCTGCATTACAAATTACATCTGGCACAATCGTAATTTGACGTTCAGTTAAGATATCATCCGCTTCAGGATAGGTCGGTCCGTTTGCTCCTTCCAAAATCATTTTGGCTTTTAAACGCTGTGCGCGTTCTACTGTAATCTGACCTTCTAACGCTGCAGGAATGATAATGTCCGTCTCAACATCCCAAAATGCTTCATTGTCAATTTTGTCTGCACCGCTAAAGCCTGCAACGCCTTGGGTTTCCTGCACATAAGTGTGTAGAGCATTTAAATCTACTCCACTTGCGTTATAAATCGTTCCGGTATGATCTTGAATACAGACAATTTTCGCATTCGATAAATAAAATAAATTGGCTGCTTCACTACCGACATTACCAAAACCTTGAATGCTCACTTTGGCATTTTCGATATTCAAACCGATTTTTTCTGCTGCCTGACAGCCTGTAATATACACACCGCGACCTGTAGCCTTTACACGGCCTAAAGATCCACCTAAATGTACAGGCTTACCTGTAACCACGCCAGTAACTGTATAACCTTGACCCGATGAATAGGTATCCATCATCCAGCCCATAACATTTGGATTTGTACCTACATCTGGTGCAGGAATATCCTTTTGCGGCCCAATAATATGTGCAATTTCACTGGTATAACGACGAGTTAAACGCTCTAGCTCACGTGCTGAAAGTTTACGCGGATCGACGCGCACCCCCCCCTTTGCACCACCAAAAGGTAAATTTAACACCGCGGTTTTAATGGTCATCCACGCTGAGAGCGCCATCACTTCGTTTAATTCAACTTCTGGATGAAAACGGATACCGCCCTTGCCCGGTCCACGTGAAAGGTTATGCTGTACACGATAGCCTTCAAAGTGCTGAATAGATCCATCATCCATAATAATCGGCACATCGACAATTAAGGCACGTTTTGGACGTTTTAAAGTATCTACATAATCGGCCAGATCTTCACTTAAATAAGGCGCCACGCGGTCTACCTGTGCCAAAAAAGTTTGCCATGCACCATTGCCGCCATTAGCGTAAGAGAGATTAGACATTATTGTTCCTGTATTTTTAAATTATTGTGGGTTAAATATATAACTGTAGGCAATGAACGCTGCAAGTCTTGCAGTCATTGCATCCTGATCGTATTTTGGATTGCATTCTGCAATGTCCAACAGCTTGATTTTTCCACTGCCCTGAATATGCCGCATAAGCTGTTCAAATATTTTTAAATCAATGCCTCTGACTGCAGGCGCACTGACACCGGGCGCAATTGATGCTGCAAAAACATCGAGATCGACCGTGACATATAGCCAATCGACCTCTTGTATAAATTGATCAATTTTAGATAAAACATGTCCCAGCTGAGCTGCTTCAAGCTCATGATCAAAAATACACTGACTGCCTAAACGCGCCGCTGTATCAAACAACTTTTTGGTATTGGAATGCTGTGCAGCGCCAATGCAAAGATAGTGAAAAGATTTAGCGTGCTGTTCGCTGAGCTGAGCCGATTGTAAAAACGGTGTGCCAGAAGTTGCATGCACGTCTTCACGTAAATCTAGATGCGCATCAAAATTGATAATGCCGATGTTTTTTTCTGGATGCGTATTTTGTGCATATTGGAAAATGCCGCTAAAACTGCCAAATGCGATCTCATGTCCACCGCCAAACACGATTGGTTTTAAGCCTTGCTGTAAAGACATTTCGACTTGTTCGGCCAAAGCAGCTTGGGCATTTTCCAAGTCACCATTGGCACACACCACTGTACCCAAGTCACGAATTGAAACTTGTGAGTGCACAGGCAAATTTGCCAATTGTTTACGGATTAAATCTGGTGCTTCTGCTGCGCCGATACGTCCACGATTGCGGCGCACGCCTTCATCTGAACTGAAGCCTAAAATCGCAAATTCGGCTGAATCGGATTGATTAACGGTGTGGAAAATACGCCGATGTTCTGCGCCTTCTCCATCCTGCCGCCCTTGCCATTGAAAAGAATGATCCATAATGAATACCGTCTTTAAATCTTCAACGCTTTAAAATAAAAAACTCAGGATTAAAGCGAAGCTCAAGCCTTGGGTTTAAAAATTGAATGACACTAGAGTTTTTTGAAAAAAAATGATCATTAATCAGTATTTAAATTATCAATGAAAATCCCTTCTCCCTTAGGGATGAGGAGTATGCTCCGCAAGAGGATGAGGGACTTTAAGCATAAAACAACCTCTCCCTAACCCTCTCCTGAAAGGTGAAGGAACTAACATCATTATTTTTAAAAGTTCTAAAAATCATTTATGAAAGAAGTCTCCTATTCCATTCAAACCTAGATCTGTACCTTCTGGCCTTTATAGATCACTTTTTGATTTAGATCGCCGCCTAGCCAATAGTTAATTTCAGAAGGATGCTGAATATCCCACGCTACAAAATTGGCGAATTTTCCAGCCTCTAAACTGCCATGCATCTTGTGTAAACCAAGCGCTTGCGCAGCATGAATCGTGACTGCCGCCAAAGTTTGTTCTGGCGTCAAACGGAACAAGGTACTGCCCATATTCATCATTAAACGTAGTGACAAAACAGGAGAAGTTCCTGGATTCAGATCTGTCGAAATCGCAATTTTCACCCCATGTGCGATTAAGCTTTCTATGGGCGGAAATTGTGTTTCTCTAAGCAAATAAAATGCGCCCGGTAACAGCACGGCAACAGTGTCTGAGGCCGCCATAGCTTTCACATCATCTTCAGTCATATATTCCAAATGATCTGCAGATAACGCGTGATACGTAGCCGCTAAACTCGAGCCGCCTAAGGCAGACAACTGTTCAGCATGCAATTTAACGGGGAGATTCAATGCTTGTGCGGTTTGAAAAACACGTTCGACTTGTTGGGGGCTAAAAGCCAAATGTTCACAAAAAGCATCCACCGCATCAACTAAGTTTTCAGCATGCAGCTGCGGCAACATTTCACTGCAGATGTAATCAATATAGTCATCGCTGGCATTTTTAAATTCTGGCGGTAAAGCATGTGCAGCCAAACAGGTGCTTCGTACCGTCATTGGTAAAGCTTCACCTAACTGACGAATCACTTTCAGCATTTTGCGCTCATTGGCTAAATCCAGCCCATAGCCCGATTTAATTTCAATCGCCGTGACGCCTTCACGCTGCAAGTATTGAATCCGCTTATAAGCAGATCGAAACAGCTCAGCTTCTGTCGCCTCGCGTGTTGCGCGCACCGTACTGGCAATGCCGCCGCCATTTTTCGCAATTTCAGCATAGCTCACACCTTGCAAACGCTGCTCAAATTCAACACTGCGGTTGCCACCAAATACGCTATGGGTATGACAATCGATGAGTCCGGGAGTCACCCAAGCACCTTTCAGATCAATGCGTTCTACAAATTCTTCATTTGGAATTTCACTGTGCTTGCCAATCCAGTGGATCAGTTCACCTTCTGTAACGATTGCTGCATCTTCAATACTGCTGTATTGACCATTCTGCATTGTCGCAATATGACAATTCAACCAAAGCTTCATTGTTGTATTTCCTGTTCCGCCGCAGCATTTGCCTTGACGGAAACATGTATAAATTAAGAAGTGTTATATTAAGAGTTGGATTCAAATTGCTGTGCAGTAGAATTCGCCTGATTCAAGTTCATTTTTGGACGTACTTTGACAATGTAGGCAATCCATAGAATCACTAGCCAAGCTGCACCTACATAGATTGCAGGTCGAGAGTCTGGGAAATACGCAATGATGCCTAATACAAATAACATGAAGACCACTGCAAATGCAGGCGCATATGGCCAGCCCACAATAGGGAAATCTAAAGCTTTAATTTCTGCTGTAGATAATTTGCGGCGCATACCCATTTGTGACAGCAGAATCATTAGCCACACCCATACCGTCGCAAAAGTCGCAATTGAAGCAATAATCATGAATACATTTTTAGGAATCAGGTAGTTCAATACGACACCGACCAGAAGTACGCCGGCCATCACCACAACTGTCATCCACGGCACACCATTTTTAGACAGCTTGGTAAATACTTTCGGTGCTTGTCCGTCTTGCGCCATGCCGTACAGCATACGTCCCGCACCAAATACATCACTGTTAATGGCCGACACTGCTGCTGAAATCACCACGATATTTAAAATCGTAGCAGCAGACCCAATCCCTAGATTTTCAAAGATTTGTACAAATGGGCTGCCCTGCGTACCAATTTGGTTCCAAGGGAAAATCGCCATGAGCACAAAAATAGTCAGTACATAGAATAATAGAATTCGAACAGGAACAGCATTAATCGCTTTTGGAATAGATTTTTTCGGTTCTGCTGTTTCGCCAGCAGTAATACCAATAATTTCAATACCGCCAAATGCAAACACCACTACAGATAAGCAGGCAATCAAGCCGCCAATGCCATTTGGCATAAATCCGTCATGAATCCATAGGTTTTGTAAGCCCGAAACTGCTGCACTATGATCTGAATGGAAGCCATAAAGCATCAGACCGAAACCTCCAATAATCATGGCAATAATGGCGGTGACCTTGATAATCGATAACCAAAACTCTAACTCACCAAAGACTTTGACATGAATTAAGTTAATTGCACCTAAGAACATAATCAGCGAGAGAATCCAGATCCATCTCGGTACATCGGGATACCAGAAGCCCATGTAGATACCGAACGCCGTGACATCAGCCAAGGCCACGATAATCATTTCAAAAACGTAGGTCCAACCCGTGGTAAAACCTGCAAACGGACTGATGTATTTACTTGCATAATGGCTAAATGATCCTGAAACAGGATTGTGTACAGACATTTCACCTAAAGCGCGCATCACGATATAAATTGCGATACCCGCAACAATATAAGCAATCAGTACTGATGGCCCTGCCATTTGTATGGCACTTGCCGAACCGTAAAATAGGCCTGTGCCAATCGCGGAACCCAAAGCTAAAAATCGGATATGGCGGGTATTGAGTCCCCGCTGTAAGGTAGAACCCTGTGATGCTTCTTGTGACATTTTGATCTCCAATCCATGAGGAAATTTTTATTTGATCGGGCCACTTCATGTGACCCTATTTATCAATCACAAACTTATTTTAGACTTGGCAATAAACCTTCTAGGATCAATGCGTTTAAGCATCCACTTGCAAGCAATTCACTCGCTTGTTCAATATCTGGCGCAAAGAAACGGTCTTCGCTGTAGTAAGGCACTTGATCACGCAGCACTTTGCGCGCTTGTTCTAATTTTACAGAACTTTTTAAGCCTTTACGGAAATCAAGACCTTGACATGCACCTAACCATTCAATAGCTAAAATACCGCGTACATTATCTGCCATAGACCATAAACGTTTGCCCGCATTCGGCGCCATCGATACATGATCTTCCTGATTGGCAGAAGTTGGCAGACTGTCCACACTCGCAGGATGTGCTAATGCTTTGTTGTCACTTGCTAAGGCAGCTGCAGTCACTTGCGCGATCATAAAGCCTGAGTTCACGCCGCCATTTTCAACCAAAAACGGTGGAAGCTGTGACATGTGCCGGTCCATCATCATCGAAATACGGCGCTCAGACAGTGAACCTACTTCTGCAATAGCCAAGGCTAAATTGTCTGCTGCCATTGCTACAGGTTCAGCATGGAAGTTACCGCCAGAAATCACATCGCCTTCTTTGGCAAAAACGAGTGGATTGTCAGATACCGCATTGGCTTCTATTTCAAGCACCTCTGCCGCTTGGCGGATTTGAGTTAAGCATGCACCCATCACCTGTGGCTGACAGCGCAGCGAATACGGATCTTGTACCTTTTCACAATCTTCATGCGAATGACCAATTTCACTTTCGTCAGTCAATAGATCACGATATGCAGCAGCTACATCAATTTGACCGCGCTGCCCTCGTACTTCATGTACACGTGCATCAAATGGTGAACGTGAACCAAGCATTGCTTCTACACTTAAACCGCCGCATACAGTTGCAGCTGCAAATAAATCTTCTGCTTCAAATAAACCGCGCAGCGCATAGGCTGTAGACACTTGTGTACCATTGAGCAGTGCCAAGCCTTCTTTTGCTGCCAATGCAATCGGCTCTAGACCTGCGATTTTCAAAGCTTCAACAGCTGAAATCCACTCGCCTTTATAACGCGCTTTGCTTTCACCCAGCAGCACCAATGACATGTGCGCAAGCGGTGCTAAATCACCTGAAGCTCCTACAGAACCTTTTAAAGGAATATGCGGATAAACTTCAGCATTAATAAGTGCCAAAAGCGCTTCAATGACTTTTAAACGAATACCTGAAAAACCGCGCGCCAAACTGTTGGCTTTGAGCAGCATAATCAAACGCACCATTGAATCATCGAGCGCTTCGCCTACACCTGCGGCATGTGACAATACCAATGAACGTTGAAGCTGTTCTAAATCTTCTTGAGCAATTTTAGTTGAGGCCAATAAACCAAAACCTGTATTAATGCCGTAAGCCGTGCGGCCTTCACGAATAATTTGCTCAACACAATCGACACTGGCTTGAATAGCTGGAATGGCCTGCTGATCTAGCTTAACTTTGATCGGCTTTAAAAATGCTTCACGTAATTCTGCTAAATTAAGTTTGCCTGGTTGAATTAAAAGTTCCATGTGTACAGCCCTGTTTCCTATTTTTTATGCGCTGCAGACTCATCAGGAGAGAGTTGTGATGCGTCAGCAGTAGTCCTTTTTACGGCTTAGCCAGTAATCATCGGCAGATTTAAGCCCTGTTCTTTTGCACAGTCAATTGCAATATCATAACCTGCGTCTGCATGGCGCATTACACCTGTCGCAGGGTCATTGGTTAATACACGTGCAATACGTTCAGCTGCTTCATCAGTACCGTCACATACAATCACCACACCTGAATGCTGTGAAAAGCCCATGCCTACGCCGCCGCCATGATGCAATGATACCCAAGTTGCACCGCCGGCTGTATTGAGCAAAGCATTCAGTAATGGCCAATCTGATACTGCATCTGATCCATCTTGCATCGATTCAGTTTCACGGTTTGGACTAGACACAGAACCTGAGTCTAAGTGGTCACGGCCAATCACCACGGGTGCAGATAGTTCGCCTGTACGTACCATTTCATTAAATGCCAAGCCCAGTTTTGCACGCAGGCCTAGACCTACCCAGCAAATACGCGCTGGCAAACCTTGGAATGCAATTCGTTCACGCGCCATATCTAACCAATGATGCAAATGCTCATCATCTGGAATCAGCTCTTTCACTTTTGCATCAGTTTTGTAGATGTCTTCTGGGTCACCAGAAAGCGCAGCCCAACGGAAAGGACCAATACCGCGGCAGAATAATGGACGAATATAAGCAGGTACAAAACCAGGGAAATCGAATGCGTTTTCTACGCCTTCTTCTTGCGCCATTTGACGGATATTGTTGCCATAGTCAAAGGTTGGAACGCCCATTTTTTGGAAGTCCAGCATCGCTTGAACATGAACAGCCATAGATTGCTTCGCGGCTTTTACCACTGCATCTGGTTCAGTTTGCGCGCGTTCACGGTATTCTTCCCATGTCCAGCCAATTGGCAGGTAACCATTTAATGGGTCATGCGCACTGGTTTGATCCGTCACCATGTCTGGATGTACACCGCGGCGTACCAGCTCAGGTAAAATTTCTGCAGCATTTCCATGCAACGCAATTGAAATGGCTTTCCCTTCTTTGGTATAGCGCTCAATACGTGCTAAAGCGTCGTCTAAATCGGTTGCTTGCTCATCTACATAACGGGTACGTAAACGGAAATCGATGCTGGCTTGCTGGCATTCAATGTTTAAAGAACACGCGCCTGCCAAAGTTGCAGCCAATGGCTGTGCACCGCCCATACCGCCTAAACCTGCGGTTAATACCCAACGTCCTGTTAAGTCACCGTTGTAATGCTGACGGCCTGCTTCTACAAAAGTTTCATAAGTACCTTGTACAATGCCTTGGCTGCCAATATAAATCCATGAGCCTGCTGTCATTTGACCGTACATCGCCAAACCTTTGGCATCCATTTCATTAAAATGCTTCCAGTTTGCCCAATGTGGTACAAGGTTTGAGTTTGCAATTAATACACGCGGTGCATTTTTATGGGTTTTGAACACCCCTACTGGCTTGCCAGACTGAACTAGCAAAGTTTCGTGGTCTTCTAAATCTTTTAAAGTTTCAACAATTTTGTCATAGCATTCCCAGTTACGCGCTGCACGGCCAATCCCGCCATACACCACCAATTCTTTTGGGTTCTCTGCGACATCTGGATCCAAATTATTCATCAACATGCGTAGCGGCGCTTCTGTTAACCAGCTTTTTGCATTTAACGTTGTACCGCGAGGGGCGCGAATTTCTACATCACGAAATTTTGTAGTTGTTGTCACCGTTGGACTCCTTCCATTCAACAATCTGTTTTTCTAATGACATCCCTTCAGCACTAATACAAACATGTGCTTACTTGTATATACATGTACATATAATATGCATGTCTATCGATCTTTGAAAAGACCTCACTATTGAAAAAAGTGAAATTAATATATAAACGAATGTTTTAATTGATTTTAAAGTTTGATGACTTTAGTTGTAGTATGAAAATTTATGCGATATATTTGGCATTTTTAAAGACGTCAACTGAATAAAATAGCTCAATGAAACAGCAATCCTTCGCTGTATCTTGTGGTAATTCGATCTTTAATGTTTCATCTTGATTGGCAATTTTTAGACATTCAAATGCTGCCAAATGATACATTTTTTCATGAATGGAAATCTGTAACTGATCTGCCATATTAAAGATCAGGATGTCTTGTGCTGCAGATAAAACCGTCTGATTTTCACACCCTGCCGTCCACTGCATCCGTGGCCGTACTTTTTCCGTATTGTAAATCAGGTTCAAGTCACGAATGGGCCCATCGATTAATTGGCAAAATACTGCTAACTCGCCATCAAAGGAAAATAAGTCACGTGCGCAAACATCGACATGTGATTGCTTGGCAATTTGCAGCCGCATTCCAGCACCAGATAGCGTAGAAATAATGCGCTTTTTCCCTTCAAAATAAGAAAAATCACCATCATTTTCCACATCCGCCATAGACACACGCCAATCAAAATCATCTTTAGCTAAGCTAGATTGACGTGCAATTTCAAAGGTAAAACCTAAGCCATTCTTCCATGGCATTTTTTGATAATCATGCAGCTTCAATACTTGAATCATTGCACGAATTTTCCTTCCAAATAATAACGGCTGCCCGGATACGTTAAGCGCGCACTAGAAATTAATTGTTTATTTGACCACGTACGGCGACGAATAAGCAGACACGGCTCTTGTTTGGTAATTTTCAGCCATTTGCATTCTTGCGCATTGGCTAAAACGGCTTCTACTATGTGCTCACCTTCGCTGACCGGTGCCTGCGCCATTAAATAGGCATTAGGGGTAAGTTTGCTAAAGTCCTGCTGTAAATAGTCAGGGATCAGTGCAGCATTGACCAAACGATCTTCAATTTGTACAGGTACTTCATTTTCATAATGAATAATGATGGAATGAAAAAGTGTCTCGCCTTCTTTGGTTTGCATAAACAAGGCTTGCTGGACATCCGCCTGTACTTTTTCTAGTTTTAGAACTTCAGCGCGATGAATATGGTTACGCGCCACAATTTCATCTGCAATATTATGAATTTGAAATAAGGCCGAATGACCTTGGCCTTCTGCAACAAATGAGCCGACACCTTGTACGCGTACCAAAACTTTATCAGTAGTCAACTCACGCAAGGCACGATTGACCGTCATACGACTGCAATTGAGCAATTTAACCAATTCGCTTTCAGAGGGAATTTTGTCATTGACTTTCCATTCGCCGCTGTAAATTTTGCTTTGAATGTACTGCTTCACCTGTGCATAAAGCGGTGATGGTGCTTCTATCCCTTTTGTTGCGTCTAAAACTGAGTTTGATAACATCTGCTTCTCTTCGATCACAATGTTTAACTATTCATTGTTTGTTTATTCATTTATATAGATCAACAATCTAGCAAATGTAGACCTAATTTAGTTTCTAAGATAACGATACTTAATCATTAGAATAATAAACAGTATAAGCCAAAACCAACTTGTATATACAAGTGTTTTAATTCATCTTTAAAATAAAGAAATCGACCTTGAATCTAACTCATCTTTTATAAACTTAACTAAAGTCATTTCGTTTTAATAATTTTTTATCGCCTGCTCGGTTTTACCCCAACTAATTCTATATCCAGTTTTTTGAAGTTTACTTTTTATTCTTTGACAACTTTTATATATAAATAACTTTCATTCAAAAAATTTGCAAAAAAAAAGCCCCTGTATCACTACAGGGGCTTTTTTGAATTTGGCGGAAGCGGTGAGATTCGAACTCACGGAGGACTCACACCCTCGTCGGTTTTCAAGACCGGTGCATTAAACCGCTCTGCCACGCTTCCATGTGCGCCATAATACGGAGGTTTTATTCATCTGACAAGTAAAAATTACAACTAAACCATTCAAATGAATATTGTTTCGCCAAATCCTTAAAGTTTAGCCGCAAGCTCCGCACCTTCACGTATTGCGCGTTTCGCATCTAACTCTGCTGCTAGTTTTGCACCACCAATAATATGGTAATTGGCAAGGGTTTTCTCACCCTGTTCTGGCATCAAATGCTTTACCGATTCCTGACCTGCACAAACGACAATCGTATCTACACGTAATAATTGATCATGCCCTTCATATTCAACCCAAAGACCTTCATCAGTAATGGATTTGTATTGAACACCACGCAGCATACGAACCGCATTTTTCTTTAATTGTGCACGATGTACCCAGCCTGATGTTTTACCTAACCCAGCACCAATTGCAGTTGTTTTACGTTGTAATAAGTAGATTTCACGAACAGGAGGTTCGAGCTCAGCAGCCTGCATACCACCTTCTGTTATGTAGTTTGGATTTGGATCAACACCCCACTCCCGCTGCCAATCCGCTAAAGGCATTGGTTGTGGCTGATGTAGTGGTTTGAGTAAAAATTCAGATACATCAAAACCAATGCCGCCTGCACCAATCACAGCAACTTTATTGCCCACAGCTGCGCCTTTCAGCACTTCTGCATAAGACAAGACATTCGGTGCATCACTACCTTCAATTTTTAAGCTACGAGGAACCACACCTGTTGCAATAACAACTTCCTCAAATCCTTCACGTTCAAGCTGTTCACGGTTTACACGCGTATTTAAACGCAAATCCACACCCGTTTTTTCGATTTGAACTTTAAAGTAGCGAATCGTTTCATGAAATTCTTCTTTGCCGGGAATGACTTTTGCCAAATTAAATTGACCACCTACCTCTGCACCAGCTTCAAATAAAGTTACCTCATGGCCTCGGTTTGCTGCAACCGTTGCAGCAGACATCCCTGCCACGCCACCACCGACGACTGCAATGCGCTTCGGTTTTTTGGTCTTTAAATAAACCAATTCAGTTTCATATGCCGCTCGTGGGTTGACCAAACACGTCGCACGCTGATTTTTAAAAGTATGATCTAAACAGGCTTGGTTACAGGCAATACAGGTATTAATTTCATCGACACGATTGGTCGCCGTTTTATTTACCCAAAATGGATCTGCCAAGAATGGACGCGCCATTTGCACCATATCTGCCTTGCCTGAAGCTAAAATTTCTTCAGCTGTATCTGGCATATTGATACGGTTGGACGCAATGACAGGGATTGCAACATGTTTTTTGACTTCAGCGGTATAGTCCACAAACGCTGCGCGAGGCACTGAGGTCACAATTGTCGGAATACGTGCTTCATGCCAACCAATACCCGTGTTCAATAACGTCACACCAGCTGCTTCCAATGCTTTAGCAACAGTAATGACTTCTGCCATGGTGTTCCCATCATGAACCAAATCAAGCAATGACAAACGGAAGCAGATAATAAATTTCTCACCCACTTCAGCACGTATTGATTTCACAATATCAACCGCAAGGCGCATACGATTTTCAATTTCACCGCCCCAACGGTCTGTCCGTTGGTTGACATGACGGCTTAAAAACTGATTCAACAAGTAGCCTTCTGAACCCATAATTTCAACACCATCATAGCCTGCCTTATGTGCAAGGCTTGCCGTTTTGACATAATCATCAATGGTTGAAAGAATTTGTTTGTCCGTTAATTGACGTGGTTTAAAAGGTGAAATCGGAGATTTAATCGGACTTGCTGACACTGCAAAAGGCTGATAGCCATAACGCCCAGCATGCAAGATTTGCATTAAAATTTTGGCACCATGTTTATGTACTGCATGGGTCACCAAGCGATGCGGAGCAATATCACCTAAAGTATTCATGGTACCGCCAGCAGGTAACAGCCAACCTTGACGGTTTGGCGAAATACCGCCTGTAATAATCAGGCCGACACCACCTTTCGCACGCTCACCAAAATAAGCCGCAAGCTTAGGATAATTATAAAAACGATCTTCCAGCCCACTATGCATGGACCCCATCACGACACGGTTTTTAATCGTGGTAAAACCCAAATGTAAAGGCTTTAAAATATTTGCATAGCTAGTCGTTGTCATGCTGAATCCTTATTTTGGCTTTGCAACTTGTTGCATAACACTTTAGCGGTTTTTTTATATTTTGGGATGACAATTTAGAAAATATTCTTCGCCTTTATGGTCAATACCTCCTGATATATAAATTCTTGAACCATAAAAAAAGCCGTGAAGTTTCACATCACGGCATGTTGTTTTTAAAAGCATTATTTCCAATGTTTCAGCTTGCTGGTTTGTCCAATTCCGACATTAAAACTATTAGTCGGATCCAGTTTTTGATAATGATTTTTTAATGCAGGCTTCGCCACATACAAATGCCCAACATTGTGTTCCGCAGGATATTCAGCGCCACGATCATCGAGTAAATGCCACATTGCATGTTCCATTGCCAAAGGATCTACACCTTTTTTCACAATATAATCTTGATGAAACACATGGCAGAGGAAATGACCATAATAGAGTTTATGGATAATTTGCTCATCCATGGCTTTCGGTAAAGTTTCCACCCATTCTCGATCATTGCGACGTAATGCAATATCCAGTGCAACAATGTCTTCCACTTCTGAACGATGCGTGTCACGATATCGAATGGCAGCACCTGCCACCGCAAAGCGATGTAAAAAAGCCTTACGTCCTTCTTCATCCGTACATTTAAAATAATTGCCTGAGGTTTTGTCTAAAAAATACGTTTTCAAATACGCATCAACTTGATCAACATCCTGATTTTCAATACGAATCATCAAATGATGTTCATATAAATCACGGAATTCATTCATCCGTTTTGGCAGATGATTCGGCATAAATTTAGTAACGAGTTGTAAAATTTTATCTGACAAACCTCGAAAGCCCAGTTTTTCTAAATAGCCATCGACTTTATCTTTCATGGCAAAAGCAGCAGGAACTTTTGCGGTGCCGAATTTTTCAATAAATACAAAAGAATCTTTGCCATATTCAGCCCCAATATCGTATGCCTTGCGATGAATGTACTCACCCGCAATCGGGAGGCGTGCAAGATCTTTTAATAGAAAACGACGAATTTCTGTTAAATCATCTTGCGAATTGGTTCCCACATAAAACACCTGACTAGGAATTTTTTCAAAGGTATCTAAACGTACTGCAAAGACGCAGACCTTACCCGCTGAACCTGATGCTTCAAATAGTCGACTCGGATCTGCATTAAAACGTGCAGGTGTATTTTCATCGACTTGTTTAACATCATGTGAGTAGCGTTTATCTGATGCACAGCAACTTGAATTATTCACAATATCATTGATTTGATAATTTTTATTTTCCAGCGCTGTGAGGATTTCTTCAGGCGTATTGCCAAGATTGACACCTAGATGATTGACCAACTCTAACTCACCTGACTCATTCACTTGTGCATACAGTGCAAGCTCTGTATAGGCAGGACCGCGGCGTACCAAAGCACCCCCTGAGTTATTGCATACGCCGCCCAAAACCGATGCCCCAATACAAGAAGAACCAATCACCGAATGAGGTTCACGATTAAATGGCAGCAAATCTTTTTCAAGTTTGTCTAATGTCGCCCCCGGTAGGCAAATGACTTGCTTGCCTTCATTAATCACTTGGATGCCAACCAAACGACGTGTACTTATCAGCACCACAGGACGGTCATAGTCATCACCAAACGGCGTTGAACCACCTGTCAGACCTGTATTGGCGGCTTGCATAATCACAATACAATTTGCATCCACAGCCGCTTGCAGCACTTGCCATTGCTCAAGCAAAGAGCCCGGTGTAACCACAGCCAATACTTTTCCTGCACCGTAACGGCGACCTTGGCGGTATAAACGTGTGTCTTTATCTTCAGTTAAAACGTGTTGCTTACCGACGATGTTGATAAGGTTTTGAATGGTTTGTAATGATTGAGTTTGCATGCTCGTAGAATTTTCCATTTTCATTATTTTCTCTCCTCGCTAAAGAGGAATTGCATTGTTATGCAATAAAAAATATTGATTTAAATAATTTAAACAACGTAGGTTTATTTGCACATATCAAAAGTTTTTAGTCATTGTTATTAAAATCTATAATGAATATCCCTTCTCCCTTTGGGATGAGTAGCAATGCTACACAAGAGGGTTAGGAGAATTAATCAATAAATACCTCTCCCTAACCCTCTCCTACAAGGAGAGGGAACTTTCATTTTTTAATTTTTTTTGATAACGAATAACTTTCCCAAGAGATCTATTCAAAAAATCACCCAGCCAACTCTTTCTCTAACTTCACCAAACAATCAGATGTAATATCCGCAATGGTTTTTGCACCTGTTAAGGTCATCGCAACACGCATTTCTTTATCAATCAGTTCTAAAAGATTGGAAACACCTTCACCACCTGCTGCACCGAGCGCATAAACAAAGGCACGACCGAGCATACAGGTATCCGCACCCAAAGCCAGCATACGCACCACATCTAAACCATTTCGAATACCAGAGTCCGCAAGAATTTTAATATCGCCTTTTACGGCATCGGCAATTGGTGGCAATGCACGCGCTGATGATAAAACCCCATCGAGCTGACGGCCACCATGGTTTGACACCACAATGCCATCTGCACCAAAACGCACTGCATCTTTGGCATCTTCAGGGTCAAGTATGCCTTTAATGACCATCGGTCCATCCCAAAATTCACGAATCCACTCAAGGTCTTTCCATGAAATTGATGGGTCAAAGTTATTGCCCAACCAGCCGATATAATCTTCTAAACCTGTTGGTTTGCCCAAGTATTTTGAAATATTCCCTAAGTCATGTGGACGACCTAACAACCCCACATTCCACGCCCAGTGTGGGTGGAAACACGACTGCATATAACGACGCATGGCTGCATTTGGACCACTCATCCCCGAGTGCGCATCACGGTAACGCGCGCCCGGAACAGGCATATCCACGGTAAACACCAGAGTTGAACAGCCAGCTGCTTTGGCACGTTCTAAAGCATTTTTCATAAAGCCACGGTCACGTAGCACATATAACTGAAACCACATGGGACGCTGAATCGCTGGCGCCACTTCCTCAATTGGACATACAGAAACTGTAGACAGCGTAAACGGAATGCCCTTTTTATCTGCAGCAACGGCTGCTTGAACTTCGCCGCGACGTGCATACATCCCTGTTAAACCCACAGGTGATAAAGCCACAGGCATCGATAAGGTTTCATTAAACAGTTGGGTTTCTAGACTCAGCTGTGACATGTCATTCAGCACACGTTGACGCAACGCTATTTTTGATAAATCTTCTACATTACGCTTTAAGGTATATTCGGCATACGCCCCGCCATCGATGTAATGAAATAAAAATGGCGGTAAACGACGACGTGCCGCTTCACGGTAGTCATTGGCAGAAGAAATAATCATGCTTATATCCTGTTTAATCGACTGGCACGCTGACGTCGAGCTTCTTCTTCATCAATCATACGCACCTGTTGTACTACAAACTCAATGTGTCCACAGACTGCTTTACGTGCAGCTTCAGGATCACGACGTTCAATTGCATTCATGACTTGAAAGTGCTGATCATGCAATTGATCAAATCGGTGTGCTTCGCTATAAACTTTTCGACGACCTAAAACGACATTAAATTGCAACAGATCAAATAGACCACGCATCATCTGAATCAACACTAAATTGTGTGAAGCTTCAGCAATTGCTAAATGAAATTTGGCATCTGCACGCGCTGCTTCATCGTCATTGCCTAAAGCCTGAAAATGATTGATCTGATCATAATAATGTCGGATATGTGCCAAGTCCTCTGCTGTAGCACGTTGTGCCGCATACCATGCAGTACCACCTTCCAAAATAATGCGCGCCTCTTGCACATCAAAACGGTAGGCAGGGTCTTCACTAATCAAACTGCTAATGGGCTGCACAATTTGATAACTCGACCATGTCGCTGGTAATTGCTTTAAAAAAGTCCCCGCACCGACTTTACTGACCAACACGCCCATGCTGGTCAATTGAGAAATCGCTTCGCGTAAAGAGGTGCGTGAGACGCCTAGTTGTTCACACAGTTTCCGTTCAGCAGGCAGACGATCTCCAACTTGCATATTGCTTTCTTCAATCAATACACGAAGACTTTGAACAGTTTTATCAGAGACTTTCATCTGCTTTCCTTAACGTTGTTACATAATGCGTGTTATGGAATCATCCAAGGGAACACATAAGCTTGTAGGGTGATTAAAATCCCCATCATGATTGTGAACGTTATACTGTGTTTTACGGTAAAACGGAATAAATCCGACTCTTTACCCACCAAGCCAACTGCCGCGCATGCAATTGCAATTGACTGCGGAGAAATCATTTTTCCAGTCACACCACCACTGGTATTGGCAGCAACGAGTAATACTTCTGGCACACCAATTTGCTGTGCAGTAGTTGCCTGTAATGCAGCAAATAGTGCATTGGCTGACGTATCTGAACCCGTTAGAAATACACCAAGCCATCCTAAAAATGGCGAGAAGAAAGTAAAGGCTTGACCTGTATGCGCAAGTGCTAATGCCAATGTTGCTGACATCCCTGAATAGTTGGCGATAAATGCAAAAGCCAAGACCATCCCAATCGAATAAATTGGAATTTTTAATTCATTAATGGTTTCACCAAAGGTCACTATCGCGTCTTTCGGCTTCATTTTTAAGAAAATAATGGTAATGATCGCAGCAATGACAATTGCCGTACCTGTTGCCGAAAACCAATCAAATTTATAGATGGCATCGTAGTCCTTCATTTCAGGTACGACAGGTGGCATCTTTTGAACCAATTGATGTAAAAATGGCACTTTGATCGAAATAACCATGTCATGCAGTGCGCCATCTTTGGTAAATAAATCCTTAAACGGTTTAATACTCCAGATCGTAACCATCACCGTTAAGATCGCAAATGGCGACCACGCTTTTGCAATTTGACCTAAGCTATATTTTTGCTGTTTTTGCGCAGCAACATCTTCACTCATCGTCGCATCTTGATCTGCAAAGCGGAAAATATGTTTAGGCTGCCAATATTTAAATAAAATCGTTAATGACACTAAAGAGGCAATCGCCGCGGTAATATCTGGTAATTCAGGACCGACAAAGTTCGAGGTTAGGTACTGTGCAATCGCAAAGCTACTCGCGCCAACCACAACTGCAGGCCAAGTTTCCTTCACACCGCGCCAGCCATCCATAATCGCCATAATCCAAAACAGTACAATCGGCACCATAAATGGCAGCTGTCGACCAACCATCTGACTGATTTCCATCGTATCAACACCAGACACTTGCCCAGCAACGATAATTGGAATACCCATCGCACCAAAAGCCACTGGCGCAGTATTGACGATCAGACAAAGACCTGCCGCATATAAAGGCTTAAAGCCTAAACCTACCAATAGTGCTGCAGTAATCGCCACAGGGGCACCAAAGCCCGCCGCACCTTCGAGGAAAGTACCGAAAGCAAAGCCAACTAACAGCATCTGTAATCGTTGATCTTCAGTAATGGAAAGAATCGAAGAACGGATGATGTCAAACTGCCCTGTTTTGACTGAAATTTTATACAGGAACACCGCACCAATAATGATCCATGCAATTGGCCATAAACCATAGAAGAAACCATAGACCATCGAAGCCAATGCCATAAGCGCAGGCATGTCATAGGCAAATAAAGACACCAAAAGTGCCAGTACAACGGTAATCGTACCTGCCACACTGCCTTTTAAACGAAATACAGCAAGCGCCAAGAAAAAAAAGATAATCGGAATGAGCGCAATTAAACTTGATATCCATATATTCCCCATTGGGTCATATATTTGCTGCCATTGAAGCATTGTCATCTCCTTGAAATGCTTACTAAGATTTAATTATTGAGCAATATCAGCATGTGGTCTTTTCTCATTGGTATGACCAACACAAGAATCAAAGACATAAAAACTCATACAATTGCTGAAATACTCCGCAATTTTTAATTATTTCAACTCAATCATTCAAGCTTTTCTTGTTTTTGGTATGACCAATATAAAATACAAAAACATTATTTGTCCGTTTAAAAACATCCATATAAACTTTTAAATAATTGTTTTGTAGTTATTATTTATGAATAGATTTTATAAAATATACTTTAGTCTAATAACCAAGCTTTGTTTGACCTCAGTCTCATTTCAATGGGAAGTATAAAAACCAAATCAACACCATATTGGTATGACCATTTATTAAAATCAAATAGATTTCTTTATATTTGCAACCTATTTCTTTCAGAAAATGCATTTTTCGCCCGCAAAAACTGGATGAAGTATTCACCAATAGATTTCAACGATCATTTTTTTCCAACTCATCGCTTGTATCTCATGATTTTTTAGAAAAACCGTGCAGAAAAGTGCTACAATCGCGCACATATATGTATTCTTTCAGGCCACCCATTCTCGGTGCCTATATTTATATCGTTAGGATTAACAATGACTGATAATGCAACTATCTTGCAGAATGTCCCAGTTGGCAAAAAAGTTGGTATTGCCTTCTCTGGTGGTCTAGATACTTCAGCTGCGCTTTTGTGGATGAAACAAAAAGGTGCAGAACCTTATGCTTACACAGCAAACTTAGGTCAACCTGATGAAGACGACTACGATGCGATTCCAAAAAAAGCGGAAGCGTATGGCGCAGTTAAAGCTCGCTTAGTTGATTGTCGTTTACAACTTGCATTAGAAGGTATTGCGGCTATTCAATGTGGCGCTTTCCACATTTCAACTGGTGGTATGCCTTATTTCAACACGACTCCTCTTGGTCGTGCAGTTACAGGTACGATGCTTGTAACCGCAATGAAAGAAGATGACGTAAACATCTGGGGTGACGGTTCGACTTATAAAGGTAACGACATTGAACGTTTCTACCGTTATGGTCTATTGACTAACCCAGCACTTAAAATTTACAAACCGTGGTTAGACCAAACCTTTATTGACGAATTAGGTGGCCGTGCAGAAATGTCACAGTTCCTAATCGACAATGGTTTTGACTACAAAATGTCAAAAGAGAAAGCGTACTCAACTGACTCAAACATGTTAGGTGCGACTCACGAAGCAAAAGATCTTGAATACCTTAATGCGGGTATCAAAATCGTAGACCCAATCATGGGCGTTGCTTTCTGGAAAGATGACGTAGAAGTTAAAGCTGAAGAAGTTTCTGTAACTTTCGAAGAAGGCTTCCCTGTTGCATTAAATGGCAAACGTATCGAAAACCCTGTTGAATTCATTCTTGAAGCCAACCGTATCGGTGGTCGTCACGGTCTAGGTATGTCAGACCAAATCGAAAACCGTATTATCGAAGCAAAATCTCGTGGTATTTACGAAGCTCCGGGTATGGCGCTACTTCACATCGCTTATGAGCGTCTTGTGACTGGTATTCATAACGAAGACACCATCGAACAATACCGCATTAACGGTCTTCGTTTAGGTCGTCTTCTTTACCAAGGTCGTTGGTTCGATTCTCAATCATTAATGCTTCGTGAAACTGCGCAGCGTTGGGTTGCTAAAGCAATCACTGGTACTGTGACTTTAGAACTTCGTCGTGGTAATGACTACACTATTCTAAACACTGAATCTCCTAACCTCACTTATGAAGCTGAGCGTTTAACTATGGAGAAAGGTGACTCTATGTTTAGTCCTGCTGACCGTATCGGTCAATTGACTATGCGTAACCTGGATATCACAGATACTCGCGCTAAATTAGGCATCTACACAAACTCTGGCTTACTTGCAGTAGGTACAGGTTCTGCAGTGCCTCAATTAAAAGACAAAAACAAATAAGATTTGTTGAGTCATAAAAAACCGCGCATTTTGCGCGGTTTTTTATTGCCGATTTCAGAGAAGTTCTCAATTTTATTAAACATTAAGCCACATGTGCTGAACGAATCGACTGATAGTAAATTTGATTCCGGCCTAATTGTTTAGCACGATACAACGCCTGATCGGCAATATTTAACAGTTCATCCTTCGTCATATTTTCAGCACGATATACCGTAATACCCAAACTAATAGTGACATGGTTGGATACCAAAGATTTTGCGTGTGGAATCTCTAAACGATCGATTGCTTTATAAATATTTGACGCTACCGCATAAGCACCATGCGCATCGGTTTCAGGCAATAAAACCACAAATTCTTCACCACCATATCGCGCTACAAAATCCATATGTCGAATGGCATTTTTAATGGTTTTGGCAATGGTTGAAATTACATCATCGCCTTTTTGATGACCGTAGAAATCGTTATAGTTTTTAAAATGGTCGACATCGATAAACAGCACAGCAAGCGAGGTGTTATTACGTCGAGATTGCTCATAAAAGGTATCAAGCATTTCATCAAAAGTACGTCGGTTTGAAATCTTGGTTAATTCATCATGCTGACTTAAATGTAAAAGCTCTGTGGTATGAATACGATGGATTTTTTCACTAATATCCGCGCGCAGCATACTCAAAAATATCATCCGTTCACGCGCACAGAGCATCTTACTGATTGCAAAACCCAATACACAGCTTCCAATCAGTACACGCCCCAACACCATCACATCAAATTTCACTTCTAATGAAAAAAGCATCAACATGGTGACCACAGCAGCCAACAATCCAGACATCAACATTTGGACTGGTTTAACCCCCGTCAAAATATAGCTCAAGATGTAAATCATACAAAGGATCATCATGGCCTGATGTTTAAGTGCTTCGGTATACACGGTCATGGTGAGCCAAGACATTGAAATAACAGCCCAAAACACTACAAACATACTGGCATGTGAAAAATAAGGCTTCAGACGGTCATAACGGGCAAAGGTATATAAAGCCAAAAGACACAGCGCACCATTGAGCTGACCGACTAAACAACGAATAAAATCATGCACAAAATGCTGTTGATCAATAATCCAGTAATCTCCGGGAATGATCAGCATCGTGAGCACAAAGTAGATCAACACTCCCATCCAAAAAAAATGACGTATGTTGGTTTGCGCACGATCGAGGCTTAAAGTCCAAAATTGAGTTTCCAGTTTTTTAGGAAACATTTCCCCTACACGACGAGTTTGCCGTGTAATCAGTTCCTCTATTTTTTCTTTATCGTATTGCAACTTTGCAAGGTTATACTTGTATTCCATTTCCAAGCATTTATCTAATTCTTTTAGTCATTTAAAAATACCACAGTTTTATTCTTTATTTATATCTGTTCAGTCATTTGTACAGAAATCTCGTTACCATTTTCACATTATTTGCATTATCATTTGTTTTATTTCCAAGCTTGGAATCGCTGTGAATACGATTACTCTTCTTCAGCCAGATGATTGGCATGCACATTTACGTGACGGTCTAGCCCTAAAGCGTACAGTTCCTGATTTAGCACAACAATTCTCTCGCGCGATTTGTATGCCAAACACCGTACCACCGGTAAAAACCGTTGAAGAAGCAAATGCATACCGTGAACGTATCATGGCACATGTTCCTGAAGGCGTTCATTTTGACCCGCGCATGGTGCTCTATTTCACAGACAACACACCTGCAAGTGAAGTTAAAAAAATTAAAGAATCTGAGCATGTTAATGCCATTAAGCTCTATCCAGCAGGTGCAACCACGAACTCGGACAGTGGTGTCAGTGACATTAGTAAAGTATATGGTGTGATTGAGCAACTCGAAGAACACCAAGTGCCATTACTCTTACATGGTGAAGTGACGCATAACCATGTCGATATTTTTGACCGTGAAAAACGTTTCCTAGATGAAGTGCTATCTCCACTGTTAAAACAGTTCCCTAAATTAAAATTGGTGCTAGAACACATCACTACTAGTGAAGCTGCGCATTTTGTATTAGAACAAGACCGTAATGTCGCTGCGACAATCACACCGCAACATTTATTGTTTAACCGTAATGATATGTTGGTGGGTGGTATTAAACCGCATTTCTATTGCTTACCGATTTTAAAACGTCAAACCCATCAGCAAACTTTGCTCGAAGTCGCGACCAGTGCGAACCCTAAATTTTTCTTAGGTACAGACAGTGCGCCGCACTCAAAAAATGCTAAAGAAAATGCATGTGGCTGTGCAGGATGTTATAGTGCACCAACAGCAATTGAGCTATACGCTCAAGCATTTGATCAAGTCGGTAAAATCGACCGTTTAGAAGGTTTTGCAAGCCACTTTGGTGCAGACTTCTACGGACTCCCTCGAAATACCAATACCATTATTTTGGTAAAAGAAGATCAAGTGATCCCTGAAAGTTTAGACTACTTGGATGGCGAAAAAATTATTCCGTTGTATGCGGGTAAGACCATCCAATGGAGAAAAGTGTGACAGATGAAACTCGACCAGTCATTGGTCAACGTTTCCGTGGATTCTTACCTGTTGTAGTCGATGTCGAAACAGCAGGTTTTAATTCACAGACCGATGCCTTACTGGAAATAGCAGCTATTCCTATTGTGTATGATGCAGAAGGTAATTTTGTACCGGGTGAAGCCCACCATGCACATATCAATCCGTTTGAAGGTGCCAACCTTGACCGTCGTTCACTGGATTTTATTGGTGTAGATCCATTTAATCCGATGCGTATGGCCATGGCTGAAGATGAAAAATCAGCATTAAAACGTATTTTCAAAGCTGTAAATGAAGTACGTCGCCAACAGAACTGCACTCACGCGGTTTTAGTTGGTCATAATGCCCATTTTGACTTAGGTTTTGTACAGGCAGCGATTGCACGTACAGGAACAAAAAATCAAAATCCTTTCCATAGTTTTTCCGTATTCGATACAGTGACTTTAAGCGCTGTAATGTTTGGACAAACTGTGCTGGCAAAATCATGTATTCAAGCTGGTATTGAGTTTGATGGCAAAGAAGCACACTCTGCACTTTACGATACTCAGAAGACCGCTGAACTGTTCTGTTATATTTTGAACAAACTCGGTCCTCACCTACTTGACACTATGATGGCGGATCAATAAGATACCGCCATCTTCTAAACGTCCCTATCGTCTAGAGGCCTAGGACATCGCCCTTTCACGGCGGTAACCGGGGTTCGAATCCCCGTAGGGACGCCAATTCTTCTTATCAAGCTTTTTCTTTTTTCTAATATTCATAACGAATGAATATTCTTAAATCATCACTATTTCTATCTTAATTCTCATTGACTGAATTTCTGTGTATTAAAAAAACATTTATTGCAAATAATTCTCATTTCTATTGATTATCCTTGTAAAGTTAATGATAATCGCTATCGTTTTTATCTGCATAATTGTTGACAGCCATGCGCTTTGCCTATTCTCCCCTTAATATCGCAATTTTGACTGCTTTAGCATCTCAAACGTATGCAAATGAAAGCCAGATCTCCGAAGAAATCAAAACCAATACGGTGTCGATGACACCTATTGAGGTTGAAGTCAAAGCCAAGCAAGAAGTAGGTAAAACCGTCTACACCAAAGAAGATTTAGAAAAAACGCCGAATATCTCAAAAAATATCACAGACTTTTTAAAAGTTAATCCAAATGTGCAGTTTAGCCGTGAACAACGTTCTGCAGATTCACAGGCTGAGCTACGACCATCCGAGATTTCTATTAATGGCGCGCAAACTTACCGAAATAAATTTGTAATTAACGGCGTCAATACCACCAATAACCTTGACCCTCTGGCAAGTGGCGACTCCTATTCAGGTAAACTAGATGGTGGCTCACAAGGGATGGCCCTAAATACCGATTTAATTTGTAAATTAGAATTGATCGATAGTAATGTTTCTGCAGCATACGGCGAATTTACAGGTGGTGTAGTTAATGCTGAAACTTGTGCCCCAAATACTGAAATTGGCAAAATCCACGGCTCCCTTACTTACGACTACACGGAAAGTGATTGGTCACGTTATCATTTTACCGATGAAGAAGAAGCTGCAGAGTTTGAAGATCCAACCTCATCAAATAATAAAGAATATAAAAAACACGGCCTAAGCCTGAATCTATACAGCAAACTCTCTGAACAATGGGGCATCAATAGTTATGCCTCTAAACGTGAATCCATCGTTCCAGTAATGAGTGGTTTAGAAGATCGCAGTAAAGTCAAAAGCGAGCGTAATAATATCAACTTAGGGACTACCCTTTTTTACACACCTTCGGACACAATCAAAGCGAAGTTTGGCTTTGATTTAGGGGATTTGGACAGTCTAAATTTCGTTGATAAGCGAATAAATTCAAAAAGTATTAGCAATACAGAAACGCTGACATTTTTTGGTGAATTAGAAAGTAAACTCAATAATTCAACATTAAAACAAAATATTAGCTATCAAACGCTAAGCCAAGCACGTGAAAATGATTCAACTACCGGCATTCTTTGGAAGCAAACACCAACTAAAAACTGGAGTTCCAATCCTGGTGAAGGTGCCACAAGTAGTGATATTGAATTACACCAAGATACATTTTCGTATAGTCTAAAAAATGCGTTTGATACCATTCAGATTGGCAACAGCATGCAACAATTAAGCTTTGGTATGGGCTATGACTATTCTAAAGTTGCATGGGAACGGCCTAACGATGCCTATATGTATAATCAGCCTAAGACTTTTACATCTAGTTCAGGCATTAGCTGTACGGCAGGTGATATTCTTTGTGATGAAGCAACGGATGAAAATAACTATCAAGGCCAATATCAAACAAATGGCAAGTATTATCAAAAAGGTAAAGTTAATATTGACCAACAACGTGTGCATACCTTCATTGAAAACACATCGACTTGGGATAATTTTTCAGCGCGTTTAGGTTTACGTGCAGATTATGATAGCTTATCGAAAAATTTAAATATTGCACCTCGTACTGCCTTTAACTATAAACCGCTAAAAAATGATCTTCTGTCCTTCACTACGGGATGGAATCGATATTATGCAAACTATACCTTAGCCACTGAACTGCAAGATCAACTTGCATTTTTGGAATACAATTTAAAACGCACAAAAAATCAAACTGAAGATTATTGGACTCAAACTGGGTTATCAGATTTAATATTAGCTAATTCCAATGTTCAACGTGCCAATTTAAAGACCCCTTATGCTGACGAAATTGTGTTTGCCATTAATAGCCAAGTTAAAAACTGGAACCTTGGTCTGAAATGGGTGAATCGCGATAACAAAGATGAAATCACAAAAAATCGTTTTATTGATCCAACAACCAGCAATACCATCGATCATTTTGAATATAGTAATAGTGGTAAAGCAAAAGCTGACATTTACACACTCACACTCAGAAATACGCTGCCAGTCGTATATAAAAACTCTCTGCACGGGTTTAACTTTGGCTTTGATTACACTGAATCAGAAAAAAATTATTTAGACTATTCTGAGTCATATAACGTTAACAGTAATACGGCTGCTGAAGATCGCGATATTATCTTTAACGGCAGCCTCATCCAATTTAATGAACGTCCTGTTGAAAATTTCAATCAGCCTTGGACTGCTCGTTTTGGTTGGGACATTGAGTTTTCAAATTTACCATTAAAGATTAATAACTTCTTAAGCTACAAATCTGAATATAAAGATACGTATAAACTAAAAAACAAAGTTGAACATGATGGTGTCCTGTTGGAAGCCTATGCTACAGATACGATTAGACCTCGATTTAGTTGGGATATGCGTACCACTTATGATTTCAATTTCGCTAAAGATTACAAAGCAATATTCGGTTTAACCATTAACAATATTACCAATCGACATAATATCTATACCACCCCAGGTATTAGTGAGTCGACCAACAGACTTAGATCTGAAATTGGGCGACAGTTCATTGCTGATGTCACATTTAAATTTTAAACTTCCCCTATCAAGAGCGCCTAAAAACGCTCTTGATTCATTTTCAAATAGAATAAAACATGAAAAAAATAATCTTACTCTTTGGCCTGTGCATAGTATGTCTCGGTATCTTCATCTACATTTTTAGACCCGAAGCCAGCCTACCGACAAATCCTTCAAATACTGTTGAGCATGATGCCAATCAGACAAATCAAACAGAATTGAATGATGACCAAGAATCTTCTATTCCCAAAACCAACGATCGTGACACTCAAATACAAGCGAAAAAAACAAAAAAATTGAGTGAAGAAGCAATACAGTATTATCGAACAGCAACCAAATACGGTTGGGAGTCAATCGTTCGTGATTTTGAAAATGGAACCATTCTAAAAAGTAAAATGCCTAAAGGGGAAAAAGAAAAACTTTGCGAAATTGCACTGAGTCTAAGTACTGCCGATCAAACCAAACGCTTATTTAAAGCAAATTGCAAACCAGTCAATGGCCGTTCATCCTCTATGATTATTAATGGCGCATTAACCAATGCAGAAGACAAAATAGATCAAAATGAAATCATTGAAAAATTAAAACTCTACAAGTCGGAAAATGTTTTACAAACACACGTTACGTATAAATTTGGCCCGTATGAAGAAAAAAGCTCTTTACAATCCAAAGCAATTGGTTGGGGACTAGAAGACGTTTCTGATTATTTGCTGAGTATCGGTGTCGATTACACGGGCGTGGATGGTAATTTAATTTTAGACAATATCAAAGGCCGTAACCCTTATGTGAGTTTGGTTCAAAAACTACTGAATGCAGGAATCGAGCCCAATAGTAGCGTCTATAAACAAATAGAACAGAATGACTTTTCCACCAAACATCCTGACGTTTACAATTTATTAAAAACACATAAACCATGAAAAACATCGTTATTACCAGCTGCCTGCTAATGAGTATGCATTGCTTTGCAAATGCTCCAGTGCCACAAAATCACGCTACCAATGCACCATCAGTGAAAAACATTCACGACTTTAAAAAGATCAAAGGGATGACAAATGATGCATCTCGTTATTATAAATTTATAAACATATATGGTTGGTCAGCCATAGTGCAGGAATTTGAAAATAAAAATATTCAAAACAGTAAAATGAAAAATAAAGAAGTTAAAAAAATGTGTGACACAGCGCATCTTGTACTTCCACTTCAAGATATCAAGCGACTGATTGCTGCTGATTGCAAACCCAGCTCAAACGATGTGACTTTTAACACCATCAATAGGATTTTAAAAAATGGCGATGGTTCTATTAATGAACAAGAAATTATTGCTAAATTAGAATTTTATAATGCATTAGGATTATTAAAAACACATCAAACATACGGCCGTGGCTATCGTGCAGAAACATATAATTTACTCTACAAAGCTGCCGGTTTTGGTTTGCCTGATGTTTTTGATTATCTCCTGAATATCGGACTCACAGTAAAATATACCGATGGTAACTTACTAAATACACATTTTGATGGTCGCTCCCCTCAACTCGCTTTAACCCAAAAAATTTTAAAACTGGGTGTCGAGCCAAATGCTTCAACCATCACAATCATGCAACAACGGAACTTTAAACAACACTACCCCGACATTTACCAAATCATACTGTCCAATCTAGAACAGAAAAACCACAAACTTTAATTAATTACAGCCTGACTGGTTTTGTTTATACTTCAGCTTGATCTATTTTGATGTAAGAATACCCTATGTTTAAAAAGTTGCTCTTGGTTTTAGCCATCTTATTTCCATCTGCACTCTATCTGTATATTGTGAGCCGCGATGACAACGAAGCCCCTGTAGCTGAACAAACTCAAGTACCTGCAACTTCTGAAGCTGAGTATCAAACTCCTGACCATTAATCCAATGGTCAGTGCTAAAGATTTAAATTTTAGATCAGTATTATCACATTATAAGAAAAATTCGATTTATCAATCATTTCACTGCATTCAATCATAAAATATACCTTTCATTCAATTTTCTTTTCACTATGCAATCTCCCTCTGAACCTTCGCAACACTCGTCTGCTGAAGGTAAAAGTCCATCGCTTAAACGTGCGATGACGACTCGACACCTTGTGATGCTCTCACTTGGTGGTGCAATTGGTACTGGTTTGTTTATGGGTTCAGGTGAAGTTATTTCACAAGCTGGGCCTTTGGGCGCTGTACTTGCCTACATTATTGGCGGTCTAATCGCCTACATGGTTATGCTCTGTTTGGGTGAGCTTGCCGTACATTTACCTGTTTCTGGCTCTTTTGGTGCTTTTGCGACAAATTATATTGGCCCGGGTACCGGTTATATGGTGTCTTGGATGTACTGGTTGGGCTGGTCTGCCACCTTAGGTACAGAATTTACTGCGGCGGCTATTTTGATGCAGGAATGGTTTCCACAAACCTCTATTTGGTTATGGACACTGATCTTTGCAGCTGGCGTACTGATCTCTAATCTAAGTTCTACACGTGCGTTTGCAGAGTCAGAATTTTGGTTATCAATGGTGAAAGTTGCAACAGTGTTGATTTTCATCATCCTTGGTTTTGCCTGCATCTTTGGTTTCGTACCTTTCCAAGGCTATGAATCAGCTCCAATGTTCCACAATTTGACAGAACATGGTTGGCTGCCAAATGGTTTGTTCCCTCTGTTTGCCACGCTATTGATCGTGAACTTTGCCTTTAATGGTACGGAGATGATTGGTATCGCTGCAGGTGAAACTGAAAACCCTGAAAAGAATGTGCCTAAAGCCATTCATGCTGCGGTATGGCGCTTAATCATTTTCTTTGTCGGCACTATTATCGTCATCAGTTCACTGTTGACCTATACCGATGCAGGTTTAAATGTCGGCGGACATGGCGGCTTAAGTAGTAGCCCATTCGTTTCCGTATTTAACCTGATGGGCATTCCCTATGCAGAAGACTTAATTCGTTTCGTCATTATTACGGCTTTACTGTCTACAGCTAACTCTGGTTTATATGCTGCATCACGTATGATGTGGGCGCTGTCCGCACAAAAACAATTACCGCGAGCTTTCGGCAAATTAAGCAAAACTGGTGTGCCTTATATTGCTGTATTGGTCACTATGATCGGTGGTTTACCGGGTCTATTATCAGAACAATTTGGCGCAGATGTGATCTTCAAGAACTTGATGGGGGTTGCCGCTTTCACCATGGTGATCGTGTGGATGAGTATTTGTTGGAGTCAATTTAACTTCCGTCGCCAATGGCTGAAACAAGGTCATAGCGTGTCAGAGCTTAAATTCCGTACACCATGGTTCCCGCTGGTTCCAATTCTTGGCTTTGTCTGCTGTACCGCAACAGGTTTAAGTATGGCTGCAGATCCTGAAATGCTTTCAGGCTTTATTGGCTGTCTGATCTTTATGGCGGCGTGTTATGCAGGTTATTATTGGTTATATCACGATAAATAAAATAGTTAAGGTGGCTCATTAGCCACCTTTTTTTATGAAACTATTTCTCTTCCCTATGAGAGAAAAATTAGGGTTTCCATATAAATTCAAAAATGATTTGTGGGAGCAGTTTAATCCACAAAAACCACTGTACAAATTATAATTTAAGGAAATCGTTCAACTGCTTTTCGTCAATGAGTTTTTATCCTCGCTCAACACCAAGATATAATCCCATACTTTCAACTCCAATGCGTCCTTTTCGGATTTTGCCCCCTTAGAAACATTAGCTAAAAGACACGCAGCTACTATTGCTAGAAATATTTGGATAGATACTCTCAAACTTGTATTAGATATTAATTCAACAAAAGTAAAGTTAAAAACTATTAATGAAAGTGGCAAAAGCACCCGACTTGAATTCATCTGTTTTTTAAATTCAGGAAAATCACGATTAATAACCAATAAATCTTGTTTGTCTTTACTCCACAACATTGGCTCAAAACATACATCCAATTTTTTTTCTAATCTTTCAAGTTCTACATCATCACTAGACAACTGATATCTTCGAACCTTTAAGATTAAATATAATTTAAAAAAGCTCTGGATATCTAAAAAATAATGAGAATCATCTAAAGATTTGAGGTGATTATACGTAATTCTACTTTCCCCATCTAAATCCCTAAATAAAAGTTCATCAATAATTCTTTCAAACTCTGATTTACTGATATACGAAGAAAAATTATTTGGATAAACGTCAAACCAATGCAAATAATTCAATAAAACTATATAGAATCTTTGATGGACTTTGCCCACATTAAATTGATTGATTTCAAATAAAATTCCAGAAATAAACTCATTAAAATTATTTTTCATTAAAAAAATTCTGTTTTTGTTTCATTTATATACATTTAGAATATAACAATGAAACTCTATTTTGACAAATATAGATGGGCTATGTACTATACACCCACCTCAAAACGTCCCTATCGTCTAGAGGCCTAGGACATCGCCCTTTCACGGCGGTAACCGGGGTTCGAATCCCCGTAGGGACGCCAATTTTTCTGTCAGCTCTGACAAACTTAAAGTTTATTTATCTATAATTTATATTAATTGATTGCATCATCATTGCATTCTTCTCTACAATTACTCGCTTCATTATTTGATTCTCCTTTTTCTCTATGCAGTCATCACATTCTCCGAATGATGCTTCGCATCAGGGCAATTCTGCGCCGTTAAAACGCGCTATGAGTACTCGACATCTGGTGATGATTTCGCTTGGCGGCGCAATCGGTACTGGTTTATTTCTTGGTTCGGGTGAAGTCATTGCACAAACGGGGCCTGTAGGTGCCATTATTTCGTATTTTTTAGGCGGTATTATCGCCTATATGGTGATGCTTTGCTTAGGCGAGCTTGCTGTACATATGCCTGAATCTGGTTCATTTGGCGCTTATGCTAAACGCTATATCGGACCGGGTACGGGTTATACCATCACTTGGCTGTATTGGCTGACTTGGTCCGTAACGCTAGGAACTGAATTTACTGCTGCTGCACTTTTAATGCAGGAATGGTTCCCAGACAGTTCTATGTGGATGTGGACCTTAATCTTTGGTGCTTTTGTATTCTGCTTGAATATGATTTCAACTAAATGGTTTGCTGAATCTGAATTTTGGCTAGCCTTAGTCAAGGTGATTACCGTTGTAGCCTTTATTATTTTAGGTCTATTGGCCATTTTTGGTATTTTAGGCTATCGAGGCTATGAAGCTGCACCGCTGTTTAGCAACCTCACTGCACAAGGCTGGTTCCCTGAAGGCTTGTTCCCAATCTTCGCTACAATGTTGATTGTGAACTTTGCATTCTCTGGTACTGAGCTGATTGGTGTTGCTGCGGGTGAAACCAAAGATCCAGCGAAAAATGTACCTAAAGCCATTAACACGGCGATTTTCCGCTTATTGATTTTCTTTGTAGGTACCATTGTTGTTATTACTGCATTATTACCACACCAAGAAGCCGGCTTATCTGCCGAAGGTGTAAGTAGTTCACCTTTCGTAACGGTATTCCAGCACATTGGTATTCCTTATGCAGAAGACATTATCCGCTTTGTGATTATCACAGCCCTACTTTCTGCTGCAAACTCAGGTTTATTTGCTGCATCTCGAATGATGTGGTCATTATCCTATAGTAAGCAATTACCTGCGGTGTTCTCTAAAGTGAACTCGCGCGGTATTCCTTATGTTGCAGTAATTGTGACCATGATCGGTGGTATGCCAGGCTTACTTTCTGAGCAATTTGCACCAGAAACCATCTTCAAAAACTTGTTAGGTGTTGCTGCATTTACCATGGTGGTAGTGTGGATGAGTATTTGTTTAAGCCAATTCAACTTCCGTCGTCAGTGGTATAAAGAAGGCAAAACTGCAAAAGATTTAGCTTTTGCTGCACCATTCTTTCCAATCGTGCCGATACTCGGTTTTGTATTCTGTCTGATTACCTGTATTAGTATGGTATTTGACCCAGAAATGTTAACTGGCTTTATCTGCTGTATGATCTTCATTGTGGCGTGTTATATCAGCTACTACACCTTGTATCACAACAAAGATTGATCTGCGTTGTCATACCAAACACCATAAAAGAGTAACTTCGGTTGCTCTTTTTTTATGGCTATATTTTAATAAAAGTAGAATAAAAACTGGTCCGTCGATGAGGTGCAATATGCAGATCATCTTTATCCATGGCATGAATCAACAGCAACAAACTGCACGTTCGCTCGAACAGCATTGGCTTGCACTGTTGTCTCAAGGCTTAAAGCAAAGCCATCAAGAGACTTTTTTATCGTATATACAGCACCATATGCGCATGCCTTTTTATGGGGACTTACTCACGCGTTATCATTTGCAGAATATGCTTCAAGCCAGCACCTTGACGCCTCAAACGTGGCCACATTTTCCGTTTATCCATCGTACTGAACTCCCAGAAAAATCACCAAAAGTACTTGAGCATCACGCTGTACAAAATAATCTATCTGACATCACCCTCAATGATGCTATTGGATTGAGCCAGTCATTCAAATCGATCACCGCACTCGGCAAAGATCTTGCCCTACGCGATTTTGCAGTTTTAATGAATTATTTCCCAAAATTACATGCCACACTTTTGCATAAATTTTTGGTCGAAACTTATCTCTATTTATCCAATCCACACTTTATTCAGGCAGTTCACACTCGTCTGCATGAGCAATTACATCAAACGAAACCCACCCTTTTGATTGCACATTCATTAGGTAGCGTTATTGCGTATCATTTTTTACTGTTACATCCTGAACTCAATATACAGCGCTTTATCACCTTGGGCTCACCTTTGGCTTTTCGTGTCATCCAAGCCCACTTACCTCAGCCTTTACAGCGGCCTGATGCAATTTCAGGCGATTGGTTAAACTTTTATTCACATGATGATTTTCTCAGTGCTTTTCCACTGAGTCAGGCACCATTTGATTTTCAACCCGCCATTATCAACCAGCAAATTCAGACATCGATTGAACACCCACACGATATTGCTGGATATTTAACGCATCCAGAAGTTATTGCTACAATCTTACAAGTGTTGAAAAAACCGACATAAATAATGTATTTTTCAAACATTTTTAGCAAATTGTTTTAATTTTATGCACTCAACAACAAAAACTGAATTTATTTATAGAAAAGCGTTTGACACCCCCCGATTTTCACCCTAATATACGCCCACCTCTGAAACGTCCCTATCGTCTAGAGGCCTAGGACATCGCCCTTTCACGGCGGTAACCGGGGTTCGAATCCCCGTAGGGACGCCAATTTCAGAAGTACATTTTATTAAGTCCCTATCGTCTAGAGGCCTAGGACATCGCCCTTTCACGGCGGTAACCGGGGTTCGAATCCCCGTAGGGACGCCATTATTTAGTCTAAAAACTTAGACTGAAATGAACGGTTTTAAAATTTGCTTTCTGTACTGTCCCTATCGTCTAGAGGCCTAGGACATCGCCCTTTCACGGCGGTAACCGGGGTTCGAATCCCCGTAGGGACGCCATATTCGAGTTGGTTTTAATCACTCATTAAAAAGCTCAAACATTGCGACTTGGGCTTTTTTATTGCCTTAATTTCTAAATATTTCTTTTAAAAGTTTTGAATCATAAATGGCCTTAGGGGCAATCACCTGCTCGTTTAGCGGAATATTTTGACCATAGCGCTGCCGCATTAGACGCTGCACTTCATTTTGTTTTAAATCAAATTGTTTCAGTTGTTGTAATGGAGAAAGTTCGATTCCTAAAGCATGCTGATAAGCTTTCCAAACAATTTCAGAACAGTAAATTGCACGATCATCCCATTCAAAATAAATATCATAGGGTTTGCCCAAGTACTTTTCTGCATTTTGTACCAGCTTCGTTTTCTGCTGCACATTTAAGGGTTGTTTGAGCCTTTTCACCACATAATGAGCATTTTCCCCACGCGCGATCCATTGATTTAAAGCGGTATATTGCACAGGTTGAATGGCTTCAAGCACCCACGTTTGGTTATTTTTATTTACGATCATGCCCATGTGACTATAGGGCGAATGTGTGGCCTTTTGAATGCTTAAACTTTGTTGTGACTTTGAGATATGAAAAATAATATCTCCCGTCTGAAATGTAGACTGGGCATAGAGAGCAGAACTGAGCCCCGAAAGAATGGCCGTTAATATTAAAATTTTAGACATTTTTATTGTAAGCAATATTGATATGAATGAAGGCAACCATAACATGAATATATGTCGGTTGCCCTGATTCTAAAAATTCAATGATTGATTAAGCCGACTTACGTGAATTGACTTGCCCTTTAATGACCGCTGTTAAATTTCCTTTAAGATATTTAAAAAACACTTTTAAGGGTGAAAGTTTAGGATTTGGCTGTTTGCCTTCACCAATCGATTTAAACTGAGCGGCGTACCAAATAATTTCCATAATCGCCATTTTATCAATCATCGGTATGCCAGTTTTAATTTTGTCCACACCGTAACGAACATCCTGACCCGCCAATAAACGATCAGCCAAATCGACTTCAACAGCAAATGGACGTGCAATACCAATAAAATCACAAGCTCCACTGTCTAGTGCAGCATTCATGCCTTGCACGGTTCTAAACCCACCGGTAACCATTAACGCGCATTTCACTTCTTTACGGATATTGTCCGCAAAATCGAGGAAATACGCTTCACGAGCAATGGTACTGGCTTTACGTTTTTCTTCTTTAGCACCCGCCATCGCTGGCGCTTCATAGGAACCGCCCGAGATTTCAATCATATCAATCCCTGCGGCATCGATTGCCTTAAAGACCTCAATCACATCTGTTTCGCTAATTCCGCCCCGTTGGAAATCAGCAGAGTTGAGTTTGACCGAAATTATAAAATCATCTGTCGTCGCTGCACGAACTGCCTTGTAGATTTCAAGCAAAAAGCGCATGCGATTTTCATTTGAGCCGCCCCACTGATCTTGACGTTTATTGGTCAATGGCGACAAAAACTGACTAATTAAATAACCATGCGCACCATGCAATTGCACGCCTTCAAAGCCTGCCTTTTCACAAATGTGTGCGGCACGTGCAAAACGCTGAATGATATCCAAAATTTCATCTTCACGAAGTTCGCGCGGTGTTCCAAACGTTGTGGCTAGCATCGGACTAAATGGTACAGCGGACGGCGCAACCGTTTCCTTATTTAACCCTTTAGGACATTGACGGCCCGGATGTGAAAGTTGAACCAATTGCACCATGCCGTGCTTTTTCCCTAGCTCAGCCCACTGTGTTAATTGCGCTAAATCTCGCTCTGTTTCAGCGACAACAACCCCCGGCTCATTTTTAGCACGAAAATCCACCATGACATTACCGGTAATGGCACAGCCTAAACCACCCTTCGCCCAAGCTTCATATAATCCAAAATGTAAGTGATTGGGTTGGCCTGCGGTATTGGCCAATGCTTCACTCATTGCACCTTTAATGATGCGATTTTTAAATGTGGTATTACGAATTTTAAAGCTTTCAGCTAAATGGCTCATGGCAATGTCCAAAATGAAATAACAAGTCCTGAGTATTTACTCTAATTATTATTTTCTAAAGGTCAAGGATATTTTGACAATGACACTTGTCAAAATATCCATAAGTTTGATTTTAGTATTGGCTGGCTTCAATTAATTTACGGGTATAGTCCGTTTGTGGTCGCGCAAATAGATCTGCGGTGTCTTGAAATTCCATGACTTTGGCATGACGCAGTACCAACACTTTTTGACACAAGGCTTTGACCACGTGTAAATCGTGACTGATAAATAAATAACTCATATTAAATTCTTGCTGCAAGCGCCGTAGTAGCTTCACGATGGCTTTTTGTGTCGTCCGATCAAGCGCCGATGTGGGTTCATCGAGAATCAGCAATTTAGGACGCAAAACCAACGCACGTGCCAAGGCAACTCGCTGCCGTTGCCCACCGGATAACTCATGTGGATAACGCTGCTTGAATGAGCTTGCTAATTCGACTTTCTGCAAAGCTTCATCTATACGCTGTACAATTTCATTTGCAGATAAATGCTGTAAGGCCAGACCTTCGCCAATGGTTTGCTCTACATTGAGCCGTGGATTTAAACTACTGAATGGATCTTGAAAGACGATTTGAAATTTACGACGTAAAGGTCTGAGCTGTTTTTCTGAAAGTTGATTGATGGCGTGTTGATTTAACATAATTTCGCCATCACTTTCTATGAGCCGAGCAATAGCCAGTGCTAAAGAGCTTTTCCCTGAACCACTCTCTCCAACAATACCGATCGACTCACCTTCAGCCACAGTTAAATCCAAAGCTTCTACCGCAATGACATAATCTTTGATGCGGTTCAATAAGCCTTGTTTGACTGGGAATTTCACTCCTAACTGGCGTAATTCTAAAAGTTTTTGAGTTTGCGAAACTTGTATCGCTACTCCAAAATCATGGTCTAACAGATTTTTGGTATACGCCTGCTTCGGTTGCTCAAAAATTTCCTGAACACCACCTTGCTCCACCACTTGCCCACGATTCATCACAATCACATGTTCGGCATAGCGCTTGACCAAATTCAGGTCATGGCTAATTAATATCATCGCCATATTACGCTGCTGTTGTAGCGACTTTAATAAATTTAAGATTTGCGCTTGCAAAGTAACATCTAAAGCCGTGGTTGGCTCATCAGCGATTAAAATATCAGGATCTAAGGCCAATGCCATGGCAATCATGACACGTTGACGCTGCCCGCCTGATAACTCATGTGGATAGCGTCTTAATTTATCTTCAGCATCCGGAATACCCACATCATTTAATAATTCTATAACCCTCTGTCGTGTTTTTGCCTTCGACCAACCCTGTAACAACAGTGACTCACCAACAATCTTTTCCACACGATGTAAGGGATTTAAGGCCGTCATCGGCTCTTGAAAAATCATGGCAATTTTCTGTCCACGAATGTTTCGGTGCTGCTCAGGACTCAGTCCAAGAATATTTTGTCCATTCAGGCTGACGCTGCCTGTGACCTGCAGATCACTTGGCAACAAACCGAGTATAGCTAGGCTGCTAATCGATTTACCTGAACCGCTTTCTCCAACAATGGCTAACGTTTCACCTGCATGCAATTTAAAATTCAGGTCTTCAACCAAGACCTGTGCTGCATGTGAAATATGTAAATGTTCAACCGCTAATACGATGGGAGGTACATTAACTTGATGATTATTGACGTCTAGGATCGAATGCATCACGTGTCGCCTCCCCAATGTAAATCAATAAAGACAGCACGATCGCTAAGGTAAAAAACCCCGATAAGGCAAGCCAAGGTGCATTCAGATTGTTTTTCCCTTGAAGCAATAACTCACCTAATGACGCTGCATCAGGCGGTAAGCCATAACCTAAGAAATCTAAGGCTGTGAGTGCCGTAATATTTGCCGTAAGCATGAAAGGTAGCTGTGACAAACTAGAACTCATCGCATTTGGTAAGATATGCCGAAACATAATCGTACTATCTGTAACACCAAGACTCCGTGCTGCACGTACATAGTCAAAATTACGCGCCCGTAAAAACTCTGCACGAACCAAGCCAACTAAAGTGGGCCAACCAAACAACAGCATAATGACAAAGAGCCAATACACACTCGGCGTAAACATGCTGACCAAAATCATCACCATGAATAGCATCGGTAGTCCACCCCAGACTTCCAAAATTCGTTGACCAATGAGGTCCAGCCAGCCACCATAATAGCCCTGTATAGCCCCAACGATGATGCCCAATATGGCTGAAGCGAAGGTTAATGCAAAGCCAAACAGGAGCGACACACGTAATCCATATAAAATACGTGCGAGCACATCACGTCCTTGGTCATCGGTACCGAGCCAATTTTGTGCAGTCGGTGCAGATGGCACAGGCACAGCCAACTCTAAATTCGGTGTTTGATAGGAAAATTTAATCAGTGGCCATACAGCCCAGCCTTTATCTTCAATCAGTTGCTGTACCACAGGATCTTTATAATCTGCCTCAGTTTCAAAAACGCCACCGAAAGCAGTTTCTGGATAACTTTTTAATACGGGAACGTATAAAGAATCATCGTATTTAACCAAGAGCGGTTTATCATTGGCAATAAACTCGACAGCTAATGACAACATAAAAATCAAGGCAAAGCTGATAAAGCATGTAAAGCCTAATTTATTTTCTTTAAAACGTTGAAAACGCGCTTGCATGATCGGAGACATTATTTTGCCCCCTGCGAATCAAAATTAATTCGTGGATCAATCATTTGATACATGACATCGCTGATTAATCTTAAGATCAGCCCCATCAAGGTAAAAATAAACAAGGTACCGAAAATGACTGGATAATCACGCTGTACAATGGCTTCAAATCCTAATAACCCCAGCCCATCTAGATTGAAAATAATTTCAATAAATAGATTTCCCACAAAGAAGATGCCAATCAAGGCTTCTGGTAGACCAGCAATGACAATGAGCATTGCATTACGAAATACATGCCCATACAGCACACGTGATTCGGTCAAACCTTTAGAACGAGCAGCAAGAACATATTGCTTATTTAGTTCTTCCATAAAAGAGTATTTGGTCAGATAAGTTAAGCCAGCGAAACCACCAATTACCATAGCAAACAAAGGCAACACCATATGCCAAAAATAATCTGCAATTTTGCCAAATACACTTAACTCAGCAAAATTCTCTGAAACTAAACCTTGTAGAGGAAACCACTGAAAATATGAACCACCTGCAAAAAATACAATGAGTAAAATAGCAAAGGCAAAAGCAGGAATGGCGTAGCCGATAGCCAATAAAATAGACGTGCTTTTATCAAATAGCAGACCATGTTGACGGGCTTTTTTAATGCCTAAAGGAATAGACACCATATAGATCAGCAAGGTACTCCACAAGCCAAGGGATAAGGATACAGGCAGCTTTTCCCAAAGTAGCTGGGTCACAGGCTTATCTTTAAAAAAACTGGTACCAAAATCTAGCGTTACATAGCCCTTTAACATGAGCCAAAAACGTTCGAATAATGGTTTATCGAAACCATATTGCGCTTCGATTTTTGCCACCATTTCTTCACTGAGGCCTTTAGCACCTTGGTATTTACTGCCTGTCGTCGCAGTTTCTCCACCACCTGTGTTTCCCATACCTTGAAAGGACTCAGCTTGCTGTATGGCTTGTTCAACAGGTCCTCCCGGTGCAATCTGAATCACGACAAAGTTAATCAGTAAAATGAAAAACAATGTTGGAATAATCAGGAGCAATCTTTTTAAAATATATGTGCCCATGTTGCTTTAATATTCCCTGTCATTCATTAGTATTTATTGTTGGCGCAAATAGTTTGCAACTTTTTTCGATTGCGCTTCATTACTCCACCAATAGTCAATCCCAACAGAAAGTTTAGGTTTGACATAAGGCTGCTTATACATATGCCAATAGGCAAACCAGTTTTCACTTTGCCCAAACATTGGGATTTGATAATAACCCGCTCTGAGCAGGCGGTCTAAAACACGCGTACGAATAATCAATTCTTCCCGATTTGGAGCATTGATCACCTGTTGAATGAGCTGATCTATTACAGGATTTTTAATCCCTGCGTAATTATAATTACCCACTTGGTCAGCTGCTTGACTGCCCCAAAGTTGAGCTTGCTCACCCGCTGGAGTGAGCGATTGAGGCATTTCATCCACGATCATATCAAAGTCAATATTTCGCATCCGCTCGGTGTATTGCGGTCCATCTACTTGTCGCAATAGCACCTGAATACCTAAACGTTTCAAATTTCGTATAAATGGCATTAAGGTTCGCTGCAAATCTTGTTGCTGAATCAAGATTTCGAATTTCACAGGCCGAGATTTTGCATCCACCAATCGGCCGTCTTGATAAAGATAACCCGCATTCAATAACAGTTGGCGTGCATGCAGCAGATTTTTTCGATTAAATCCACTGCCATCAGAAACGGGATATTGCCAATTGGATAAGACCCCCTGTCTTTGAATAGGATCAAGTTGCGATAACATCGGTTTTAAAATATCCAACTCTTGGATAGAGGGTTTCCCCTTCGCTTCTAGCACACTATTACTAAAATAACTCTGCAAACGCTGATACTGCCCATAAAATAATGCTTTATTTTGCCATTCAAAATCATAAGCATAGGTTAAAGCTTGTCGAAAGCGAATATCACTAAATGGCGCACGACGAGTATTAAATACGAGACTTTTTGTGGGAATCGGTCGTTCATGTTTAAAGCGATATTTGACAATTTTACCGTCTTTAAAAGCAGGAAAATTGTACGCTCCCACCCAATTACGTGCAGTCTTTTCCTCATATAACGTAAATTGACCTGCTTTAAAGCCTTCAAAGGCTATGTCTGGGCTGCGATAATATACATATTTCAGATGGTTAAAATTATAGCGACCACGATTGACGGCTAAGTTCTGCCCCCAATAGTCAGGATTTCGCTTGTAGCGAATACTCCTACCTGCATCGATCGTCTCAATCGTGTAAGGGCCTGAGCCTAATATGGGCTGCAATGTAATTTGAGTAAAATCTTTTTTTGCCCAATCTTTTTTGGAATAAATCGGCATTTGCGCCAAAATCATGGGCAAATCAGTATTATGACCAGATTTAAAACTCATCCTCACCTGATATTTAGATAAAACATCTGTTTTGTCCAAATCCGCTAAGTACATTTGTAGACCGGGATTTGATTTAGTTTGAAAGGTATCAAAACTAAATTTAACGTCTTCAGCAGTGAGTTCAGAACCATCACTAAACCGTGCTTTTGGGTTTAAATGAAAAATAACAAAATTAGTTTTTTTCGGGTCAAATGTCACCTTTTCGGCAAGCAATGGATACATCACACCCGGTTCATCTAAAGATGAACTCATCAAGCTATCAAAAAGATAATTGATACCTTCAACAGAACGCCCTTTTCCATTCATGCTGTTTAAATTATCAAAACTCCCAATACTCGAGGTCGTGATAAATCCCCCTTTATTGGCAAGAGGATTGGCATAGGGCATTGCCTGTAATTGATGATATTGAGGGCTACTATGTATGGCAAGAAAAGGCGTGGTCTGCAACGCAGCCCACGCCCCTGTTGAAAGTATGCTCAAAGTCACACCAAACACGTAACGCGAAGTTGAAGCAGAATACATTCAACTTAACTCCTTAATGTTTGGACTCAGTTTGGTACTTTAATGACTTCACCAATACGTAACTGAGCAGACGGTTGTATATCATTCATTTCAGCAAGTTTTGATGTATCAAGTCCATAACGGCTTGCTAAACCAATCAATGTATCGCCCCGTTTAATACGGTATTCACTGATAGTTTTAGGGACTTGTAAATTTTGACCGACACGCAGTCCTGCACGGGGGTTCAAGTTATTTAATTCAGCCAATGCTGCCACAGTTAAACCTGTCCGACTAGCAATCGAATTTAAAGACTCGCCTGATTTCACAGTATAGCTTTCAGTATTTGCTGGTCTCACATTGCTCGTAGAGGATTTAGCTTCCGTTTTTTTGGTTTCAGTTGCTTTACTAGCTACATCAGCAGGTAGTTCACCATCTACTTTTAAACGCTGCCCTACACGAATCGCACTATTGGTATTTAGGCCATTTAATTCAGCTAAATAACGTAATTGAAGATGATATTTCTTCGCAATCACACCCAATGTTTCACCTGATTTCACCACATGAATATCGGTCGCATCAACGGAATTCGTTCGTGTATTGGTTTTGCTTTCAATTTTGGTCGCCTCAGCTTTGGTTTCTACTTTAACCGGTGCGACATCACCTGTTAATTTTAATTTCTGCCCAACGCGTAGACCAGAACTACGCTCTATACCATTTAAATTTGCGACATAGTCCATGCCTAAATCATAGCGACTAGCAATGCCTGTCAGTGTATCGCCAGACTGCACCACATATGTATCCGGAACAGTTGAACTTGCAGGAACTTTAATGCTTTGCCCAGCCATCAGCCCACTATTTACCGACATATCATTTAGACTCGCCAATTCTGACAAACTGATTTTTGACTGCGTCGCAATGCTGTAAAGCGTATCACCACGCTGCACTTTATAGCTTTCAACTTTATACGCAGGATCAACTTTGACATTTTCAATGCGATTCACGACTTTGCTTTCGAGCTTCTCAACTTTGCTCTCTGCATCTGCTATAGATTGTAATGGCACATTAATTTTTTGCCCAACCATCAAACTACTGCCAGCCGTTAAACCAGTTGTTAAATCTGCCAACTCCTGATTTGACAGCGCATAACGATCTGCAATGAGTTTTAGATATTCACCACGTTTTACCGTGTAGGATTTGGTTTGAACTTTTGCAGGTTTTTCGACAACTTGAGCTGCTTTCTTGTCAGCTTCCAATTTTGCTTTAGATGCAGGCGTTTCTTTTAAGGATAATTTCTGCCCAACATATAAACCACTCGTGGTGGTTAAACCATTGTAGTCTGCGAGTTGCTTCGTACTTAAACCAAATTGACTCGCAACAGCTGTAAGACTGTCATTTGCTTTCACCACATAGCTATCTGCAATAGGCTTGGCTTTCGATTCTTCATTATTTTGCACAATCGGTTTCGCATCATATAAATAGATGGTTGTACCGACATACAAGGTCGAATCTGGCGAAATTTGGTTCCAAGCTGCAATATCACGCCAATTCACGCCATTTTTCATCGCGATCAACGCTAATGTGTCGCCCGCCAAAACTGTATAAGTACTGCGTTTACCTTTAGGTGGTACAACTACAATTTCAGAATCTGTACGAATGACATTTTTACCTTGGTTGCGTTTGGCTTCTTCGGAATCTGCACCTGTATTTTCAGCCACGCTTTTCGGGTAAGAGAACCCTTTCGTCAGTTCTTTACCTTGTTGGTCTGCAATTGACTGACTGGTCTGAATCGCAGTCAACTTAATCTTGCCATCATAAGGATCGACAATTTCAGTGCCTTTCGGCGCAATAGCTTTAATTTCCTGAACGACTTCTTCTTGTTCTGCTTTAGTCGCTACTGGTTTTAATACCTCATCTATTGTTTTGGTCTCACCTTCAGCTTTAATAGCCGCCATGATTTGCTCACGCTCATTTGCGCTGAGTGGTGGCTCGACAGACACGGCTTTCACAGGAGTCGAAGGTGTTACAGCGACTGGTATACGCGGCGCACTTGGAATATCACTATTCGATGCAAAAGCAGCCAAAGCAGATGATCCTATTGGCGTTTTGCCTTTCGTTCCTGATGGAACACTCGGCGTTACCGTTGCAGCGACTACAGGTGGTTTGGCAGAAGCTGTCACTGTCGGCTGTGTTTTAAGCATAGGTGGCGTCACTTTAGCGGGCTGAATAGTTTTACTATTTAATTCCGGTGGAGTAACACGTGACGGTGTTATTTCAACATTATTTTTTGGTAAGTTATAAGTTGAATTACTTGCCCAATAACCTGATGAACCACCTGATTGTAATTTCTTCAAACGTGCATCGACTGATGGACTCACATCCGCAGGAATTAAAATCCGCATTGGGCTACTGCTGTCAATCACATCGCCACGATGCCCGGGATTTAGTGCATAGAGTTCTGCACGGCTTAAACCGGTAATAGATGCAATTTCATTTAAATTTGCAGGCCCTACAGCCACTTCACGAAAGTGTGGACGGTTGGCAATTGGCGGTAAACTTACGCCATAGGCACTTGGATTTTTAATAATTTGAGCAACAGCCAAGAAACGTGGGACATAGTTCATGGTTTCTTGGGGCAGTTTTAGTGACCAATAATCCGTTGGCAAACCTGCCGCACGGTTACGGTTAATCGCCTGTTGAATGCGGCCCGGCCCTGCATTATATGCAGCCAAAGCCAATTCCCACGAACCGAACTGGTTATGTAGCGCACCTAAAAACTCATACGCTGCACGCGTTGATTCCACTACGTCACGACGACCATCATACATTGAGGTTTGTTTTAAGCCGTAAATACGTCCAGTACTTGGAATAAATTGCCATAAGCCTGCTGCGGCTGCACTTGAGGTTGCTGCTGGGTCATAAGAACTTTCAATCACTGGTAATAACGCCAACTCAGTCGGCAAACCACGACGTTCTGCTTCTTTAACCGTGTGATATAAATAACGGGACGCACGCGCACTTAAACGATCAATATATGGTTGACGTGAGATAAACCAACCACGCTGCGCTTCAATTCGCGTATCCCAGTGGTTCAAATCCATTTTGAAACCCACAGTCATACGCTTCCAGACATCACCATGCTTCAGCACTAAAAGGCGATCGCCTTCTACGGCACGCATGTCTGTTGCAGAAAGTAAATCTTCGAGTGAATCTAAACTATTGGCATCGAGAAAGTTTGAGCCAACTTGTTTACTTGCTGAGTTCTGCTTAGTCGTTTGCGATGAAGAACAGCCCGTCAGACCAAGAGCTGCGAGCGCAGAACCCAAGACTGTAAATTTAAAAATTTGTGGTAACGTAGGCTGCCAGACAGTCGCAGTTGATTTATACATAAAAAAATCCAGACAACTCATATAAAATTTATTTTTTAGATATGCCATTGTAGTGAAGCAGAATACAGACACAAGGCGTTAATTTAACGCTATTTCAGTATAAATGTTACAAGAAATTAAAAAAATCGCTAGAAATGGATTTCTCCCCGTCATTTGCGTTATACAATATACGGTTCTGAATGCTCGTTTTTCTCCGGATTTGATTTATGTCTCAAACAATCACGCTTTATGTTGATGGTGCATGTAAAGGCAACCCTGGCTTAGGGGGTTGGGGGGCCTATATCATCCGTGAAACTGGAGAAGAAAAACTCTGCGGCGGCGAAGCTGAAACCACCAATAACCGTATGGAATTGACTGCTGCAATTGAAGGCATTCAACACTGTCCGTCCGATGCAAAACTGATTATTTGGACAGACTCTAACTATGTCAAACAAGGCATTACCGAGTGGATTCATGGTTGGAAAAAGAAAAACTGGAAAGATGTTAAAAATCCAGATCTGTGGAAATTACTGGATGCAACTTGTCAGGGTCGGGAAATTGAATGGAACTGGATTAAAGGGCATGCAGGCCATCCGGGAAATGAAATGGCCGATCAATTGGCCAATCTAGGCGCAGAAAAAACCCTCGAACACATCAAACAAGCGGCATCATCTACAGCTGAAGCACCTAAAAAAAAAGCTGAACCTGACTGGCTATTAAATGATCCATTTGGACTTGAATTTGCTGATAGCGAGGATGAAGCAGAAGAAATCTCAGCCGAGTCAGCTATTGACGCAGAGCAGATTGATGACATTACGATAGAACAACAAGCAACAGACACTGCTTCAGCGTTGAATGAAGCTGCCCCTATACAGTCTAAGCAAGCTGCTGAAATCCATCCAATGATTGTCATTACACCAGCAACTGTCGATGTATCTGGCCCACGACAATTAATTTTGGATACGGAAACCACAGGTTTCTATTTCCAAGATGGCGACCGTATTATTGAAGTCGGTGCAGTGGAAATGATTAACCGCAAACTGACCGGTAGCTCAATTCATATTTATATCAACCCGCAAAAACCTGTCGGTGAATCTGAAAATATTCACGGAATCAGTGATGACTTTCTAAAAGACAAACCACTGTATGCTGAAATTGCTGATGTCTTATTTGACTATCTAAAAGGCGCAGAAATCATTGCGCATAACGCAACCTTCGATATGAACTTCCTTGATATGGAGTTCAAACGTGCCGGTTTTGTGGCCTTATCTGAAGTTTGCGAAGTCACCGATACCTTGGCTATGGCCAAAGCCAAGCATCCAGGCCAGAAAAACTCACTCGATGCATTAGTGCGTCGTTACGAAATTCCACAACGTGACCGTACCTTCCATGGTGCCTTACTCGATGCGGAAATTCTGTCTGACGTATACTTAGCAATGACGGGTGGTCAGGTATCCTTTGATATCGATGCCCTGACCCACTCGCAAAATGAAGATGGTTCGCAAACCCGCGCCGCTGTTGAAATAGATTTACCAGTGATTTTACCTTCAGCAGATGAACTTGAAGCCCATGAGACATGGGTCAAACAATTTGAAGAAAAACATGGTACACCTTGCCTTTTTGCGAAATAAAATCTAAATTTCGTGTTACTTTTTGTATATAAACAATTCTTACATACGCTATAGTAAAACCATAAACATGGGCCGCCTTAAGGGGCGGTTAATAAACAAGATAAAACATCTAGGAAAGGTGCAGATACATGTCTTACCAAACCTCTATCCATTTTGATCCAACGGCTTTGCTGATAATAAAAAATGAGGTTGATAACTCAATCAAGTTAGTCGAATCAGCAGTCAGCACCTTAGTTGAAGATCAAACTTTACCTTTCGGGATTGATGATGCACTGATTCAATTTGAACAATGTGCTCAAGTACTAGCTTTAGTTGATATGCCAAGTTTGGCAAAAATCGCTCAATATTCAGCAGAGTTAATGCGCAAGATCATGGGGAATCCTGCGCAAATTAACACTCAAGATGTCATCGCACTGAGCGAAGGCACGACCATGCTGAAACGCTACATCGAATTTATCTGCCTACGTGAAGTTAAAATTCCACAATTCCTGCTGGACAGTCTTAATCGTCTAGAACTATCTTTAGGTAAACCTCTAACGTCGGAAGGCCAACACATTGAGTCCCTACTCGATTGTATTACTCCTGACTTTGACCTACCTCAAGCTCCTGCACTTGAAAAATCAAAATACGTTCACCGTCTGTATAAGTTGGCGTTGAATAAATTGATTAAACAAGAAGAAACTGAGCTGGATCTGCAAGCGATTAAATTGGTCGGTGCGTATTTAGCAGGTCTTTCAGACAAACATCCAAGCAAACAATATTGGAACTTGGTTTTTGTTGCGTTTAATCAAATTGATCAAATCTTAATTACCGATGCTCGCTTACGTACCTTGGTGAGCATTGAGCGCAATATGGCTCAATATTTTGCAGGAACTGAGCGCTTTAAAGCATCCATTTCTGATTTAGCCAATGTCTTAAGTCTAAACATTAGCCAAGAAGATGACATTTCTCATCATATTCGTGGCAAATTAAATATCGGTGAAGACCTTCTTACCGACACCCAATTGCAAGTTTTCAGTCGTCATTTATATGGTCCTGACTTCGACACCATGCATACCATTGGTGAATTGGTTACGACTGAAATGACGCAAATTCGTAATGATATTGAATTTAACTATCAAAATATGACGCCTGAAAAAACCCAAGAACTTCAAGCGAAATTAAACGAATTGGCAAATATTTTCAAAGTCTTGAACTTAAATGAAGCGTATAACGACCTGTCGCGTCAAGCTGCGTCATTAGGTAATGCTGAGATTTTACAAGATGAAAGCTTTGCCCAGCAGTTGATGAACAATATCTTGTCTGCCATGAACTCGATTGGTGTGCTTGAGCGTCATCACACTTCTAGCCGCTTACAACTTCGTGTGAATAATATGAATATTTCACTCGACCGTTTAGATGAAGCACACGCTGCTCTGTTAAATGAGACCAAGGTTTTAATTGATGCTGCTAGCCAATCTTTGGTTCAGTATTTACAAAACCAAGATTTGACACAACTTGAAGCGACTGCAACTCAATTCCGTGAAATTGGTGGTGCAATGTTGTTCCTCAATGCAGATGCAGCTCAAAATGCACTGAACTCAACAGCTCAATTCATTTTGAAACGAGTTGAATCTTCAACAGCGATTGAAGCAAACGAAGTGAATCAAGCATTAGATTCATTGGCAAGCGCAGATATGTTGATTGACAATTTAAAGAACAAACAACCTGTTTTACAGGGCATGTTTAAGGTAGCATTGGACAGTAGCGAAAAACTGAAATCAGCAGCAGCCTAATGTCTAAATTATCACTTGCGTATATCTTCAAACAACAGCAATTGCTGGTCGATGAAAACTTTCAACTTCCCGAAGTTGAACAACTCGCAAGTGATTTAAATATTGGCACGGGTGATCAAGTGATTGCCCGTGATCTATTTGAAAATGAGCCAATTCCTGAAGGCTTACAGCTAATCCCTATTCGTCAGCTTTTACAACTTTGGAATGTTCAGCAATTTGAACAAGCCAGCCGTGCTATTCAACTCTTAGAATGGCGCCGTAATCATAAATTTTGTAGCCACTGCGGTACTGCAACTCAAGTCCACGCCACAGAATATGCTATGGTTTGTCCCGCTTGCGGATATCACCAATACCCTCGTGTCAATCCTTGTGTCATTACCGTCATTACCCGTGGTGAAGATGAAATTTTATTGGCAAAAAATGCAAAAAATGTCCGTGCTATGTATGGACTGATCGCAGGTTTTGTTGAAGTCGGTGAAACTCTAGAAGAAGCAGTTCGTCGTGAAACTGAAGAAGAAGTTGGGCTGAAGGTCAAAAATATTCAATATCTGGCAAGCCAACCTTGGCCCTTCCCAAGTAATTTAATGATCGCCTTTAAAGCAGAATATGCTTCAGGTGAGCTTCAATTACAAGAAGAAGAAATAAGTGATGCGGCTTTCTTTAAATTTGATGCATTACCTGAAATTCCGTTCAAAGGAAGTATCGCCCATTCGATGATTATGCATGTCATCCATGGTTCTGCTGTTGCAGATGACACCGAAGCATGGTTATAAGTAGCTATTTTTAGTAAATAAATCATGCAATAAAAAAACCGCCATACTTGGCGGTTTTTTATTTTCAATCATTTAACTAAAGACATTAAGGTGGACTAATTTCATCGAGTACACGCATGATTTCAGCTTTGGTTTTAAAGAAGCGACTAAATAGACTCGAAACTGAACCAATCATCGTGATGTGCCCAACACGAGGGATTTGAATCAATTGACTATGGTTGCCTGAGGCTTTTAATCGACGATCAAAATCTTCACTATTGCTATGGCCAACGATATTGTCTTTATCCGCAGTGAATAGATAATGCTTCACTTGATTGTGCTCAACAAAATAATACGGCATCACTTGTTGATACGGTACATTTTGATCAAAGGCATCTGCACAAATCGGATCACCTTTATAATCAAAATGATATGGCCCTGCCAATCCCACAATTGCACGAATATTCTCTTTCACTTGTAGCTGATAAGGCGTCGGATGATACAGTGCAGACATGACATTAAATGCCCCTGCCGAATGTCCCATTAACACCACATTTTCCACTTCAATCTGCAACTTATGCTGAGACTGCGTCAAATAGTTTAATGCAAGGCTAAGATCATCAATTGAAGCCGGAAAAATATATTCAGGTGCGAGATGGTAATTGATGACAGCAACATCGAAGCCTTCTTTGGCAAAAGCTTCACCAATGAATCCATAGTCCTTTTTGTCACCATGCATCCACGCTCCACCATGTACAAAAACGATGAGTGGACGTTGCTGACGAGGTGCTGACGTGCGATACAAATCTAGGCGATGGCGCGCTTTTAGACCATAAGGGATATTGTGTTGAACATGATATCCTTGTTTGGGTGTCAGTCGATTTAATGCATAACTGCCAAAATCATATAACCGAAAATTTCGGTATAAAGATTTAGCCAAATCCATTTTTTGCTGAAGCCGCAGAGACCATTGATTCATATTTTACAGCATCATTTCCGACATTTTATTGAGCATTTGGATCGACAGCATCCGGATCTATCGCTACAGGCGTTTGTACTTCAGGTTGCACATTGCCTACAGCAGGTGTGGTGTAACTTGAGTAAATTGAACGTGCCTGTGGATTTGGGTTCTGATCAATATTATCGATTAAAGTGACAATTCGCGTTACATTACCCACTTGTTGCAAGATTTGATTTAAGTCTGTGATTTCCGCACTGTTTAAACGGCCCATCACATAAAGAACAGCATCTTCAGTATGAATGTGTACTTTGCTGTCAGATACCACAGGCGCTTTCATAATCAAACCACGGGTATTCGCAGTGACCGCAGTATCTTGCATGATGGTGCTATAGCTGATCTGATTACCCACTGTAATATAGTTATGTACAGTTTTGACATCACTCATTGAACGGACATTTTCTTCTGCCAATTCTTTCAAATGATTATCTGGCACTTGCCCAGTCAATAAGACATTGCCATGAAAACTTTCAATATTGACACGTGACTGTTTAAAACGAGTATCTAATTTATATAAGTTAATTTTTGCTGTTCGAACAATGGAAGAGTCAATAAAAACTTGTCCCAATGAGCGTGCGCCGCTTTCAGTTCCTACAGGTGCTGATCCTGTTCCATTCGAAATAAAACTCGCACAGCCAGATAAACTTGCGACACAAAGCATCATTATTGCAATACGCTTAACCACTCAGCACGACTCCTCAAATTTCCACTCGTATTTTTCTATGCATTTACACAGTTTGTTTTATCAAAGATTAATCAACTCTTGATCAAAAGTAAAAGCATTTTCAATCCATTGCTGATGATACGGGTATTTAGAAAAGTCTTGCTGTAGTGTTTTTGCAAAGTGTTGATAAAAATCAAAACAAATTGCATCAAAGCGACAATAATAATTTTGAAAATGTGACTGTTCATTTAAAAAATGCAACGCAGTCTTCATCATCTTACGTTGTTTGTGAATTGAGATACTTTCGATGGCTTGGGCATAACGGGTATTCGAACGGGCTTTAACTTCGATAAACACCAATTCTTGACCACGCGCAACGATCAAATCAATTTCACCATAACGACTATGATAATTCTGTTGCACCTGTACATAGCCTTGCTGCTCAACCAAATGCAACGCTTGCCGTTCTGCCCACTGTCCCAGATTCATCTGTCCTATATTCATCTGCTCTAAGTTTAGCTGCATCGTTTCATCCCTAAAGTGAGATCGCTACGATGCCTTTTTTACTTCGCTCATAGCAGTGAGGAACACGCTGAATATTGTTTTGACTAATTTTGATTAGTCCTGTTCGCCCCTGAAATTCAATGCTTTTTAATTTCGGTTCTTGCAAATATTGTTTTGCGATATGCCATGTGTCTCCGCCAAAAGCTAAAAGACGTTGATATGGCATATCTACTGGGTTTTCCTCATAAGCTCGGATCAGGTCAGGCCAACGCGCGTCATGCAATGCAGGTGCATCACAAAATTTCAGCCCTACAGGAATGGGCTTTGTGGCTTCAATCGCATTGGCAACGGTATATAGTTTTGCTTTAGGTAGTTTTTTTTGACTGTTTAACCATTCATTATTGCCCAGCAACAGCACCCCTTGATTTTTGTCCAGCTTCGTTGGGAACTGTTCAACCACTTGAATCGGCACTGAACTTTGGCTGATTAAGGACATGAGCAATAATTCATGTTCTGCCTCAGTTGCAGGCTGACGTAACACTAACACTTGCGCTAATTTGTCTTTTTCGAAGACTTTTTGGAGTGCTAAAGCATCATCACGTTTTGATAGACTGTACTGCCAGACGTTTGGAATTTGGCTCGTCGTTTCATTTAAAGCCAACACGCGGACTTTAGGCTTTGCTTTTACAAGTGCTTCAACATCTTGGCGTGCTAAAGGGCCAATCACCAATTGAGTTTTTTTATTTACCTGTTGCTTCAATATCGCAGCAATTTGCTTTTGATTTGAATCTACAAACTTAATGGGCACTTTGTAGTCTGACGATTGATATGCGCTATTGAAACCTTGCTTAATACTGGATGCAGCTCGCGCCATAGGGCCAGATTCAGGTAGAATGACCAAGACGTCTGCCTGTGCAGCAGTAAACAGACTGCTTAAAAGGCAAAGACCCAAAATTTTGTTCTTATTATCCAACATGGAGAAACCTATGAGTGCTCAGTTATTTGTTGTTGCAACTCCAATCGGGCACTTAGATGATATTAGTTATCGTGCAATTGAGGTATTGAAGTCGGTTAAAATTATTGCCGCCGAGGATACACGAACTTCAGCACAATTACTTAAACATTTTAGTATCAATACGCCTTTAACCGCCTGCCACGACCATAACGAAAGCAACAAAATAGACCAGCTGATTGAACGCCTCGAAAAGGGTGAAAATATGGCGCTGATTAGTGATGCAGGCACGCCATTAATCAGTGACCCTGGCTTTAAACTGGTTCGTGCTGCACAAGAAAAAAATATTCGTGTCATTCCTGTGCCGGGTGCCTGTGCTGCCATTGCAGCTCTCAGTGCTGTCGGCCTACCCAGTGACCGTTTTAGTTTCGAAGGCTTTTTACCTTCTAAACAGTCACAACGTCTTTTAGCACTCGAAAAACTGAAAGACGAAACTCAAACCATGATTATTTATGAAGCGCCGCACCGTATTGTGGATTGCCTAAAAGATATGTCGAATGTCTTTGGTGCAGATCGTCCTGTGGGCTTTGCACGTGAAATTACCAAAACATTTGAAACCATTAAAAAAATGTCTTTGGGTGAGTTGGTTCATTTTGTCGAATCTGATCACAATCAGCAAAAAGGCGAAATCGTTTTGGTAATTGGTGGTGCGACCGAAGAAAAAGACCTAGAGCAAGAAAAGTTAGACAAATTGCTGACGCGTTTACTTCAAGATTTGTCCGTTAAAGCTGCCTCTCAGTTGGCTGCAGATTTAACTGGGATTAAAAAGAAAGTGGCCTATCAACGTGCTTTAGAGCTAACCCAAGCGAACGATTAAGCTTAATTTTTTTTATTTTTAATTTGAACCGCTTATGGGACCTACGGGTTCCATAAGCTATCCCATACAATAATTTAAATAGAATGAAAAAAGTTGCTTATAACATGTCCATAAATCTGTCTGTCAAAAAACCGCTGGTGTTCATTCTCTTTAATCTGGTTTGGCTCACGGCCCTTGCACATATTATTTATACTGGCATTCAACCCTATCCGCACTATATTAGTGGCGAGCAAATGACGGCCGATCATAGCACGATTGCGATGGTCTGTGGATATTGTTCCCTCTATTTTATAGTCGGTAATTTACTGAAACTGAGCCAATTTTGGGATAGGCATCGCTATTGGGCTTATGTCGTTTTGGGTGCGGTATTACTTTTTCAATCTTTTGTCGCTGCTGTGGCGGCCATGCATGCACCGCCGTATATTGCTGCATTTATTATTAATTGTATGTTTTTGCTTTTACTGCATTTTGTGTTCTATCCTATTTACGCGATCAGTCGTAAATATATGAAGCCAAAGACGGCTTAAAATAACTTCACAACGTCATAACTAAACATGCTTAGTTAAAAAATGAATGACGTGCATCATCGCACAAGCGAATGAAGCAAAAAAAACACCACATGACGTGGTGTTTTTTCATTTTAATCTTTTGCCGATTCGTCTGGAGGGACTTCGGTAATACGACCACCACGCGCTAAGAACGCAGCAACTTCATCTTCAAGCGCCTGACGTTGTTTTAGTTTTGCAGTCACTGTTAATGTTTCAGCTTCAGAGGTGTCATCATCAGAGGCAGAATCAGCTGCGTCACCTGCACCTTTTTCAGCTGCTTGTGCTTCATCTTCATCAACTACTGAATCTTCTGGATCATCATAATCGTTCATATCAGTCATTGTGTTCTCCCCGCGAATGACTTCTGTTTGCCAGCGAATGGCTGGTTTTAAATTAACAGAAATTTAGCAATCTCTGAGCATTTCGACTAGTACCCACAATCAAAAAATCGTATCTTTTTTAATCAAAATCGTAACCTTGTTTATACGACTGTCTAAAAAAATATCTGACTTTGACCTAAGCTGCGTAGATTGTATCTTTTAAAATACTCAGACCATTGGCTTGAGCCATAAATGCATCTTTAAGAACAGTCTGATTTTCCACTTGTTTTAAACCAAAGTTTCGCGCCCACACCACAGGAGAAAAAGTTGTGGTTTCTAACCAACCAATCGCGGACATACTATGCATCATGGCATCGTTTTGCCCTTTACGGCGGTGTTCATAGCGCTTCAAACTTTGTTCATGTGCCCACACACCACGTTTTTTATCGGTCAAAAGCACATCGCAAAGCACTGCTGCATCTAAACAGCCAATATTCACGCCTTGTCCTGCAAGTGGATGAATCACATGAGCCGCATCACCAATCAACGCCAGACCATCATGAACGTATAGCTGCGCAGCTCGTGCCTTCAATGGAAATTTGGCACGTGGTGTTGCTTCTAAGACTTCACCGAGCATGTGATGACTTTCTCGAGTGAGCAACGCAGTAAATTCAATATCGGATAAAGCCACATATTCATCGGCGTAATCATCTGGTAAGGTCCACACAATGGATTGCCAATAACCGCTTTCCTCTTTTTTCAGACTCGCCATCGGCAAAAATGCCAAAGGCCCAGTTTCTAAGAAAATTTGACGCGCTACATGCTGATGCGGTTGGACGGTTTTAATTGCACAGCTCACACCGGCTTGTTTATAGTCCAGCACATCTAGATCGATGAAAGCTTGCTCACGAACAAATGAGTTTGCACCATCTGCACCTATCACCAGTTTTGTTTTGAGCTGGGTACCATCTGCGAGGTGAATGATCCACACACCAACGCCGCGCTCAACTCGACTGACCTTAACCTGGGTTCGGTAGTCTTCGAGTTGTTCTAGCATTTTTTCTTGAATGGCTAAATTCAATACGCTTGGTTCAACCATTGAACCTAAAGCTTGCTCAACTGATGGTGTTTGCTCTGCAACATGACCAAAATTGATTTCTCCATAGCCATTTTTATTCCACACCTGCATGCCTGTATAAGGCTGTTGACGGGCAAGTTTTTCCCAAACGCCCACAGTCTTGAGTAAATGAATGGTGGCTTGACTGAGCGCCAAAACCCGAGGATTCGCAACATTTTTGGTTTTTTCTACATCCAAAATAGGTGCCGCATCCAATACCGTAGCCTGCACACCGCCTTGCGCCAACAGCAATGCCGTTAAGCCACCGACCAAGCCACCTCCGACAATCACGGCATCCAGTACATCTGTATGATTTAAACTCATGCTTTTAGCCCCATTGCATAATTCGCGACCAAAGGCTTGATCCCCGGAATGGTGTCAAAGGCAACTAATCCAGTATTGCGAATCAATTTTAAAAATGGATTCTGGTTACTAAAACCACGAACAACTGAATCACAGAATTTAATCACCCGCTGCTGATCGGTCAGGCGCGATTTTTCATAATCAAGCAACATAGCTGCATCACCCAGATCTGCATTTTTTTCAACTTGCTCTGTTAAATAACGGCGCAGTACATAGGCATCGCGCATACATAAGTTAAAGCCCTGACCAGCAACTGGGTGAATGGTATGGGCAGCATTTCCCATGAGCACTACACGTCCAACTGCTTGTTTCTCTGCAAGTACTTGCGACAACGGGAAGCTGAAACGTTTACCAGTTTTTTGGAATTTACCGGCACGGTCACCATAGGTTTCTTGTAAAGCATCTAAGAAGTGTTGATCATTTTCATCACCCATCCACTCGCCTTCAGTTCCTTTGGGAACAGGCCAAACCACTGAGCGACGGTATTCACCTGGAAGTGGCAGCAGCGCTAGCGGACCAAGCGGACTAAAACGCTCGAAACCGACATGACCATGCGGTTTAGAGGTTTGTACTGTAGTGACAATCGCCACTTGGTCATAATCATGCACCGATGCGCCAATACCTAAGGCTTTACGGCAGAATGAATCACGGCCATCGGCGGCAATCACAATTTTAGATTGTAGTTTGAGCTGTTCTTCAGCACGCTTTGCTTCAATATAGGCATGGTCTGCATCCTGCGTCAGCGAAGTCACTTGTACGCCGTCAATTAATTCAATGAATTGTTGTTTTTTGACTTCTGTGAGCAGCACACGGCCTAACCATGCATTTTCAATAACTTGTCCAAAGCTTTCGACTTTTTCTTGTTCTGCTTTGAGTCTTGCCTTACCAAAACTGCCTTGCTCTGTAATATTCACCTCTAAAATAGGTGTGGCGTGTTCCTGCAAAGCATCCCAGAGGCCTAGTTCTTGATAAATTTGCACCGTACGGCGTGACAAGGCGCTATTTCGTGCATCAAAACTCGAGTGATATGGAGCAAGGTTTGCATCATCATAATTGGGGTATTTGATTGCTTCGAGTAGCTTTACGCCAATCTTTGCTTTTGCCAACATCAGAGCCAGACTCAGTCCGACCATTCCACCACCCACAATGATGACTTCTTGCTGCATGCGTGTTTCCTTATCTGTTGTATTCGATTCGAGTGTCGAAATACGTCATTTATATATTGGATTTATCTTACATCATGACTCAGTTTTTTGACATTGTAATACACGCTCTTGTTGTAGTTTGTGAGGATTGAGCGATGCTTTTAAATCCTGTGTGATTGAGTAACCCCATACGCTCATCACAATCCAGAATGGAATCATTAGAATTGAAAGATACGCACGCCATGTGGCTTTTATGCCATATTGATATGGCTGCGGTCACTATGTTTTTTGCACAGGCAATGGATATTGCTTTAGTCGCACAGTACGTATATTTCGAGGTCAATAAAATAGAAAATGCAGCATTACAAATAAAATAAAGTAAAAATAGTAAAGAAGCCATATAGCACATCAAATTCATGGGGATGACAGAGAAACCAATTTGTGCTCTTCAACCATGGAAAAACCATGAAATGCAATATGCAAATAATGAGCATAGTTAGGCTAAGAAAAATTATCTGTTTAATTTTTTCTGTGCGTGTATAACTTGAGCTGAAGTTTGTCATCTTATTCTCTTCTTTATTATGATGGCTATTCAATCAGACATATTATCTACTTACTTTACCTATCCATGAAATTTAATAAGCCATTGAATTGAGGATATAAATAAACATATAGATCTCAATAAAGAAAAAAACATTTTGGTTTGTACAATTGTTGGTTTTTATGTCGGAGGCTGTGCTCTCCCAATATTGATTTGTCTTTGACTTTTATCATAGTTCGCAAATAGACCCAAAGACTATGAGACATTCAAGAATTCAGACCTTATTATTTTCTCAATGATTATATATGTTATTGTATAGCAATAATATTTAAATAATTCAGTCAAAATATTTGGATCAATATGAGTCAAAAAATATTACAACGCTATGAACAACTACTAAACGATTCTGCTTCTATCAAAGCTATGGCAAAAAAAGCTTATTCAGAATATAGTGGAAGCTATGATACGTTGGGTGATGAGGGTGATGCTCTTTACCTTGAATGGAAAGTTAAAGTTAAAAATCTATTATTGCTATCATGTGGTGAAAAATCTATTCATTACCGTGATTTTTTAGATGCTGAAGAAACTCAAAGCTTTGATACTAACACTAGAATAATCAGTAGATTAATTCCAATTTTGAAAGCAGCATATGATGATTTTAAAAATGGTTTTTTAACTTCTTTCAAACAAATCGTTCAAGCTGAAGTTTTTGATAGTGAATTAGAGCAAGCACGGTCGCTCTTAAATAGTGGTTATAAAAATTCAGCTGCTGTGATTGCTGGTGTAGTTCTAGAAACCGCAATTAAAGAACTATGTTTAAATAATGAAATAGAATTAGAGAAGAAAAAATTAACACGATTAAATGAAGACTTAGCAAAAGCAGGAGTTTATAACCCTCTCCAACAAAAACTCATCACAGCTATGGCTGATATTCGAAATAATGCAGCCCATGGTAACTATGATCAGTTTACAGAGGAAAATGTTCACAGAATGATTGAGGATATCGAGAGGTTTTTACTAGCTTACTCTTCATAAAACTATCAGATTTACATAGAAAAAAATTAATTAACATAAAAAAACTCTTGTACGCAAAAAAAGCCGATCAACTGACCGGCTTTTTTTTATTCATTGCAAGTTACTGCGCCATCAAGGCTTCAATGTCTTCCACCGACTTGACCACTGCAGCTGTTAAAACACGTGGACCTGCTTTAGTTACAGCCACATCATCTTCAATACGAATACCGATACCACGCCATTTCGCATCAACGCTTTCATCATCAGGCGCAATATAGAGCCCCGGTTCAACCGTTACAACCATACCTTCCTCATAGGCACGCCATTCACCGTCTTGCTTGTATGAACCGACGTCATGCACATCCATACCAAGCCAATGACCCGTACCATGCATATAGAATTGGCGGTAACTTTCTTTTGCGATGATTTCGTCAATATCTCCTTGCATAATGCCAAGATCCAATAAACCTTGAACTAAAATACGTACAGCAACATTATGTGGTTCTTTATAAGAGTTGCCGATACGCACAGCATCAATCGCCGCAATTTGTGCATCGAGTACGATATTATAAAGTGCTTTTTGTTCAGGGCTGAATTTACCGTTGACTGGGAAAGTACGGGTAATGTCTGAGGCATACAGCTCATATTCACATGCTGCATCAATCAGTACCAAATCACCATCTTTGAGTTCTTTGTCATTTTCCACATAGTGCAAAATACAGCCATTTTCACCGCCGCCGACAATGCTGTTATAGGAAGGCACACAGCCATTTTTACCAAAGACATAATTCAGTTCTGCTTCTAGTGCATATTCCATCATGCCCGGTTTAACCGTTTGCATGGCACGAGTATGCGCTTCTGCTGAAATATCCGAAGCAATCTGCATCAATTCAAGTTCATCATCAGACTTATGCAAACGCATTTCATCAATAATACGATCTAGTTGAATGACTTGAGCAGGCGCACTTGCACCCTTACGTGATTCACCACTTGCTGCCGAAATCCACTGCGCCACACGAGCATCAAAATCTGGTTGCTGCCCAATACGGTAGAATAATTTATCTTTATTTTGTAATTTTTCTAAAATTTCTTCATCAAGCAAATCAATGGCATAAGCTTCATCGGCTTCATAATCTTCTATAGCCCCATCTACACCCGCACGGTAGCCATTCCAAATTTCCATTTCACGGTCACGTTCACGGCAGAATAAACTGTAGCTATAACCTTCTTCTTCGCTATCAAAGGTTTCAATCACTGCAACCGCTTCAGGTTCAGCAAAACCTGTTAAATAAAAGAAACTACTATCAGCTCGAAATTTATAATCTGCGTCGCGATTACGCATGGCTTCTTTGCTCGTTGCAATAATTGCGATGCTGCGTAAGCCCATTTCACCTGCAAGGATGTCACGACGTTCCTGAAAATCTGCTTGAGTTAATTTCTTCATTTAAATACTTCTTATACCTGCTGGCTGATATTGTTTAAATTTTGATTCAATTGAATATGAATCTCTCAATCTATGTGAGGCATGTATAAAAACACGTAATACCTCACATAGATATAAGCAAAATTAATGCCTTAGCTTGGACGATGTGGGGTGAACATTTCAACCACATTGCCCACTTGAGCCGATGAATTTTTAGCGCTCAGTTGTAGCAACGGTGTTTCTGAAACATCAACTTTGGTACGTCCCATAGACAGGCTCACTGGGATTAAACGAACAAATTCGTATAATTCCTGATAGCTTTCTTCACCTTCTTCATCATCATCTGAATCTTCAAATTCTACTGAAGCGACATCCTGTAAATGCTCAATCAATTCTTGTTCATTGGTGCGCAGATGACCTGCCGCTAAACCAAAACCAAGAACAACACCTGCACACCAATCTGCCAAGGCTTGCACACGCTCACCTAGCAAGTGATCATCATCTGGTAATAAAGGAAGATAGTCGAGTTCATCATCTGAAAGTGAATGAGCTACATCTTCTGCTTCTTCAGTCAACAATGCCACCGCATCTTCGTCTAATTCAGCTACATCAAGCGTTGCTAAAATTTGTTGCCACTCTTCACGACTTGGGGGTTGTGACACACAAACTATACCAGTGAGTAGACCGTGTAACTCACTTGGGCTTGAAAGTTCTTCAATTTTAGAAAAATTCTGGGACCAATCTGACCAACCTGAAATATCGTCTTGCATTCGCTTATCCAATCTCTATACTTCGTATATATTACCTTTGTTTGCAAGACTGTGCGACTACGTTATGTTAGAAGAATTACAGCGTCTCCAAGCGCATATTAGCGTTTTAAAAAAGCGACTGGCGCAATTTGAAAGCGAAAATAATGCCCTACAAGATGAGAAAAACTCGTCTGATGAGCACCATCATGCTCAAATTGTACATAAGAACGGTATTATCACCTCCAAACAAGAAGAAATTGATACGCTGAATGAGCAATTAACTGATTCACGTGCTCAACTTCAACAGCTGAATACTGATGCAACTGCTTTGGCTGACCGATATAGCCGTCTTGAAAAAAGCTGTACTGATCTAAAAAATCGTTTTCAAGAAATTTTGGCAGAACGTAATGAGCTACGTATCGTTAAAGAAAAGATGCAAAATGAACAGCGTCATGCTCAACAAGAAATTCAAGGTTTGCAGCAAGAACGTGAACGTTTATTACAAAAAAATGAACATGCCAAAGCAAAAGTTGAAGCGATTATTCAACGTTTAGCTATTTTAGGTACAGCTCAAGATCAACATGCGCAAGAAATTCAACAATTGGCACATCCGACTGAAAGTAATGAGGAAGTTTGATCATGAGTGAACAAATTGCAGTTGATTTAAAAGTTCTAGGTCATAGTTTCCGTTTAGCAACGACTTCTGACCAACAAGCCGATTTAGAACGCGCAGCACAATTACTGAATGACAAATACGATGAATTTCGTCGTAAAGCACCACGTATGGAACCGAGTAAGCTGATCATTATGGTCGCACTTGAATTAATGCAAGAAGTCCTGTCAATGAATAAGAGTTTGCAAGAATATGCAAACTGCGAACTTTTGTTGCAAAATATTTTGGAACAAGTTGAAGAATTGACTGATTAATCGGTGGTTTAGTGATTATACTTTGCCCGATTGCTTCATTTTAAACACATTGTCAGTGTTTGGTGATTTGCCAATAACGCTGAATTCGTTATACTGAGCACATCTCTGAGGTGTTCGCCAGCTAGGTCTAATCCCCTGCCGATACTTAAACTTATGGATGTGTTCTGTATATTCTGAGCGTATGCCCTCCTCGAGTGGGAAACCCAGCGAGTGTACGTCGCGTCCACCTTGAACTCATCGGGTTCAGGGTCACGACATTTGCAGCGGCATCTTCGGAGTGTTTATTTTCAAAATCCTTATTTAAATTACAAGCATTTGATTTAAAAAACATTTTTTAATTTACTATTCTATTTCCGTGCCACTCTACTTTTGTTCTTCACCTTAATTATTTCATTTAAGTTTGGTTAGTTTAAAAGTTTATTTATTCAAGTTAATTCATTTTTTGAGTTGTTCCAGTTTAGCTAACTGTCTATCCAAAGCTCTGTCCATTTCAGGAAGTATTTGTCGTAAATATTGAATTGATGAAATGGCTTCATCCAATTTCACGACGCCTTTTTTAACCAAGTTATATTGTTGCTCGAGTAGAGCGAGTACTTGATTTTGATTCGGCTGCTGTCCCTGACTCATCAGCGTGTTTATTTGCTGCAATTGTTGATATACCTGTTCACGTTGCTGTAATAGCTCAGAGTGCGTTTCACTGTCGAGTATTGATTGTTTGGAATTAAAACTTGAATGCTGCAATACATTTTCTATAGTTCGCTCTGAACGTATTTCAGACACTTTTTGTTGATCTAACGGTAGCTGTTCATGAACCTCCTGCTGCTTTGGTTTTAATAACTGAATCATCAACAATAAAATCAAGCCAACCACTAACCCGATAACAATCCATTTCTTATACATGATTCAATCTCTAAATGTTCTTCAATTAAAAAATTCAGAGCCGATTTGACTCTGATTTTTCCATTTTCTTTTGATTTAAACTGTTTTACTGACTGCCCCATCCTGCTGGTGCATAACCTAAACGAACACGCTGTGGGTGATTGCCAACTGGAACTGTGATGACTTTTTCACCTGTTGCAAAATCAATCACGGTTACTGCATCTGTGGCACTTTCAGAAATGACACAACGCTTACCATCTGGACTTTGCGTTGCCCAATACGGTTTGCCTGCAGCAATCAATTTCGCCGCGGTCAAAGTTTTACGATCGACGATGGTGGCATAATCATCCATCGTTCCTGCAACACATAGTTTTTCACCATCTCCACTGATCGAAAGCCCATGATGACGGGAGTCATTCACCCATTTGGTGCGATCAGAGGGAATAGTTGTACTTCCCGGAAGCTGTGCAATGCGTGTGACTTTGTCTTGATTGAGATCATATTCGACCAAGCCATTAAAAAATGAGACTTGTGCATAGATTTTGGATTCGTCTTTACTAAATACAATCGGTCGAACTGAGTTAGACAGGTCTTTACGTCCTACGGCATCTAAAGCAGGTCTAAAATCGATTTTTTTTGAGGACTTTATAGCTTTGAGCATCTGCGATCGTGATGTAGCGTTTGCCTTTGGTAAAGTCTTGCCAAGATGCATCCATGGCTGTTTCGACATTACCAATGGCTGAATTTAAGATTTTAGTACCGTTGGCAAAATAGATATTTTCATGTGGCTTATCTCCTGTGGCAAAGCGCCCGAGTTCCTTGCCTGTGTTGATATCGAGTATATGTACGACATTCCCTGAAGATGCTGAAACAGCAACTTGTTGCCCATCGGGTGAAACCGCCATATGGTCTGCGCGAAATCCTTCAACGGGTGTGCGCCAATTGATTTTTCCTGTTGCTATGTTAATCGAGACTACATCTGCAAAACTTGGGCGTGATGCAACTACCGATTTGCCATCTGGTGTGGAATACATGTCATCGACCAATTGATCATTTCCCTCTCCTGCTGTATTACGAATATAGCTATAGGCGATCAATTTTACTGGGTTAAGGTAAATTTCAGTGAGCCGTTCTTTTTTGTCGGGCACCATATTGATGACACCAACTTTCTGATAGTTTTTTGCAGGATTGATGACTGTAACCGTACCATCCCAGTTATTGCCGACAAAAAAGACTTGCTGGCTATTGGGTGGAACGGGTGCAGTGGTTGTCGCTGCGAAAGTAAGTGGCGACACCGCAACCGTCATACAAAGAAGTGTCCTGATCCAGAAATTCTTTTTCATTTTTATTGTCCATTAATTTGTTTTTATGCATACCTTTTGAGCTACGTCATCAGATAAGTGTCGCTTTTTAAGCGCAAAGAAAGCTTATTCAATATACAAGTGTAGATATAGCGTATTTGTTTTAATTCCGATGAGTTGTTAATTAAAAACCAAGTCTTCAATCTGCATTCACTTTTTGGGAAGCAAAAAAAAGCACCCGAAGGTGCTTTTTTAGTTCATCAAATTATTTACTAATAATTTGATTATTGTTGATTAGGTCATCTAGTTCGACTTTGCGCGTTTGATTGAGCAAGACTACAAGATCTTGTGATTCATATTCCGTACCTGATGTGCCATCACGGTCAATTGAAATCACAGCTGAATCAGTTTCTTCGTCATATTCTACTGTTACAAACTCTGCGAGATTCGCTTCAGTTGCATCGTCAGAAAGTAATGAAGATATATCGATTTGGTCAGCAATAGAAAAATCATTTACTGTTGTTAATGTATTACCGCCCAAATTGTCGTTTGCGAGAAGGTCGAAAACAATATCACCAATCAGTAAACTTTCACTTTCTAATGAGAACATCGCAAACGATGCTGTCGCAGTCACTGTATCCTGAATAGGAAGCACATTGTTACTGTTTCCTAACTCTGTTTCGAGCTGGGTTGTAAGTACATTTACATCTTGAATTGAGGTTTCAGGGACTGTAACTTTCACTACAAAATCTTCAACTTGACTACTTTAAGTGCCTTGATAAGTATAATACCCATCTGAATCTTTGCTTACTGATATACCATTTACCGAAACTTTGGCATCAACTAAAGCATCAAGAGCAGCAGATTTAAATTTCACACCATTTACATTCACATTTTCCTCTGCATCATTTAGAACTTCTGCATGTAAAGTAAATTGTAAAACTTTCTCTGGAGCGTCTGCTTCCGGAGCTACTACACCAAGTTGATCCTGTCCATTTTGATTTTTCTCACCTGTCTTAGCAATTTGAGTTCCATCCGTAAATAGTACACCTTCCAACATATTAATTTGGAAACCACTTACATTTTGGACACCCGTAATACTTAAGTTAAAACCATCAATATAGTTGGTTGTATCAGAGTTGTTTAAAATCATTGAATTGACAGGATATTTTTCACCTGAATACGCTTCATCAAATACAATCCAATCACTCGGAGTACCTTTTTGACCTCCAAAGTCTTTAGGGAAACTATTTGAGAAATTAAGCCCAAGCTCATTCTGAGTCAGAACTTTGTTAATTTTCTCCCAATTGATAATAATAATTTCAGAAACGTTAATTTCACTTTTCAAATTAGTAAAGATTCTTAGCGCATTGTTAATTTTATTGAAATCATTACCATACTGTGGATCATTGATAATAGCTTGCATCTGTGCAGCAATATCTACAATTTTCGCACCCGCAACAAGATCATCAGAAACATAATTACCTTGTGCATCTTTATAAATCGTACCTAGGTTTGGAACGTTAATCACTGAACTTGACGCACCACCACCAGTTCCACCTGATGTTGACCCTGATACCGAAATTTCACTTGTTAATGTTGCTTTTAACTCAATGAGTTCAGCATTGCCAGTTACAGGAGTTGTAACTTTACCATCAGTAACTTGAAGACTTATCGAAGGCAATACAGCACCTGAATTTAGCTGATCCGCACCTTTCTGAGTTAAAGTTACAGATTGATCAGCCACTGATAATTGATAGAAACCGTCGGCACTAACTGTCGAGCCATTAGCAAATGTCACAGTCAGACTATCATTATCTGCATCCGATGCAGCATAAGCAGCAATTTTTTGACCGGCAACAGCTACACCAACAGTGACTACTTCTGGTTCAATTTCAGGTGCAGCGTTTGTTACAGAAGCAGGATACAAAATTACACCGAACTCTAGTTCTGAACTTGCAGTTGAACCATTCGATTTTTCAGTTGCAATAGATTCAAGCTTCACATTCAACTTCAAAGAATTACCTGTAACAACCAAACTTGGTGGTGCAATCGCCACTAAGCTTGAACCTTCGATACTCATGCCATCAGCGACAAAACTTAAATTGCCATTTGTATCCGCAGTTCCAAGCAATACTCGAGTTCCGTTCTCTGTAATAGCATAAATTTTCATACCTTAATATCAGCATAAGATAGTGTTTGACCCGCGATGATTGGTGTTTTATTCCCAGCAGCATCTACGATTGTCAATACACCGTCTTTTGGCAGATTTGTTACCGTAATAACAAGCTGATCATTTGCTGTATTTGCATCTGAAATACCAAAATGCGCCCATGTTAATGTCACACTTTGATCTTCTGTCGTAACCACTTGGGTTGTTTCAACTTCAGAAGCGATATTGTCCACTGGGACAGTTTTATCTACTTCCTCACCCGGATTACCTGATTTATCTTCATAGCTTTCTGTTGGGACAGTTACTGTAATGTCACCATCAACACCCGGAGGTACTTCACCAGTCACACATATGAGCCATCTGGTTGTTCCACTGGCGGCGTAAATGGTACTTCGATTGGACCATTTGGACCTTCAACAATGATTTTATCTTCTGTAATTGTCGATGGATCAACATCATCAGGATAAGTCACAGTGATCTTACCATCTGGTGTAATCGTCACTTCTGCTACAAGCGGAACCATATTGATGTTTTCGTTGCCTGTACCTGGTAGACCCAGGTTACCCGAGGTGTCTTCATATGAACCTTCTGGTACATTAACCGTAACTTTGCCTTCAACGTCCTCTGGCACTTTACCCGTTACCGTAATTGAACCGTCTGGTTGAGTCTCAGGTGTACCAAACTCAACCACGATGTCTTTGCCATTTGGATCTTTAACCGTAATTTGGTCAGGCGTAATTGTGGATGGATCGGTGTCATCAGGGTAAGTCTGTACGATGTCACCATTCGGTGTCACAGTCACTTCAACTTGTGGACGCTCAGTTGTCGCATGTTCAACTTTTCCTGGCGTAAATAAATATGCAAAACCAGATAATTTGTTGTTTCAAAACAATACTATTGATGCATACAAAATACATGTTCAACGTGATGAAAAATTATGCGCAGATGATCAAGCTAAGAACCAAAAATGTGCAACTAAGCTCTATATAGATGACTTTAAAGCCGGTGATTTTTATATTAATAATTCTGCTGATTTTTATTTAAAAGAAGGTAAATACCAATTTAAGGTGAAAAATTGTACAAATCATTGTAAAAATTATTCAGTTATCTATTGTGTAAACGAAAAGTCACTTTTGAATAACTTATTACTTACAGTTGATAATAACGGCAAACCTATTATATTAAATAATGATGGCACTACAATTAATAATTGCCCGATTAGAGAAAATGCTCTAAATAATGTAATAAAACCAATTGAACCGAGTTTAGATAATATAAACTTAGCTGCCGATTCTTTATTTAAATTTAATGGTGGTAAATTAACCGATTTACTTCCTGCAGGTAAATCAAGCTTGAATGAACTAGCAACTAAACTTAATAATCAATATGCACGTATTGATATGATTAAGCTTACCGGCCATACCGACCGTTTAGGCAGTGAACAATATAATCAGCAACTTGCATTGCAACGTGCACAGACTGTCAAAAATTACTTAATGAACCAAGGGATTGTTGCTGATAAATTAAGTTTCGCTTCAGCAGGTGAAACTCAGCCTGTAACCAATGGTTGTTTTGATGTGCAAGATCGAAATGCCTTAAAAGCTTGCTTACAAGCAGACCGCCGTGTTGATGTGCAAATTCTTGGTATAAAAAAACCTTAAATAAGTATGCGTTCCTTAAGCTAACTAGTGTTTAAGGAACGCTTTATATAAAAAAGATAAAACCTATTTTTTCGGACTTTTAAGCTTGAACGCGTTAAAATGCCTTTGAGAATTTTGTGCTACTTTGAAATGAATCATGACTTTCAGCACCACCAGCCTTCGTAAACAACTCCGCAAGCAGCGTCGTAGCCTAAACCTATGGACCCAACGACAAGCTGAACAACAAGTCCTACAGCGTTTAGTCAGACTCAGTCATTTTCAGAGCAGTCAGCATATAGGCGTGTATTTACATGCATTCGGTGAAATTCACACTCAAAAGATCATCCACTACTGTTTTGCACATCAAAAACACGTGTATTTACCCATGATTTGCAACATGAATCAGCAACTGGTTTGGGTTGAAATCTCACGTCATCAATATATTAGTAAACGTTTTTCTCATCACCCGCTCGGTATGAAAGAACCGATGGCAAGCCGCGGGAAGCATGTTTCTCACCTTGACCTTTTAATAATGCCCTTACTGGCTTGCGATAAGTACGGCACACGTATTGGTATGGGGGGTGGCTTCTACGATAAAACATTAGCGACTGCCCACTCTACCCCATACCGTTTAGGACTTGGCCATGATTTTCAACTCATTCAAGATCCCTTGGTCCGAGAAGCATGGGATCAACCGCTAGATGGTTTTATTAGCCCATCTCAAACTTTAAGTTTCAAACGTTAATTTGATATTTTGACACTGAGTTACACTTAAAAATCACATATTTAGTCATTTTTTACACATTTTAATTGGCATGACCCTTGTAATTTAAAAAATACACATCACTATAAAAAACATGGCAACACCGTTGTCACTCATTAGGAGTGCCCATGTCTGAGATTATTATGAATGAAGAAAGCTTGGAAACTACAATTCCGAGCGTATTACCGCTCTTAGCGCTACGAGATGTGGTTGTATATCCTCACATGCAAATTGCACTGTTTGTGGGTCGTGAAAAGTCGATCAATGCAGTCAATGTCGCACGTGACAGTGACAATCTTGTATTCGTAGTTGCACAAAAAGATTCGCTAACAGAAGAAATTGATCACGACAATTTATATCAATACGGTACTGTCGCGAAGATTGTGCAAGTTGTGAATCATGAGAATGATGAAAACTGTATAAAAGTACTGATTGAAGGCTTATATCGTGCCAAGTTAGAAAAAATTATCGATGCCGATAATTACCTGACTGCCGAGCATTCATTAAGCCCAATGACGGTTTCTGTAGACTCAGAAACTCAGAATAACCGTGTGGAAGAATTACGCACCTTATTTGCTCAATATGCAGAAGCAAAATTGCGTAACGCACGTGAATTGATTGCAGCAGCCAATAAAATTGATGATTTGCTACAATTATTATTCTTTGTAGCAACACGCGTGCCTTTGAATATTGATGTAAAACAAAAGTTCTTAGAGCATGATGAATTTGAAGCACATTTAGCTGAGCTGATGACGTATTTATTACAACAGTCAGAAGAACAGCAAATTGAGCAAACCTTACATGATTCTGTAAAACGCCAAATGGAAAAGAATCAGCGTGAATACTTCTTAAATGAAAAAATGAAGGTCATTCAACGCGAACTTTCTGACATGAATGGCGGTGGTGAGGATGACGTTGCAGAAATTGAAAAACGTCTAGCTGAAGCCGATTTACCTGAACATGTACGCAAGAAAGCTGAAAATGAGTTCCGTAAGCTAAAAGCTATGCAACCTGCTTCGAGCGAAGCTGCTGTCGTGCGTAACTATCTAGAAGTTATTTTAGATACGCCTTGGAACAAAGCCAGCAAAGTCAGCATTAACCTTGCGAAAGCTCAAGACATTCTTGATGCCGATCACTATGGTTTAGACGACGTGAAAGACCGCATTGTGGAATACCTTGCTGTTCAATCACGTGTGAAAAAACTTCGCGGTCCAATTCTTTGCTTAGTTGGTCCCCCTGGTGTAGGTAAAACTTCACTCGGTGAATCTGTTGCCAAAGCAACTGGTCGTGAATTTGTCCGTATGGCGCTTGGCGGCGTGCGCGACGAAGCTGAAATCCGTGGTCACCGTCGTACATATATCGGTGCGATGCCGGGTAAAATTGTGCAGTCTTTGACTAAAGTTGGAGTAAAGAACCCACTGTTCTTACTCGATGAAATTGACAAAATGGCGCAAGACTATCGTGGCGACCCTGCTTCAGCATTGCTTGAAGTCCTAGATCCATCACAAAACAGCAAGTTCAATGATCACTACTTAGATCTTGATCTAGACCTTTCTGAAGTGATGTTCATCTGTACTGCAAACAGCATGAATATTCCAGAAGCTTTGCTTGACCGTATGGAAGTGATTCGTCTACCGGGTTACACCGAAGATGAAAAAGTGAATATTGCTGAACGTTACCTTGTTCCAAAAGCCATCAAGAATAATGGTCTACGCGCAAAAGAATTAACCGTTCACGAAGAAGCCATTCGCGATATCGTACAACGTTATACACGTGAAGCCGGTGTGCGTAGCTTAGAGCGTGAAGTGTCGAAAATTGCGCGTAAAGTGGTAAAAGAAGCGGTGAGCAAGAAAGCGAAAAATCTTCAAATTGAAGTGAATTCGAAAAATCTTCCTGACTACTTAGGTCCACACAAATTCGACTTCGGTATGGCCGAAGAAGAAGCTGAAGTGGGTCGTGTAAACGGCTTGGCTTGGACATCTGTTGGTGGTGAACTACTGACGATTGAAGTTGCAGCAGTGAAAGGTAAAGGCAAGTTCATTACCACTGGTTCTCTTGGCGATGTTATGAAAGAATCGATCACAGCAGCGATGACTGTTGTACGTACCCGTGCAGATGAACTAGGTATTGAAGCGATTCGCTTTGAAGAAACTGATGTACACGTGCATTTACCAGAAGGTGCAACACCGAAAGATGGCCCATCTGCTGGTTTGGCCCTAACTACCGCACTTGTTTCAGCGTTTACAGGCATTGCGATTCGTCCAGATATTGCGATGACCGGTGAAACCAGTCTTGGTGGCCGCGCAATGCGCATTGGTGGTTTAAAAGAGAAACTTCTCGCTGCTCACCGTGGTGGCATCAAGCTTGTCTTTATCCCACAAGATAACGTTCGTGACTTGACTGAGATTCCAGACAATGTCAAAGAAGGTCTAGAAATTAAACCAGTGAAATCGATTGATGAGATTTTACCTCTAGCCTTGGTTGATATGCCTAAACCTCTTGCAAAGACACCGATTGTCAAAGCAACTGAAGGTGGCAAAGCTGCTCGTCACTAAGCGCTAGCAACTCGCAATAAATGAAAAAAAGCCCTGTTTCGACAGGGCTTTTTTTCATTCATGCTTTCAACTAAATATTCGAAAAATTTCATTCAAATCCTTCGCTATGACAAGACTCAAGACAACAGCTACAACTTTTGATTGGATTACTATTTCAAATTCGACATCAAGATCAATAATAGCCAATAAGAAAGTCTTACAAAATTTGAATGCTATTACTTGAAATATCGCCCTCTATCCCACATATATAGTAGAGAAATATACGCGCTGTATGTTTCTTTATTGGTTCCAATCACGTGTAAAAGCGTGATGATCATTGGAACAAGATGGTCATCTACATCTCCAGGTAGATGACCTTTTATCGCAGTCCACAGGCTTTCGGGGCTGCGTTTTTTATGTCATGTTTTTAAAGACATGCTATTTCAAATTTAAAATGGTTTTCACTAAACCATCGATCACTTGAGCCATCTTGTCTAAGTTTAATTTATCCAGGGTATCTTGCTCGGTGTGATAGTGCTTATTACGATAAAATGCAGTATCGGTGATCATCATCGCCGGCATATCAAATTGCCAATAATTCATATGATCTGAAAAATCCACACCCTGAATAAATGAGGGTGAAATCAAGCGTTCACATTGCAACTGCTTCAATGACTCCATCGCAGCACAATACGATGAGGTTAAGTCACGAGACTGAATATTCCCCACCGATGCAATAAAATTCGTATGCGATGGATAAATCCATTTCAGCCCAACAGGATATTCTTGGGTAACTTTCGGATCAAAATAACCAATCATTTCCAGAATATACACACCTGAAATTTTATCCTTTTCCTTTGCTACCGATTTTGCATGGATAAAACTGCCCATCGACTCTGTTCTAAAATACGGCGGTTCTTCGAGGGTATAAAATACAAATTCAATATTTTGTTTTAAACGCACTTTTTCAGCCGAAAGAATCCGAGCAGCTTCGAGTACACCTGCAACGCCAGAAGCATTATCATCAGCGCCATGCTGCTCCTCAAATACATCGTAGTGCGCGCCAATGATCACTCGGTTGCTATGCCCTGCATTTAAAGGACAGACCACATTACGGTATGGTTGGCTGTTTACGGTATAGGTTTGAAAACGGCAATTCACACCAAATAAACGCATCTGCTCACGAATCCAAGTAGACACCCGATTTAACTCTTGAATGTTCTTATAGTTACGATATTCAGCTTCATTACCAATAATTTGCTCTAAATAGACTTTTAAATTATCCGGTTCAGCGGTTCTAATATTGTTGGCATACGCCGCAAATGAATACCATCCAAAAATTAAAAGCATTGCTGCTTGCTTGAGCAAAAATAATTTACCGTCCTGCCATGTTTTTTTCATTGTTATTATTCCAATTTTCATCTTTGATCTAATCTGTTTATGCTGCGTATTTAAACAGCAAGCAGAACACGATTTCAATTGCAAATTGTGTCTGAACATACAAAGCGCAAGCGAACCGTTATAATGCTCTTTTGTATACTTTCGGGCGCTGTATGAAAATTCGTATTCTGACAATCGGTCAAAAAATGCCAGCATGGGTTCTGACGGGTTTTGAAGATTATTTCAAACGTATTCAGCCATTTGTTCAAACGCAAATTATTGAACTGCCTATGGCTAAACGTGGCAAGAACGACTCAGAAGCCGACATTTTAAAATACCGTCAAATTGAAGGTGACAGCATTTTAAATGCCATGAAATCGAATGAAGTGCTGATCGCCTTAGAAGTCGGTGGTCGTGAGTTTAGTACCGAAAAACTAGCTGAAACCATGAAAGGCTGGATGCTTGAAGGCAATGATGTGGTTTTAGCCATTGGTGGGCCAGATGGACATTCTGAAGCAGTACGTAAAGCAGCAGCATGGCATTGGTCTTTGTCTAAACTGACTTTGCCGCATCCTATGGTTCGTGTCATGCTCATCGAACAGCTATACCGTGCAATGAGTATTAACCATAATCACCCTTACCATCGTGCGGGTTAATCCGAACTGACTCCAGTATCTACAGCAAGTACAGCGTTGCAACAATGAAACAAACCGTTGAAATTATCCGAATTGTTACGCTGAATAATTTAGTGCATGATCATCATATTCCTTTAAACAACCAACGGCGACCGCGATGAATTTACAAACACTTCCAGGTTTATTTATTTCCCATGGCTCACCTATGCTTGCCATCAATCCTGAGCAAGTTGGTCCTGCGTTGGAACGTTTAAGCCTGAATCTTCCAAAACCTGAAGCGATTGTTATCATGTCAGCACATTGGGAAAGTAACGCACTAGAAGTAAGTACCAGTACCCGTCCTGAAACTTGGCATGACTTCCGTGGTTTCCCTGCGGAACTTTATGATATTCGTTATCCAGCACCAGGTAACCCAGAGCTTGCTGAAGAAATCCTTCATTTGCTTGCCAAGGCAGGGTTATCGGCACACGCCAACAGCACCCGTCCACGTGATCATGGCGTTTGGATGCCGTTATTGCATATGTATCCTGATGCCGACATTCCTGTAATTGAAATATCACTGCCGATGACCATGTCTGCGCAAGAGATCTATAAAATTGGACAAACGCTTGCACCTTTACGTGACAAGCAAATCCTGTTGATTGGATCGGGCAGTATTACTCATAACTTACGTGAATTGGCTTGGGATGGTCGTGCCGCAGCCGTGCCTGAATGGGCGTCTACATTCCGTAATTTTGTGGTCAATAAGCTCACTCATCAAGATTTTGATGCAGTTCTCGATTGGCAAAATATCCCGTTTGTACAACGCAACCATCCGACCATTGAACATTTTGCACCCATCTTCTTTTCGATGGGTGCAGGCCCCCGCTTCTCTATTGTTCACAGTAGCTTTAGTATGGGTTCGCTGGGTATGGATATTTATCGTTTTGATTAAACGTGAATAAAACGAGATAGCTTGACTTATTCATAATTTATATTAATAAGTTAACAAATTATTATTTATGGATACATTTTGCTACTTATTTGAGCTGAATGTATTCATATTTTTTTAAAATGAATGGGTTATGCTACAGGCTGAAATTCACTTAGAACAGTTAGCGTAATGAAATTAAAATATTTAGCGATCGCCCTCTTCCCTTTAGCCCTTGCAGCATGTCAATCAAGCGATATCCAAAAAGCTGGAGATTTAGCCGTGAGCGTATTACAACAACAAAATGCTGATAAAACTTTAGCTTCATATCAATGGAGCACCACCACTGAAAATGCGCCAAAACCTTTGGTTTTAAATTTTCTAGAAAATGGCACTTTGGGTATTTCAACCAGCTGTAACAGCATGTCAACCCAATGGAAAGTGGAACACAATACACTTGTAACAGGCAACATTGCATCTACCATGATGGCGTGTCCTGATAATGCGATGAAACAAGAAGGACTTGCATCTTCACTCTTTAGTGACCGTAAAGCACCTTTTGTTTTAAATACTACAGATCCACAAAATCCAACGTTAACCATTACCTCTGCAACAGGTGAGAAACTGGTGTTCACTGGAAAATTAACACCTGAAACCCAATATAACTCACAAGGCGAAACGATTTTCCTAGAAGTCAGTCCTGAAACTAAACAATGTACAGGCGTTGCTCCACAAACTTGTTTGCAAGTGCGTGAAGTGAAGTACGATGAAAAAGGCCTAAAAACACAAGTTGATAAAGACTGGACCTTATTTTACGATCAAATTGAAGGCTTTAAGCATACTCCTGCAGAACGCCAAATTATTCGCGTAAAACGTTTTGAACGTAAAAACCCTACTGCTGACCAATCAAAATATGCCTATATTTTTGATATGTCAGTCGAACGTGAAGCCGTAAAAGGTACGTTGTAAGTTACAGCCGATAAAAAACCGAGGTCATCGCCTCGGTTTTTTATCGGCTGTACGCTTTAGGATCTAGACTACCGATGAAAAATTTATTGTATTTTAGTATTTTATTCGGATTGTTTGGCTGTCAGAGTAATAGCGTATGGCAACCCAAACTTCAACACGAGACTTTTATCAGCCCAGCTTCAGATCAATTTCATCAAGTTTTACAGCACTATACATGGCAACATAATCCAACTGACAGCCGACAACCCTTTCTCATTAACTTTTCCGCACAACAGCTACACCTTTATGCGGGATGCAATTTAATCTCTAAACATTATCATTTAAATCAACAGCATTTGAAGACTGAATCTTCACAGCTGCAAACACTGATCGGCTGTTCAAAGCAATCAAATAACGATGTGCTGTTCAATCAACTCTTTCGCGATGTAAATCTAAAGCTACTTCAAAAGCAAAATGCCCTGCCTGAATTAATCGTGATGAATAATAATCAACAAACCTATATTTTTAAAGGCATACAGCGAATTGCTAATTTACGTGATTTTGAAGCAGAACAATTAACTCAAAAGACGTGGATTCTCGTAGAGAATAAGGCTCTACCTGTCCAAATAACTCTTACATTCAACAATGGCCGTATGACATTTTTTAGTGGTTGTAATCGCATTGGCCGCAATTATGATGTTGAAAAGCATACTTTGCATTTTACAGGATATGTAGGGAGTACTGTGAAGTTATGCCCTCAGTTACATCAGCAAGAGCTTCATATTAAACGTTTGCTCAGCCAACCCTTAAATTTTCACTTCAACGTTATGGATAGCAAGATCCAACTTACCCTCATAAGCACTGAGCAACAATCCTATATTTTTCAAGCCATTCAGCCATAAAAAACCGAGGCAGAAGCCTCGGTTTTCAGTTCAACTTACGGAGAACTTAGTAAACGCCTTGAGCAAGCATTGCGTCAGCAACTTTTACGAAGCCTGCAATGTTCGCACCGTTTACGTAGTTCACAGTACCATCTTCTTCAGTACCGTATTTCACGCAGTTGCGGTGAATTTCTTTCATGATCGCGTGTAGACGCTCGTCAACTTCTTCGAAAGTCCAACCCAAACGAATTGCGTTTTGAGACATTTCAAGACCAGAAGTTGCAACACCACCTGCATTTGAAGCTTTACCTGGTGCATAAAGAATTTTCGCTTCAACGAATTTCTCAACTGCAGCCAAAGTAGATGGCATGTTTGCGCCTTCAGCAACACAGATTACGCCATTAGCAAGAAGAGCTTCAGCATCAGCTTCATCTAATTCATTTTGAGTTGCACATGGCAGTGCGATATCACATTTGATTGACCAAGGGCGTTGACCTTCTAAATATTCAAAACCGTGCTTAGATGCAAATTCAGAAATACGGCCACGCTTAACGTTTTTCAATTCCATTACTTCAGCAAGAAGTTCAGTTGTGAAACCGTCTTTCACGTATACAGTACCAGCTGAGTCAGAAAGTGAAACCACTTTCGCACCTAAGTACATTGCTTTTTCAGCAGCGTATTGTGCAACGTTACCAGAACCCGAAATCGTTACAACTTTATCTTTAAAGCTATCGCCACGAGTTTTTAGCATTTCCTCAGCGAAATACACAGTACCGTAACCAGTTGCTTCAGGACGCGCAAGTGAACCACCGAAAGTTAAACCTTTACCAGTAAACACACATGCTGTGTCATTGCTTAATTTTTTCATCATACCAGCCATGTAGCCCACTTCACGGCCACCTACACCGATATCACCCGCAGGGATGTCAGTGTTAGAACCAAGATGACGGTATAATTCGATCATTAATGCTTGGCAGAAACGCATGATTTCGCCTTCAGATTTACCTTTAGGGTCAAAATCTGAACCACCTTTACCACCACCCATAGGAAGTGTAGTTAAAGCATTTTTGAAAGTTTGTTCAAAACCTAAGAATTTAAGAATTGAAAGGTTCACTGATGGGTGGAAACGCATACCACCTTTGAATGGACCAATTGCTGAGTTGTATTGAACACGGAAAGCACGGTTAACTTGAGTTTGACCTTTGTCATCTACCCATGAAACACGGAACTGAATTGCACGCTCAGGCTCAACAAGACGTTCTAGCAAACCGTAGTCAGCATATTGTGGGTTCTTTTCGATGAATGGCCAAAGGCTCGTCATCACTTCTTCAACAGCTTGAAGAAATTCAGGTTGATGTTCATCACGTGTTTTAACGTAGTCTAGGAAGTCGTTAAGGCTGTTATATTTCAACACTTAATCCTCAGCAGATGTATGGATCAAAATTGATCACAATTTTGATCAAAGATATATTTTGGCGCAAAATATTAAATATCTTTTGTAACTAATCAGCAATAGTTTTTTTGAAAAATCTTTAAATTCTTTAAAGAACAGCGATTTAAATTGATTACTCAAATATTTTAGTTATAAATATTATTACTTTTAGGAATATTTTAATGAATTATTTTGCTCATTTATGATGCATCTATAGACCCATTTTTGCGCACAGCAATTCATACTGAAACATGCTAGAATTCAACGTCCTCTTTGATTTTTCTCTGCCTTCATTTGTACTCGCGACTACCCATGACTTCTGAAATTTCCCTCATCCAACAAATTGATGCCCTATTGCCACAAACTCAATGTGGACTTTGTGGACACCGAGACGGCTGCTTACCCTATGCCAAAGCCATCAGTGAAGGAGAAGAAGCCAATAAATGTATACCCGGTGGTCAACCTGTAGCAGATTCACTAGCAGCGTTATTAAATCGTCCACACTTAACAGCAGAAGCCAGCGTTTGGCCAATCCAAAGTGATGGGCGCCCGCAACGGGTTAAAGCTGTGATTCGTGAGGATGAATGTATTGGTTGTACCAAATGTATCAGTGCCTGCCCTGTCGATGCCATTATTGGCTCAGGCAAATTGATGCATACGGTCTTGACGGATTTATGTACGGGCTGCGAACTCTGCATTCCACCTTGTCCAGTGGATTGTATCGACCTTGTTGAAGAGCTTGATCAAGTGCCATCTGAAGCCGTTCGAATCGCAGAACAGAATGATTTACGTCGCCGCTACTATGCACATATTCAACGTGAGGAAAAGCGCCGAATTCATCGTAAAGGCCCTATTGTACGCGCAGAAATTGATACGGAACTTTTTGCCCAATTTTCGACCCAAACAGACTCGGTACCGGTCATTGAAGTCGTGGAAAAACCTGCTACGCCAGTCATTCAACTCGATGCAAAAACTACGATTGAACTGGCAAAAATTCGTACACAAATTAAGAAATTAGAAAAACAACTGAGTGTTCGAGAAGATGCAAAAAAACGTGAATTACTCCATATGCTCACGCTACAACTAACACAACTGCAAGGGGGTTAATCATGGCTGTTAAAAACATGACTAAGAAGCAAATTCAAACTTTTTTTGAACGCTTACGTGAGCAACGCCCCAACCCGAAAACTGAACTCAATTATAGTAGTCCATTTGAACTTTTAGTGGCTGTTACCCTATCTGCTCAGGCCACAGATGTCAGTGTCAACAAAGCCACAGATAAACTTTTTCCAGTAGCAAATACTCCTGAAGCTATTTATGCGTTAGGTGTTGACGGACTGAAGGAATATATCAAGACTATTGGCCTGTATAACTCAAAAGCGGAAAATGTCATTAAAGCCTGCAAGATGCTCATTGAGAAGCACAACAGCATCGTTCCGAATAATCGTGCAGATTTGGAAGCCTTACCCGGTGTCGGTCGTAAAACTGCAAATGTGGTGCTGAATACTGCTTTTGGACAACCGACCATGGCAGTCGATACGCATATTTTTCGTTTAGGGAATCGAACAGGATTGGCTGTCGGCAAAAATGTTCTGGAAATCGAACACCGACTCGTCAAAGTCATCCCCAAAGAGTTTATTGTTGATTCACATCATTGGTTGATTCTGCATGGGCGTTATACCTGTATTGCCCGCAAACCCAAATGTAATGAATGTATCGTTTCTGACGTGTGTAACTGGCCTGACCGTTTTGACTTTGGCGCATTAAGACCGATTAAAACCACCCAAATTGAAGATTAATCTCTTCAATTTCGGGGTAGATGGAATTTGTAAGAATCAATTGATCGAGTTGATGCTTAATTTTTATCTTGTTCTTTTTTTTTATCAAGCTCTTGCTGCAGCTTTGGATGTAAGCGATATTGCTTCGGGCTCAGTTTAGCTTGCTCTGCTTCTTCCACTTGCACTTTACGCAACATTTTAAAGCTGACAAATAATAAGCCCAATAACACCGCTACAGCGATGATGACCATTATAACCAAAGCAAATTTCATAACAGATTCGCCCTAAAAGCTACATAAAAAAAAGAGTCCCACTATGCAGTAGGACTCTTTGATTGTCAAAAATTCAAAAAAGCTGAATTATTTAGACTGATCTAAAATCGCGAACAAATCAGTTTGAACTTGATCGATTGGACGAAGACCATTTAATTTGTCATAAGTCGGTGCGTTTTCGCCAGAAGCTGCACGACCTTGGTAGAAACCAACCAATTGCTCAGTTTCAGCGTGGTAAGAACCTAAACGCTTACGAATTGTTGCTTCTTGGTCATCCGGACGTTGAACAAGGTCTTCACCAGTTTCGTCATCTTTACCTTCCACTTTTGGTGGGTTGTAAACGGTGTGATATACACGACCAGATGCTGGGTGTTGACGACGACCAGATAAACGTTGAACGATTTCTTCGTCAGGTACATCGATTTCAATTACGTGATCGATGCTGATACCTTCGTTTTCAAGCGCTTCAGCTTGTGGAATCGTACGCGGGAAACCGTCGAAAATGCAGCCGTTGACACAGTCAGGTTGAGCAATGCGTTCTTTTACAAGACCAATAATAAGCTCATCAGATACAAGGCCGCCATTATCCATGACGCTTTTAGCTTGTAGACCTAATTCAGTACCTTCACGAATCGCAGCACGGAGCATATCACCGGTTGAAATTTGTGGGATATCGTAGCGCTTACAGATCAACTGAGCTTGTGTCCCTTTACCTGCTCCAGGTGGTCCGAGTAATATAATGCGCATAAAAAAACATCCTCATTTTAAACATTGTATATGACGCTATGTAGTGATCTGAACCGAAGATTCAGATCATCTTCCAGCATCTAATTATAAGAAAGCCACAAACAAATGTATTGTACCCGCGATAAAACCGGTTACACCACCCAAGACAATTAAAATCCATTCGTCTTCCTGAAATGCAGGACGTAATAGATTTTGAAATTCTTTCGGTGTTAGCTCACGAATACGGTCTCTAAACATTTGAAAGATTTTCTGTGCACGGCTCGCATTAAACGCAGGGTCGCATACAGGCACCATCGTAATTTCAATTGAGCGATCGATCAAGTCTGTCTTGAGTTTTGCGTACTCTTTTGGACCTAAAGACAACTGTAATGAGGTACGAACCAGTGGAGATTCCATAATTTCATTAATATGACGTTTCACAATGCGACGGGTCTTATCTTTCTTCCCGCCATACATCATTTCGGTCATGATGGATTTTAACGTAATTAGGTCTTCTGTGACTACACTTGCGAATACATCCGAAACTTCTTCTTGCCGTTTCATAAACGCCCCTTGAACGTTGTACGTTCCAATACGTGGAATCACAGGTTTAATCCAAGGGAATTTACGATCTTTAGTTAATTCAAATAATTGTAAATACTTAACGGGGTGCGGCTCAATGGGATTAAATACCATCCAGATAGCAATCCAGTTGGTCAAAAATCCCCAGATTGCTGCCCAAAATGGAACCGTCCAATGCCAAGGCACCACAAACCAAACGATCATCTGGAAGATACCAAAGAACATCCCAATCAAGGCACTGATATGCCAAATAAAGTTGATTTCTTTTTGGCCAACTTTAAGGAACATACGCACCATCAAGAGACGATCCGCTTCCATTTGGCTCACCACCATTTCACGCATATCAACAAGTGACTCTACGTTCATGGTCAGTTCGGTCACGAGTTCTTTTAAGGTATTTGGCAGCTGTTTGTGTGCTTGGGCATAAATACGACGTTTAATCGAATACGGTAGGTTTTCCCAAAGCACCGCATTTCGGTCTAGCATGACTTCATCAATTAAATGTTCAAGCTCAAAGCCAACTTGTTCACCAATGATGCGCGCCATGTCCTCAGGATCCATTGCATCCAAAAACTCGCGCAAGGAACCCAATTTAGACAATGTATTATCCGTAATAATGCCAGAAATACGTCCAGCTTTTCTTGGCACAATCCCCTGCCATCCCACGGGTAATGGACCTAAATGGAATCCCCAGAAATTAATTGGGTAAAATACCATTTTAAGTGCCATCCAAACGTGTGCCCAGGTAACGAATGCGGTAACGGGGATAATACTCAGCACAGCCCAAAAATCGGGACGTTGCAAAAAGGTTTGCCACAATTCGTTAACGTACTCAAGCATGCATAACTTCCATATTTAATTTTATTCAGTGAGTGCGGTTATAAAATAAAGTTGATTATTTTCACTACAAACCAAAACTTAAAGTATATGAGATTTGTAGTCTCGGTTCGGTTTCCACAATCACATTACCTGATTTGTCTTCTAATTTTTCACCCGCACCCAAGCCTACACTAAACGTACTAATACGCTCGGCACTCAACATCACATAAGCAAGATCGATACCACCACCTAAACGCGCTTCATCTTCACCATCTACTTTCTTGGAGTCGATGTGGCCCGCATAAGCTCCGATATAATAACCATTTTTATCTTTGCCAGTGAAATGAACGGGGTAACGAAAGCCGACTTGCCCACCAGGTGTTTTATCATCGTTCAAGAAAACACCAGCTTTTGCATAGGCAATGCCATATGGGTTTACCCACTCACCATTCACGTGAATAATTTTTTGAGTAAAACCTGCTCCAACATTCCATGGTTGATAACCCTTACCTGTTAACTTTGCCTCAGGTAAAAATGAATTGTCATTGGCATGTGCGATGCTTCCGAGCATCATAAATGCAAGCAATGGATATAATTTATTCATTGTTTTCACAAACTTCCTTAGTATTATTTTTTGGAATATTCCTTTTTTATACGTTTCGACTTTAGCAGAATAATATGAACTGTTATACACAAAGCCCCATATTTTTCATGTCTGCAAAGTCAAAATATAGACTGCAATCACAGCAGAGTCGTTTTTATTTATCAAAAAAATGTCAGTTGCGCTAGAATATGCCTCTTCCGTTATTTTAGCTCTCAGTCTTTAAGTCGATCGCGTATGAAGCAGCATTATCCTTTAAAAAATGTCCAGCAAGAAAAGCGGATTTATCGTAATCGCGTAGTGATTTCGATAGGGATTGTCTCCTTCTTTATGCTGTTGCTTGTGGCACGTTATGCATATTTGCAAATCAAGAGTTATGAGACCTTTTCGACTGCTGCCGATCAAAACCGAATTCGACTGCAACCGCTTGCACCCTCACGTGGTTATATCTATGACCGTAATGGCGTGTTATTAGCCGATAATTATCCGGTTTTCTCAGCAACCATGAGTCGTGCGGATGTTGAAGACATTGATGATACGGTAGAGCGCCTAACGCCACTGTTAGAACTGACTGATGAAGACATCGAACGTTTCAAAAGTCGGATTAAAACCTCTAAAAAGACTGAACGCGTTTCGATTAAACTGAATTTAAATGAAAATGATATCGCCCGTTTTAGTGAGGTGAAATATCAATTCCCGGGTGTCAATATAGAGACCCAAATGACTCGCTACTATCCACATGGCGAACTGTTTGCCCATGTGATTGGCTACGTAGGTCGTATTAATGACAAAGAACTAAAAACGATTGATAAAGATTTATACGCTGGCTCAAACCTGATCGGTAAAATTGGCGTTGAAAAATCATACGAACAACTTTTACATGGTATGCCGGGAAATGAGTCGGTTGAAGCCGATGCCTTTGGTAATGTGTTACGACATTTAGGTCGTAAAGATCCGATTCGTGGTAATGACTTATATTTATCCCTAGATTATGGACTGCAAATGGTCGCGTCAGAGCAGCTTGCAGGTCGACGTGGTGCAATTGTTGCGATTGACCCACGTACTGGAGAAATTCTTGCTCTCGTTTCTAGTCCAAGTTTTAATCCTAACTTATTTGTTACCGGGATTAGCAGCAAAGATTATTCTGAACTGCGTGATAGCCTCGATCAGCCATTATATAACCGTGCCGTGCAAGGGGCTTATCCACCGGGTTCAACGATTAAGCCAATGTTTGGTCTAGGTGGTATTCATTATGGTCTAGTGGATTGGAGTACTGCCATTTCAGATCCGGGCTATTTCACGCTTCCGGGTGACAGCCATCGTTTCCGTGACCACAAAAAAACTGGTCATGGCTCAGTTAATTTACACAAAGCTCAAGTCATTTCCTGCGATACCTACTTCTATGTCTTGTCCTATCGCATGGGCATTGAAAAAATGAATACTTGGATGCGTCAGTTTGGTTTCGGTGAAAAAACCGGTGTAGATTTACCAAGTGAAAGTACGGGGCTATATCCAAATCCTGAATGGAAGCTCCGCACACGGAAGTCCAACTGGCTTAAAGGTGAAACCATTTCTGTCAGTATTGGTCAAGGTGCATTTACAGCAACACCATTACAACTGGCGATGGCGACTGCTATTACCGCCAATCAAGGCTCTCATGTTACACCTCACGTTTTGCGTGAAAGTAAAGGCGCAAAGGTTCATAAAGTCCATAACGCCCCGAATGGTCGCATTCAATTTAATGGTAAGCCAGATGATTGGATTAAAATGCGTGATGCCATGATTGATGTGGTTCAAACAGGGACCGGGCGTGGTATTCGTACCCCAATGTATCAAATAGCAGGTAAAACAGGGACTGCACAGGTTAAAAGTATTGCCCAAGGTAAACGCTATAACGAGTCCTTATTGACAGAGCGTCAACTTGACCATGGTTTATTTGTTGGTTTTGCCCCTGCGGAAAAACCTGAAATTGCGATTGCCGTCGTTTGGGAAAATGGTCGTCACGGTGGTTCAGCTGCTCAAATTGCGAAACCGATGTTTGACTACTGGTTATTAACACGTAAAAAGAATCCAATTCGTCCTGCAAGCCATCAAATTAGCGGTGGTCTCATGACTGCGGGTCTAAAACCGAGTGAGTTACCAAGCGGCTCTAATATTTTATCAGCCGATCCAAATGCGAGCCCAACAGCTCAGCAGAACAACAGTGCAACTCAACAATCGAATACTGCAAATACCCCACCTCGTGCTGCCAGTGCAGCCCATGCAACCGATGAGGAATAATTCATGAAAAATCAATTAAGAATCATTGGGGGTGAATGGAAACGCCGTCAACTGCCTTTTGCCAGTATTGATGGTTTACGCCCTACACCTGACCGTGTGCGCGAGACATTATTTAACTGGCTCATGTGGGATGTTCAAAATGCCAAAGTTCTCGACCTTTGTACAGGTTCAGGTGCTTTGTCATTTGAAGCACTCTCACGTGGTGCAGCAGAAGCTGTTTTAATTGAACCTGATCGCACCCAAGCGAAATTTCTCATGGACAATTTAGAACTTTTAAGAGTGAGCAAACAACGTGTGCAACTCAAAAACATGACGGCACAACAAGCCATTCCTAACTTGAAAGACCAATTTGATCTGATTTTCTTAGATCCCCCTTATAGTCTTGATTTATGGCAGGAACTTGCTGAATTGGTCGATCCGTGCATTGCAGACAATGGTTTAATTTATATCGAAGCTGATCGTGATCTTGCTCAGTTAAAACTCCCGAGCAGTTGGCAGCAAATCAAACAAACCAAAGCTGGGACGGTGCGTGCAGGCTTATATAAAAAGGCTTAATGTAAATGCACACAAAAAAGGACGTCAATGCGTCCTTTTTTATTACTTGAAAATCATTAAACCTGTGGTCGAAGTGGACGCTGGCTGTTAAATCCACCCGGAGTTTTAGCTTTATCCACGGGCGTCACTTTTGGACGTTGTTGCTGTGTTTTTTGCTGCTGGGGCTTGCTTGTATTGGGTTTAGCTGGCGTCTGAGGCTTTGAGCTTGGACGATGCACATTTGACGGATGCTGAGATGAAGGATTCTGTACATTCGGGTTATGCGCATTTGGTTTATGTATATTGTCTGGACGGTTATTCGAATTCGGTCGTGGTGAGTTTGGTCGATGTTGCGGGCTATTCACTCGACCATATGAGCGGTCATAACGCTGACTTGAGTCATAGCGCTGTCCGTATGAACCACCATATTGACCTGAATAACCATATTGATTTGCATAACCATATCGATTCGATTGGTATCGGCCATCATCAAATGGCGCCACGACACACCCTGTAAATGTAATTGCAACCACAGATAGCAAAGCAACTTGTTTAAGCATGTGTAGCACTCCTCTTTGATGAAGAGCATTTTCACTTATCGAAATGAATTTAATTGGAAGTCTGTGTACATCTGCTGTATTTAAATATTCATGTTCTATTCATGATTTGATGTCCAATTTTGCTACATTTACTCAGTCAGCCACATTTATATAGAAAAATTCACTACAATAGCGCCACGTATTTCAAAGCTGTAATTTAATGACTTGGCTGATTTTTATTCTTGGTGCCATCTTTGCGGGATTCGTACAAGGATTAACAGGGTTTGCATTCGCCCTTATTGCAATGTCATTTTGGGTTTGGATACTTCCCCCGCAAATAGCAGCACCCTTGGTCGTCTGCGCTTCAATTTATAGCCACTTCATTTCATTATCATCAGAACGCAAAAGCATTCCGATCAATAAAAAAATCATTTATCCCTATTTAATTGCAGGAATTTTAGGTGTGCCGCTAGGTACCTATTTATTAGACAGCATTAATCCAGATACATTTAAATTGGTTTTGGGCGCTTTTTTAATGTTTTGGTGCCCAATTTTATTTTTTAATCCAAAATTTTCATTCATCCAAAAGACAGGGAAATGGGCGGATTCTAGTATCGGATATATTGCTGGAATCTTGGGTGGTCTTGGAGGCTTTTGTGGTGCATTACCCTCTGCATGGCTCATGCTGAAAAATACACCCAAAGCAGAACAACGCTATATTTTGCGACATTTCAATTTAGCCATTCAGCTCGTCACACTCATTAGCTATCTGCTACAAGGGATCATCCATCGTGAACATCTGCCCTATTTAGTCGTGCTTTTGGTGATTATGGCTTTTCCAGTGATTTTTGGTGCCAAACTTTTTTATCGCATTTCAGAACGCCAATTTAAACATATTGTATTAGGTCTTCTATTCTCTTCAGGCTGCTTCTTGGTGACGATGAGTATCTTAACCTGATGACTCCAAACCTAAAGATATTTGTCCAAATTGTTCTAACAAAAAGCCTTTTCAGTTAGACATTCACATCTTGTAACAATGACACAGTTCACATTTAAATAAAAATTAGCCAAATGGTAAAAAAGTGATTAATTTTTTTGTCGAAAATTAATAGAATATTGCACCTCATAATTTTGCTTAAAATAAAACCATGAAAAAGTTCATCCTGCTTGCAGGTGTGACTCTGCTTAGCGGCTGTATGTTTGGCACGTCCAGCGAAATTAAAAAAGCTGAAAAACTACTCTCCCATTTTCAATGCAATAATATTGAAAGTTCACATATGACTCATAGCTCGATTACAACTTTCCATGAAGAAAAACTAGCATCAAGCAAACAAAAAGTCGTGTCTTATATCGATAGCTATAAGCAAGGCGAAAAGTTATTTCGTATTCCGCTCATCGATGTGGTTGACCAGCAATACATTATTTATAAGGCGGCATGTCAAAATCTGGGCGGTATCCATCCCGATTTTCATGATTAAATTCAATATAAAAGTCTAAACAAAATCATCTAAACGTAAAAAGGACAGCCGATGCTGTCCTTTTTATTGGATGGTTAGATTAGTAATAGCGTGTATCGACACTGAATTTTTCAGGAAATTTGGCATGAATTTGCGCGTAAAAATCCATGATTTCAGCCATATCTTTTTCATAATCGCCTGTAGGATAAACGATTTTACCCACACCCGTTTTTTTCTGCGCATAGTCCATATAGGCTAAAGCAATCGGTACACCTGCTTGCATGGCAACATGATAAAAACCGGTTTTCCACTTCTCTTGTTTGGCGCGTGTCCCTTCAGGCGTTACCAACATGACTAATTTCGGATGATGCTTAAATAAGTCAGCCATGAGCTCAACCATACTTTGACGTGCTTCACCATCTTGTTTTGGACGACGATTAATACCAATTCCGCCCATAGCACGTACAAAAGGCCCAAACGGGAATTTCATATAACTGTCTTTAATCGTGATACGAACATTTACCCCTAAAGCTTTCAGGGCAAGGCGTGCATAAAGTGCATCCCAATTACTGGTATGTGGCGCTGCAATCATGACACATTGGTCGATATTTAAATCCCAATGGTTATCAATTTGCCACCCCATTAAGTTCAGACTTTTTTCCGCTGTTTTTTCAAACACAATTTGCACCGACAGTTTTTTCTATGCCGCAGAGTTTAACAACGCAAAATAATTATAAAAGCCTATATTGTTTAGTTATTCACCAATTAATATATAAATGTCCTTTAGCGTTCACTTTTAGGTAAATCACCAATATTTCACTATTTACGAATTTTAAAAATCAAATGTCTGTTTTGATGTATTAACCAAACACACAATTGTTAACAAGAATAGGCTATTTTTCTTGAACAATAAAAGCCACGCTTAGCATTATATTGGGTACGTACGGTGTATAAATCTCATGAAAAAACTAATCCTCGCTCTCTGTATGGTCAGTGCAACCCTAACGGCATGTTCAAAGACCAGCAATGAATCTGAAACCGCTACACCACCAGATAATAATGTCATTGCCAATACAGACGCAGCCTCAGAAAGTCCGATTGCCACAGGTGATAACACCGAAAATGCACTTGATTGGGCAGGTGAGTATAAAGGGATTCTACCTTGCCATGATTGCAAAGGGATTGAAACTGAACTTGAACTCAAACTTGATAAGAGCTATGAACTCAGCCAAGAGTTTTTAGGTAAACCTGCGAACACTGAAAATAAAGTGAAAGGCAGTTTTAAGTTCTTGCCAGATCAACCTGGAATGATTCAACTTGATGCCGAGGGCGACAATCGAATTTACTTTGTAGGTGAAAACTTTATTGAGCTTCGTGGTGATAAAGGTGAAAAACTAGAAATGCCTGAAGTAAATCTTAAACTCACCAAAAAGCTTGATTAGTGTTTTATTTTAACTAGGATTGTTATAAAAAAATCCCCGCAAGTAGCGGGGATTTTTTAGATCGGATGATCAGTATGAATTACATCATACCGCCCATGCCACCCATACCGCCCATATCAGGCATAGCAGGTTTGTCTTCTGGGATTTCAGTAATCATACATTCAGTTGTAAGCATTAAGCCCGCAACAGATGCAGCATGCTCAAGCGCAGAACGTGTTACTTTAGCTGGGTCAAGAATACCCATTTCTAACATATCGCCATACTCTGAAGTCGCAGCGTTATAACCGAAGTTACCTTCACCGTTTTTCACAGCATTGATTACAACTGATGGCTCATCACCAGAGTTTGCAACGATTTGACGAAGCGGTGCTTCAATTGCACGACGTAAAATGTTGATACCAACATTTTGGTCATCGTTAGCACCAGACACACCTTCAAGTGCTTTTGCAGCACGTACAAGTGCAACACCACCACCTGCTACAACACCTTCTTCAACTGCAGCACGAGTTGCATGAAGTGCATCGTCAACGCGATCTTTCTTCTCTTTCATTTCAACTTCAGTTGCAGCGCCGATTTTGATTACAGCAACACCGCCTGCCAATTTAGCAACGCGTTCTTGAAGTTTTTCTTTGTCGTATTCTGAAGTTGATTCTTCAATTTGAGCACGAATTTGAGTTACACGTTCAGCAATTTGCTCTGCAACACCTGCACCATCAACAATTACTGTATTTTCTTTAGAAACAGTAACTTTATGCGCTGTACCTAAGTGCTCAAGTGTAGTTTGGTCTAAAGACATACCAACCTCTTCAGAAACTACAGTCGCGCCAGTTAAAATCGCGATGTCTTGAAGCATCGCTTTACGACGATCACCAAAACCAGGTGCTTTAACAGCACAAACTTTGATAATGCCACGCATGTTGTTTACAACAAGAGTTGCAAGTGCTTCACCTTCAACATCTTCAGCAATGATAAGAAGCGGTTTACCTGTTTTAGCAACAGCTTCAAGTACAGCAATTAATTCGCGGATGTTGCTGATTTTTTTATCAACAAGAAGAATGTATGGGTTTTCAAGTTCAGCTGTTAGTGTATCTTGCTTGTTTGCAAAGTACGGGCTGATGTAACCACGGTCAAACTGCATACCCTCTACAACATCTAGAGAATCTTCAAAGCCTGAACCCTCTTCAACTGTAATTACACCCTCTTTACCAACTTTTTCCATTGCTTGAGCAATAAGTTTACCAACAGTGGTGTCAGAGTTCGCAGAAATAGAACCTACTTGTTCAATCGCTTTAGAGTCAGATGCAGGTTTTGCAGTCGCTTTAATTTCAGCCACTACAGCTTTAACCGCGATGTCGATACCGCGTTTAAGATCCATTGGGTTCATACCCGCAGTTACTGATTTAATCCCTTCATTAAGGATTGCTTGTGCAAGAACAGTTGCAGTTGTTGTACCGTCACCCGCGATGTCGTTGGTTTTTGAAGACACTTCACGAACTAACTGAGCGCCCATGTTTTCAAACTTGTCTTTTAACGTGATTTCTTTAGCAACAGAAACACCATCTTTAGTGATGTGCGGTGCACCGAAAGAACGGTCGATGACAACGTTACGGCCTTTAGGACCTAAAGTCACTTTTACAGCATCTGCAAGTACATTTACACCCGCGATCATTTTTGAACGCGCTGAATCACCAAATTTTACGTCTTTAGCTGACATGTCTAACTCCGAATCTTTTTAAAATTTTTAACAATTTATGATGAATAAAAGGGTCTAAATGCGTGTACGAAACTTAAGCTTCAAGTACCGCTAAGATGTCAGACTCTTTCATAATAAGAAGCTCTTCGCCTGCTACTTTTACTTTTGTACCGGCATAAGTGCCAAACAATACGTTGTCACCAACTTTAACGTCTAATGCACGTACGCCATTGTCAGTTACTTTGCCATTACCTACAGCGATTACTTCGCCTTGAGCAGGTTGTTCAGCTGCTGAAGTACTTAAAATAAGACCACCAGCAGTTTTAGTTTCCTTTTCAACACGGCGAATCACAACGTTGTCATGCAAAGGACGAATATTGCTCATAGTTAACTCCAGACTAAGTCTATTTACTAGATAAAAGACGATGACATTTTGATTTCCGTAAGCCATCGACAAAAAATAATTTAGATGACACTTTTGTGGGGATGGAAAAAAACCCTTCAAGGGCAAAATTTAATTTTTTTCATTTTTTTGTATTTTTTTTCTTCAAAATTTAAATTTAAAGGATTAAAGCTCATCCAAAATATGAGTACTAAGATTTTCTTCGAATATTTTTAACTTTGAATTATAAAAATAATGCTGCACATTCATCTGCTCATCAATGACATTAAAACTGTTGGCAAGGTTATCGTGTAGGCGATATGACGTTGCAGTTCCAGCATGAATATCCCAAACTGGATGCGCAGCACCTAAAGCATAAATCTGATTGAGGTCATAGCTGGCTGGAACATGTAAATGCCCATGCAATAAACCATTTAAACCGTGTTGACTCCACTGTTCGAGTGCCAAACGCCCTTGAACAGGACAATCTTTCACACCATGCGGGTCATTGGGCGGCGTATAAAAAGGTTGATGCGCTATGATTAATTTTACTTTATTGGGCGGCGCATGTTTAAGTAATTTCTCGACATGATGTATTTGCTCGAGCGATACATGCCCTCGCGTATGGTAACGACGGCGAATACTATTGATCCCAATTAAATAAAAATGCTCGGTTTCCAGTACATTTTCCATGGCACCAAAAAAAAGTTGATAACGTGCAAAAGGGCTAAAAACACGGTTCCATAAATGATATAACGGAATATCATGATTCCCCGGCACAACGATATAAGGCAGCTTTAAGCTTTCTAAAAATTGCTTACATGCATAAAACTGACGATAACGCGCACGTTGGGTCAAGTCTCCACTGGCAACCACGGCCTCGATACGCTGTTCACGACAAAATTGCTGAATAGCGCGCATACACTCTGGCTTTTCAGTGCCGAAATGCAGATCAGACAGATGCAGTATCATGTGGCACCCGTATCTTTAAGGCTTGTTTTTGCACTCGAATTTTAAGCGGCGGTTTCATTTCTACAATCTCACCATCCACAGCAACGGTCATTTTTTTTCGTTGGGTATGTATGGTGACTTCATCAGCGGCAAAACTATACACATCTGGTGCATTGTCGATATTGCCACGGATCAATTGCCATAAAATTTTAAATAACGTTTTCTTATCACTTTTTGCGACAACCACACCTGCAACTTTACCTGCCTCTGCATCTTTAGCGATTTGCAAGTTTAAATCGGCCAATTGCAATTGATTATTGCCAAAAAAGATCAAGGGCGTTTTGACTGGATAAATATGATGATCCACTTCGATTTCCAATTTCAGCTCTTTACGATCTCGAATGAGCACATCCAAACCTGAGGTATAAGCATGCAATGGGAAACGCCCAAACTTTTGATTATAAAATTCTCTTTTTTGTATAAATAAAGGATACAAGCCCAAACTGGCATTGTTTAAATAGATATGTTCATTGATTTGCGCCACGTGCACCTGTCGATTATTGCCTGTCGCAATCACCTGTGCCGCTTGAATTAAATCGAGAGGAATATTGAGTACCCGCGCCACATAATTAAATGTGCCCAAAGGTAAGACCCCCATAGGAATATCGGTATGCATTAACTGATGAGCAACAGCATTTAAGGTTCCATCACCACCTGCAGCAACCACAACACCCAAATTATCTGGGTCTTTATGGCGTGCAAATACCTTGCTCATTAAAGTATCAAAACTCGCTTCCTGCCCAAGCTCAAATGACTGTATTTCGAAATTATGATCGGATAAAATCCGCACAAGTTCCTCGTAGACTTCATCTTTGTTTGCAGCATGAAATCCTGATTTTTTATTATAGATAATAGATAAAGGCTTGGCTTGTTTAATCACTTTTTATACATCTTGGCCGCTTAGTATTGTATTTTGTCGAATTTAACAGCAAATAATAGCGCCTTTATGTAAAAATCGAATTACCACCATTTATTTAATCAATAATAATTCTCAAATATCAATTACATGCAACTTTTTGTTTTTATTAAAAATAACTATATAAAATATTGTCCATCACGTTAATAAATAAAGTGAAAATTCACCACACAATATGTTAAGTTATTGTATTTTATCTATATTTAATATAAATAGCATTAACTACCAAAAAAAATCTACCACTTCTTTAGTCTTATTTTTTTTATGATTTTATGCTTTAATACAGCCACTTTTTTTTCATCTTTTATCTGCATGATGTATCCCATGATGCAGATTATACTTTGTACGGTTAGTACATTTTTGAGATAGGCCTCACCATGACCCAAGTGAACGCACCAGAATTCGTTCGTCACCCTAAGCTCATTGCTTGGGTGGAAGAAATTGCCAAATTAACCAAACCAGCAAAAATCGAATGGTGTGACGGTAGCGCAGAAGAATATCAACGTTATATCGACTTGATGATCGCTAACGGCACTATGCAAGAACTTAACCAAGAAAAACATCCTGGTTCTTACCTTGCTAATTCTGATCCTTCTGACGTTGCTCGTGTTGAAGGTCGTACTTACATCTGTTCTGAAAAACAAGAAGATGCAGGCGCAACAAACAACTGGGAAGCTCCAGCTGAAATGCGTGCTCGTCTGAATGGTTTATTTGACGGTTCAATGAAAGGCCGTACTTTGTACGTAGTTCCTTTCTCTATGGGTCCTTTAGGTTCTCATATTGCTCACATCGGTATCGAACTTACTGATTCTCCTTACGTTGCTGTAAGCATGTCTAAAATGGCTCGTATGGGTAAAGCTGTTTATGACGTACTTGGTACTGACGGTGACTTCATTCCTTGCGTACACACTGTTGGTGCTCCGCTTGAAGAAGGTCAAAAAGACGTTGCTTGGCCTTGCAACCCTGAAAAATACATCGTTCATTATCCAGAAACTCGTGAAATCTGGTCTTACGGTTCTGGTTACGGCGGTAACGCATTGTTGGGTAAAAAATGCCTAGCTTTACGTATTGCATCTTCTATGGGTCGTCAACAAGGTTGGTTAGCTGAACACATGCTAATCCTTGGTGTGACTAACCCACAAGGCGAAAAACACTACATCGCAGCTGCATTCCCTTCTGCTTGTGGTAAAACAAACTTCGCGATGTTGATTCCACCAGCGGGTTACGAAGGTTGGAAAATTGAAACTGTAGGTGACGATATTGCTTGGATCAAACCAGGTGAAGATGGTCGTTTATATGCAATCAACCCTGAAGCTGGTTTCTTCGGTGTAGCACCTGGTACAAATACCAAGACTAACCCGAACTGTATGGCGACTCTTCATAAAGACGTAATCTATACCAACGTTGCTGTAACTGACGAAGGTGAAGTATGGTGGGAAGGTCTGACTAAAGAAGCGCCTGCTAACTTGACTAACTGGAAAGGTCAACCACACACCGGCGAAGAAAAAGCAGCTCATCCAAATGCTCGTTTCACTGTTTCAGCTGGTCAATGTCCTTCTATTGATGCTGACTGGGAAAATCCAGCAGGTGTTCCAATTTCTGCGTTCATCTTCGGTGGTCGTCGTGCAGACACAGTGCCTCTAATTTCAGAAGCATTTGACTGGGTTGACGGTGTTTACAAAGCTGCAACTATGGGCTCTGAAACAACTGCTGCTGCTGTTGGTCAACAAGGTATCGTTCGTCGCGACCCATTTGCGATGCTTCCATTTGCTGGCTACAACATGGCTGACTACTTCACTCACTGGTTAGAAATGGGTGAGAAAGTTGGCGAGAAAGCTGCTGCTGCTGGTAACAAGCTTCCTGGTATCTACAACGTGAACTGGTTCCGTCGTGATGCTGAAGGTAACTTCGTATGGCCTGGTTTCGGTCAAAACATGCGTGTTCTTGAGTGGATCATCGATCGTTGTGAAGGTCGTGCTGATGCTGTTGAAACTCCAATCGGCCGTGTACCTACTTACGAACAGCTAAACTGGACTGGTTCTGATTTCACTAAAGAACAATTTGACCTGGTAACTTCTCAAGACAAAGATCAATGGATCAAAGAACTTGAAAGCCACACTGAATTGTTCAACAAACTTGGTGATCGCTTACCAAAAGCACTTAAAGTACGTCAAGACGAACTTTTAGAAGCTGTAAAAAAATCTGCTTAATCGGCCTTTAATTTCCCTCCTTTAAAAGAGGGATTAAGAAAGATTTAAAAGACCGCCTTGCGCGGTCTTTTTTATATCAACTAAGCCACATCTTGAGCTTTTTGCTTTATACGTATTGCCATTAAGTACTCGTCCAAAACATCAACTTCAGATGCACTGAATTGCAAATATAAGTTTGTGCGTCTTTGCAAAATATCTTCAGAGCTTCTCGCCCACTCATGCTCAACCAAATAATCTACTTCTTGAGCATACAAGCCATGCCCGAAGTTTTGCCCAAGCTCATCAATCGAAGTTAAATGATTCAGCAAAATCCAGACACGTGTTCCATAAGCATGCGCCCAACGACTTGCTAGACTGTTTGAAACACCTTTAACATTTTGTTGGATTTCAGCTATCAACTGCTCGATTGATTCTAAATTTTCCGCACCAGGTAATGCTGTATCAGCAGTCCAAGGCTTGGATCGATGATGAAAAACAGTTTTAAGTTGATCTAGCGCCGCTTCTGCGAGTTTTCGATAGGTGGTGAGCTTGCCACCAAAAATTGATAGCAATGCTGCACCTTCTACATCGGTCAGTGCCAAAGTATAATCTCGCGTGACTGCTGCTGGATTATCTGATTCATCATCACACAGCGGACGCACACCTGAATAGGTTGAAATTATGTCCGTTTGCGTCAATTGAGTTTTAAAGTGATCATTTGACACATCAAGCAAGTAATCGATTTCTTCTTGGCTTATCTTTACTCGATTTGGGTCTGCATGATATTCACGATCTGTCGTGCCGATCAGGGTATATTGTTCTAAATATGGGATCGCAAAAACAATGCGATGATCATCATTTTGCATAATAAAAGCTTTATCACCGTCAAAGAGCTTTGGAACAATGATATGGCTACCCTGTATCAGCCGTATACTATAAGGTGACTCTTGCTTTAACCCCTGTTTTATAAAGTCAGCAACCCAAGGACCTGCCGCATTCACCAATACTTTAGCCTGCACATTTTGCAAACCCTTGGCATTTTTCAAACACACCTGCCAAATGCCACCTTTACTATATGCATTTAAACATTCTGTTCGAGTCAGAATCTGTGCACCATGTTCTCGTGCTTGTATTGCATTGAGTACAACCAAGCGTGCATCATCCACAACGCAGTCGGAATATTCAAACCCTCGAGTAAATCTGGGTGCTAAAGGACTAACTTTCACATCAAATTCAATTCCATTGGAGCCAGCAAGCTGTTCTCGCTTACCCAAATAATCATAAAAGAATAATCCAGTCCGAATTAGCCAAGCCGGACGTAAGTGCGGTTCATGTGGCATGATAAAACGCATAGGCCGAATAATATGAGGGGCTTTTTTAAGCAGAACTTCGCGTTCTGCAAGCGCTTCACGTACTAAACGAAATTCTTTATGCTCTAAATAGCGAAGACCACCATGAATTAACTTGCTACTTGCAGATGAAGTATGGCTCGCGAGATCGTCTTTTTCGCAGAGCAAAACACTTAACCCCCGCCCCGCTGCATCACAAGCAATACCAACACCATTTATTCCACCACCAATGACCACCATGTCATATACTAATTGTTGTTGTGTATTCATCGCTCCCTCCCACTCTATCTTTTTATTCAACAATGCTTCGTTTTCTTTGCTTTTTTATTTTTTCTCATTGATCATGATTTTTTGATCCAGATACCTATTTTGGTCACGATATCCTTACGCTGAGTTTTTGTATTCCTCATTAAATGAGAAGTTATATTTTAAATGTACGTTTAAAAGCCTGCTGGCTCAAGTATGAAATCAATCATTTTAAGGCCCAAGCCATTATTCAAAGCAAAATTCATGACAAGTTGTTGATTTGTACACTTTTTAAACAAAACCTCTTTTTTAGTTTACATTTCATGCTTTTCGATACGCATAAGATATTTTCACACAATAAAAAAAGATGGATTTTAAAATGACGGAAGAAATTGTTACTCAATCAAATTTAGATACAAAGACCCGAGTGAAATCCATTCTCGGTGGTTCAGCCGGTAATCTTGTTGAATGGTACGATTGGTATGTCTATGCAGCATTCACCCTCTATTTCGCCCATGCTTTTTTCCCTCAAGGTAGCCAGACTGCACAGCTTCTCCAAGCTGCGGCCATCTTTGCAGTCGGCTTCCTCATGCGACCCATTGGTGCATGGATTATGGGGATCTATTCAGACAAAAAAGGTCGAAAGTCAGGTTTAACCCTCTCCGTCACACTCATGTGTATCGGCTCATTGATGATTGCTATTTCTCCAACGCATGACCAAATTGGTATTTTGGCGCCGATTATTCTTGTGGTTGCACGACTAATTCAAGGTTTAAGTGTCGGAGGAGAATATGGCGCCAGTGCGACCTACCTTAGTGAAATGGCTGACCGCGACCGTCGTGGTTTTTTTTCAAGCTTTCAGTATGTGACACTGATTGCAGGTCAGTTGACTGCACTGTGCGTACTACTTATTTTGCAATGGTTGCTGACCGAAGAACAATTGAATGATTGGGGCTGGCGTATTCCATTCTTTATCGGTGCGTGTTTAGCGGTAGTGGTTTTCCGTATTCGACGTGGCCTACTAGAAACTCAATCCTTTAAAAATGCACAAGAGCAAAAGGACCAGCCTGAATCAGGCTTATTTTCTCTATTTAAGCATTATCCGAAAGAAGCATTCACGGTGTTATTTTTAACAGCTGGGGGTACATTGGCTTTTTATACCTACACCACCTATTTGCAAAAATATCTGGTCAATACCTCTGGCTTTAGTAAACCTGAGGCCACGCAAATCACCACTTTAGCACTGTTTATTTTTATGTGCTTACAGCCACTTGCAGGCGGTCTATCCGATAAAATTGGTCGTAAGCCTCTAATGATTGCCTTCGGGATCTTAGGGGTGCTGTTCACCTATGTTCTATTTAGTGCCTTAGGACAAACTCAAGATTATTGGACCGCATTTTGGCTCTGTCTCGCAGGTCTAGTGATTGTCACGGGATACACCTCGATCAATGCGGTTGTAAAAGCAGAAATGTTCCCTGCACATATTCGCGCATTGGGTGTTGCGCTGCCTTATGCACTTGCAAATACCATCTTTGGTGGTACAGCAGAATTCTTTGCGCTAAGTTTTAAAGAAGCTGGTCACGAGTCATGGTTTTTCATCTATGTAACCATCATGATTTTTATTTCGTTATTGGTCTACGTCTTTATGAAAGACACCAAACACCATTCCAAAATTCAGGAGCATTGATCAGGTTCATTTGATGATGACTTATCGATCAAGCTGATCAAAAACAGCATGTTTTTTCAATCTAAGCCTCAACTTATGAGGCTTTGTTGTTTTCATTTAGTCGTAAAAAATGTATCTGATCAAAAAAATCGCATTTTATAGACTAAAGTCGCATGATTTTCTGCAACAACAGGAGTATAAATTAAATAAATATAGTTCTATCTCCCATTTCGACAAAATATATTGATTTAAACTTTTCCCAAAGAGTTTAAATGGATATGTTTTGCATTCATTCCTTGGAGAATGATGTGTCAAACTCATCTGAGCCAGTTGTTCCTGAACAATTGGATAGAAAAACTCGTGTCAAATCTATCCTCGGCGGATCTGCCGGCAACCTCGTTGAATGGTACGACTGGTATGTCTACGCTGCCTTTACCCTTTACTTTGCACCGCAATTTTTCCCTGACGGTGACAATACTGTAAAACTCTTACAAGCAGCTGCAGTCTTTGCACTCGGTTTCTTAATGCGTCCAATCGGCGCATGGGTCATGGGTATTTATGCTGACCGTAAAGGTCGTAAAGCAGGTTTAACGCTGTCTGTATCGTTGATGTGTGTCGGCTCACTGATGATCGCATGTGCACCAACCTACGATTCTGTAGGGATGCTCGCACCCGCTATTCTACTTTTAGCGCGTTTACTCCAAGGCTTAAGTGTCGGCGGTGAATATGGCTCTAGTGCGACCTATTTGACTGAAATGGCAGGTAAAAACCATCGTGGTTTCTTCTCAAGTTTCCAATATGTCACACTGATTTCAGGTCAGCTACTGGCACTTTGCGTTTTAATTATTTTACAGCGTAATTTCTCAGAACAAGCTTTAACTGAATGGGGCTGGCGTGTTCCCTTCTTTATCGGTGCTTTGCTCGCAATTGTGGTGTTCTGGATTCGTCGCGGTTTAGTTGAAACTCAATCCTCTAAAGAAGCTCAAGAACAAGCTAAAAATGGTGGTCCAAAATCAGGGGCTTTAGCGTTATTTACCAAATACCCTAAACAAGCCTTCACTGTGATCATGTTAACTGCCGGTGGTACTTTAGCGTTCAACACCTTTACAACTTATTTGCAAAAATATTTGGTCAACACGTCTGGCTTTGAGAAAACCACAGCTACCGAAATTACCACTGCTGCGATTTTCATCTTTATGCTTTTACAACCTGCTGTAGGTGCGCTTTCAGACAAAATTGGTCGTAAGCCAATCATGATCGCCTTTGGTGTGCTTGGTGTACTGTTTACCATTCCTATTTTCAATGGTATCGGTTCAACTACCAGCCCAACCACAGCATTTATGCTTTGCATGAGCGGTATGGTGATTGTCACTGGTTATACTGCGATTAATGCCGTAGTGAAAGCAGAGTTGTTCCCTGCACACATCCGTGCCTTAGGTGTTGCATTGCCTTATGCCATTGCAAATACACTCTTTGGTGGTACAGCAGAACTTGTAGCTTTGAGCTTCAAAAATGCAGGCCATGAAAACTACTTCTTCTACTACATTACATTCATGATTGGTTTATCTTTAATTACCTATGTCTTCATGAAAGATACTAAAAAACATAGCATGATCACTGACGATTAATTCGCTCAGCCCTGCTATTCCACTTAAGCTCATCAAAGCCTATTTTGATGAGCTTTTTTTATCTCCATTTCCATCTACTCATCGTTTCGGCTGCATCAAAGATTTAATCAAACTTCTTTGGCTTTCTTGGTTTTCGCCATCGAGTCGACAGACGGACTATGGCATACTGAACATACAAATACACACGGCGAATGAATGATGAAAAATATTTACAAAGTTTTAAGTTTGGGTATTGTTGCAATGTCGATGGCTGCTTGCCAAAGCACTCCACGTGCTTTTAATGGTCAAACGGGCTTTCAAATAGAGTCCAAATCTGCAGATAGCGCAACACTTGCATATACTTTAGCGGGTCGCCAAAACCAACAACTGGATGCCAATAAATTACAGCGTGCTTGCCAAAAAGTATTAAATACGCAAAAGACCTATAAATTACAAATCTTAAGCGTGAACGAAATTGCAAATCCTGCTTTGGAAAATACCCAGTACGGCCGTCAAATTGGTAATACACGTGCGAACTTCGGTCTATCAAATACTCCTGATCTACGTAACTCTGAAAACTTAGGCGCGCGTGATGCACTCGATGCTCGCCCTGCCACCTTACGTGTGGTTCGCTATACCTGTTCTTAATCAAATTTGCTGTTCAAAATATAAAAAATAAGACGCTTTAAGCGTCTTATTTTTTATGGGTTCAATATTTATAGGGTTTTATAAAAACTCACATTACGAAACTCAGGTGATTCATCCAAATCAGGCCATGTCGTCGCGCTTCGTTCATCGAGTTTTTCATATTTAGGATGACTAAAGTTTTTCACCCGACTATCTGCCACCCACACTTCTGGAGCAAACTTTAAAAACTCATCCAAAAAGAAACGGTTGCATTGGTCATATAGCACATCGGCAGCCAATAAAATATCGACTTGTTCGGCTTTATACAGATCGTCTAAATATTCGAGTTCAACATTATTCAGCTCAGCATTCGCACAGCAAGCATCTAGGCTTACTTGATCGATATCACAGCAGATCACGCGTTTCGCCCCTGCCATTTTCGCGGCAATCGCCACCACGCCTGAACCTGCACCAAAGTCCAACACCACTTTATCTTTGACATGATGCGGCTCAGCCAATAACCACTGCGCCATAGCAAGTCCTGAAGCCCAACAAAAGATCCAATACGGCGTGTCGTTCCAAATCCTTCGAATGACTTCGTCATCCATTTTATCCGTTGGAAATACGGGTGGAATCAACCATAGAGAAATAGGTGTTTCAGGCAACTGTTGTGCATGTAATTCACAATGCGGAATGACTTCATGCAGTGCTTTAAGGAGGTGCTCAGGGGCTTGAGGGAATTGGAAAGTACAGCTCATTGGAATTTTATTTTTCGAATATGCAGAGTTTTAGTGTCATAAAAGCCTAAATTAAGATCGGAAGTTCCCTCTCCTGAGCAAAATTTAAAGCACTGCTTTTAAATTGAAGCGCAAGAGAGGGTTAAGGAGAGGATTATTTATAAAAAAGCACCCTCACCCCAACCCTCTCCCACAGGGAGAGGGAGCAACATAGAATCAATTTGAGACGATCAGTTCCCTATACTTTTAGGAGATGAGAAGCACTGCTTCGCAAGAGAGAGGTCTAAAGATTAACCTAACGCTTTTTCAGCAGCTTCAACAGTTTGACGAATCAATGTTGTGATTGTCATTGGACCTACGCCACCCGGTACTGGTGTATAAGCAGAAGCAATTTCTTCGATACCCACCAATTGGATATCACCTACACCGCCGCCATCACGTGGATGAAAGCCAGCATCAACCACTACAGCACCCGGTTTGATCCAATCTTTTTGAATCAATTCTGCTTTACCAACCGCACCTACAATAATGTCAGCTTGTTTAACAAAGTCAGCCAAGTTTTGAGTACGTGAATGGCAAGTGGTCACTGTTGCATTCGCTTCAAGTAGCATCGCAGACATTGGTTTACCCAAAATTGCAGAACGACCCACAACAACCGCGTGTTTACCTGCGATTTCAATATTGTTTTCTTTTAGAATGGTCATGATACCTGCAGGAGTCGCTGAACCATATGCAGCTTCACCCATCGCCATACGGCCGAAACCTAAGCAGGTCACGCCATCCACGTCTTTTTCAAGAGAGATCGCATCGAAACATGCACGCTCATCAATTTGAGCAGGTACTGGGTGTTGTAACAAAATACCGTGAACATCTGGGTTTGCATTCAATTTTTCAATTTCAGCAAGCAATTGCTCAGTTGTGGTTTCTTTAGGAAGCTCAACTTTTAATGAATCCATACCAACACGGCGGCAAGCATTCCCTTTCATACGCACATAAGTTGCAGATGCACCATCGTCACCTACCAAAATAGTCGCAAGAATTGGGGTACGACCAGTTTTCTCTTTTAGCGCTTCTACGCGAGTCAACAAGTCAGCTTCAATTTTCTTCGCCAATGCACGACCATCTAAAACTAATGCCACGGCACTTCTCCAAGTGATGATATGAATCAATTTTGCACATAATACATGATTATTTTAAATTTTTTACCTTGTATGCTGCTTTTATGCTCATACAGATGAATCTGCTATTGTTTTTTTTTCAGAGCTTGCTAATATACGCATCAACAAGACATGGCGGGGTGGCAGAGTGGTCATGCAGCGGACTGCAACTCCGTGTACGCCGGTTCGATTCCGACCTCCGCCTCCAATCTTGTTAAGCCCGAGTGGTGAAATCGGTAGACACAGGGGATTTAAAATCCCCCGCCCACAAAGCGTGCCAGTTCGAGTCTGGCCTCGGGCACCATTCTTCTACTACTGAAGATGGTGTAATAAAGAACCCAGCGATAAGCTGGTTTTTTTATGCCTAAAGTTTAGTAAGACAATAAAAAAGAGGGACATCGCCCTCTTTTATTATTTTAAAACACCCTGCAAATACATCGCGTTTTAAAAATAATCCTTTAGATCACTTCAACCACAATCTTACCCACATGGTCGCCTGTATCCATGGCTGCATGTGCTTCTTGAATTTGATCAAACTTAAATGTTTTGTAAATCATTGGCAGGCATTCACCTTTAGACCATAACGGAACAACATTTTCCTGAATGCCTTTGGCAATCTCTGCTTTTTCTGCAGTATTACGCGCGCGCATGGTTGAACCGGTAATGGTCAAACGCTTCATCATGATTTGACCTAGTTTCACGTCTTTGGCTTTTGCACCACCCAAGAAAGCGATATAGACTAAACGGCCGTCACGGCGCAGCAGATTTAAGTTTTTTTCTAAATACGGCGCACCGACCATATCCAAAACCACATCTACACCGCCGTTCTCGGTTGCATCATTAATCACTTGCTCAAAATCTTGAGTTTTATAGTTAATGGCTGTGGTTAAATTTGAAATAGCTGCTACTTTTTCATCTGAACCCACGGTTGCAAATGACTTAAGACCCAAAGATTTACATAACATTAGCGCTGTGGTGCCAATACCGCTTGCGCCGCCATGCACCAGTACGGTTTCACCAGCTTTGGCATGCGCCATTTGGAATACATTGGCCCAAACTGTAAAGAATGTTTCAGGAATGGCTGCCGCTTGAGTAAAGCTAACACCTTCAGGAATACGAATGGTTTGGCTTTCAGGCACCACGCAATATTCTGCATAACCGCCGCCATTGGTCAGACCGCAGACTTTATCACCCACTTGAAACAAAGTGACCTCTGCACCGACAGCAACCACTTCACCTGCCACTTCCAAACCCGGTACTGGCGTTACCCCTTTCGGCATTGGGTACAAGCCTTGGCGCTGTAAAATGTCTGGACGGTTAATACCAAAGGCATGCACTTTAACCAACACTTCATCCGCTTTCACATCTGGGATGGCAACGCTTTCATAGGCCAGTTTTTCAACACCGCCCGGTTCAGTAATAATGACCTGCTGCATGCTTTGCTGTGACATTGTTTTTCCTTTTCAATTATTGACTATTCATCTATCTCTGCACTATTTGAACATAGAAAGCATACAGATTGAATAACAATGGACTTATGTATAATTGGCTGACTATTTAGCAAATTAATAATAGGCAGCACATGGTTCAGGTTGTTGAATATAACGAAGATAACGCCAGCGACTATGAATGGTTCGATGGTTTTGCCGTGATTCGTTTCTATGCAGACTGGTGCGCGCCCTGTGTGCAGAACTTCCCTGTATTTGAGCAGTGTGCAAAGCAAATGTCCGTGCAGCATACACAGCTCAAATTTGGCAAGGTAAATATTGATTCCTCACCGATACTAACCTTGCGCTATAACGTTTATGGACTACCTTCAACCTTAGTATTTTATCGCGGGCAAGTCATTCAACGTATTGCAGGAGTTAAATCACTGACTGAATTAACAGCCATCATTCTAAGCGCGATGCAGTCACACTCAGACGATGACTAAGAAAATTTTCCTTTTATTTGGATGTAGGCTCATTCGGTAGGCGCACAAACTTCATTAAAGTATTACGCACCAAAGGCAAAACCACTAAAATCAGCGGAAATGCCATCATCCACGATAGGCTCCAAGCTTGTAACCAAATCCCTAAGAAGCCCTCAACCGCACCGACTTTTAAAAAAATATTAAAGCAAGAAATAGCACCACTCATAATGCCAGATAGGATCAAAGGCATTAACCACGTGAGATGCTTAGGATGAAATTTTGGGAGATTATTCATGGCTTGCACCTTGTTCTATCGTTGCTGATTGTGCATTTTGAGTTTTCACAGTTTGTTTTAGGGTTTTCATAAATTCAATAAATTGCGGTAAAAACTCCTTAAATAAAGGGTTGTCTTTATTTTCCAACAAAGTTTCACCAAACAGTTTCAGACCCACGGCAAAGGCTTTGGTCTTTTCATCATCTAACAATTGCGCTTTGGTCAAATGCTCCAGCACCTTAAACATGTCATCATGGTTATAGGCATTAAACTGCAAAGCTTCTGCATAGGTCGATGGATTGCCCTTTGCATCCGCCACGTGTTTTAGCGTAATTTCATATTGATGCTGTTTCATTGAGACACCTCCATACGGCTGATTTCGACCGCCGCCTGATCGATTTTTTCCGCAATGGCATACACCTGTTCAGGGGTAAGTTCACAGTGCTGAATTTTAATGCGCAGTGATGCTTTTAGATTTTCCATTGCACGTTTAATGTCGACGTATTGTTCGTTGTTATGAATTTGTTTACGGGTATCAAAACGGCACAGAATCTTTTCTACAGTCGCTTGCTCAGCTTCTAGGTGCTGCATGCCGAGTTGGGTAATGCTGTATTGCTTACGGTCGTCTGTATTGAGTTCTGCATGTATGTACTGCTGTTCTTCTAGGTAGTTCAGCGTTGGGTAAATGGTGCCTGTGCTTGGACTGTAACCGCCGCCAACGACATTTCCTACATCTTTAATGATGTCATAGCTGAACTTTGGTGCTTGGGAGATAAGATGCAGCACTAATAGTTTCATGTGCCCTGCTTCAAACAGGCGTTTGCGGGTTTTAACTGGACTATCGCTACCGTCGAGAAGGTCTGAATTTGACATAGCAAAGATACACCTTAAGATTTATTAAGATATATCTTATCAGTGGTGAAAAATTTATACAATACTCTAAGTTAGTTGTTCCTCTTCAATCCTCATCATCATATTGTAGTGTCCAAGTTGTTGAGTATGCTCAAAGACCTTTCGAAAAACTAACTTATATTGATCAATATCTGTTGATTGCGTTGATAAGTTATAATCATCAAAAATATTATGTGATCCTGAGTGCATCCAATCAATCAATGAATTGACTAAAACTTTCTCCCGCCCTTCAAATTTATCCACAATTTGATTTAAACCGCTATTCCCCCAATACTTGAAATAATTTTCAAGTATTCGTCTCATAATATTTTGCACACCAATAACGCTATTATTTTCTAGATTCCTGTACTCACTCCACAAGTATTCATAAGAATTAATAATAGGATTTTTTTCATAGTAATCAATTTTACTATTTCCTATAATTTTTTTAACCAAATAATAGCTCACATTTTTCTTATCGAACCCTTTTCCACCTCTAAATGAAGTAACTTCTGAATTAAAATAGATATTATGTGTTAATATAAATAGTTGCCGTATAGTAGATGACTCATCTAATACGTCCCTATACAACCCTTTTAACAGCGTACTAACGATAAAAATAATTTCACTAGGCTTTGTTGCACAAAGATTTGAAATGCAAAGCGCCCCTAATTGATCCAAATTTAAGGCGTAACTTGGGTAAGTGGGCGACCTAATTCCGTAAATCTGTTAAGGACTGCTACACGTGCATGGATCT